>QWHO01000177.1 GCA_021404945.1 bacterium CPR1
GGCAGTGTTAACAATTCTACCCTGCCATGGCGTCCCCGGGTTAAAACTCCGGCGCCCCGGTTTCCCGGGGCGCTCGGCGCGTTCCGCTGGTGTCCGTCTCGATGCGTCGCCCCCGGCTTTTGCCGGGTGTCAAGCCGGGCGTCCCCGCTTGAGCCAGCGGCGGCAGGTGAGGCGGGCAAGCCATCCCGACGCCGCGTTCCACAAATATGAACGACCGGTCAGGTAGTTGTATGCCGGGGAATCGCGAAAAACCGTAAGTTTTGCCCCGTTTGAAGCTACTTCACTGCGATGCGGGTGTATCCTGTCTCGCCGAAACCCCTAGCTTCTTACTGTGCCCTTGTTCACTTTTGCCTTTCTGGGGCGTCCAATGATTCGCAAACTTCCGTTCCTTCTCGTTCTTGCCGCTTTGGCCCTCGTGGCCCACGCCAGCCTCGTCCAAGCTGAGCAGATCAAGCTGGCCGACGCGCCCGACGGCACCAAGGGACGCTTCCTTCAGGGAGAGGTGGTCGAAGTCAAGCCCGACGGCTTCACCTTCAAACTCACCGAAACCGGGGGCGTTATCTTCCTGCGCTGGAACCAGGTCGATGCCGCGCTCAAGAAGCGCCTGCTCAATGAAAAGGACCCCGACGAAGGCCTGAACCTCGAAGTCCTGATTGACGGGGCCCGTCTTGAACTCGCCACGGGCGACGTGCTCATGGGCACCGTGGTGCTTCAGGGAGCCAATTACGTCGTAACCAACCTTGACTCGCCGCGCGGCAAGACCATCGCCAGCGAAGACGTGATCGAGGGCGGCTACATGCCCAACGTGAAGATTCCAGCCACGGTGCTCAAGACGCCGGAAGAAACGCTCAAGATTGCCGAAGAGCAGCGCGCTCCCCTGGAGTCGGCCCGCCAGTTCTATGAGCTGGCCCGCATCGCCGACCGCATGGGGCTTTACGAGGCCGCCAAGGATTACGTTTCCATTGGCCTTGGCATGACGCCGGACAAGAAGCTCCAGACACGGCTGGAGGAATACAACGTCAAGCTGGACGAACTGATCCGCCAGCGCGACCTGCTCAATGCCCTGACGGAGGCGCGCAAGGCCGCGGCCAAGCACGTGTACCAGCTGGCCTTGAACAGCCTCAACGACGCCAAGAAGAAGTACAACCCAACCGGCGACGTGCTGGTGAAGTTCGAGGAAACCTACAACGAGATCAATGACGATTTCAGCAAGTACGTCATCACGGAGTGGTACAACCAGCTGAAGATCGTGGCGCGCAACAAAACGAAGGACAAGAAGCTGACCTGGCAGGAAGGGCGTAACTGGGCGCTGCGCGAGCTGGAGAACGAGGTTCGCCAGGCCATCGCGCTCAAGACGGGCGGAGAGATCAACGACATCAAGGCCCGTTTCGTGGCACGTGTGAAGGAAGAGATCTCGATGAAGAAGATCTCCTTCGAGGAAACGGGCTTCTACGACGTTGTGGGCGGCCACCTGCCCAGCGCGGGCAACAAGCCCAACCCCAACGGCACCCAGCCGGCGCGCGGCCCCAACCCCGGACAGCCAGGCGGCGACCGCCCCCGCAATCCCGGACCCGGCGGCAGCAACCGCTCCGTGGGTCCCGTGGATGGGGACCGTGACGAATTGCCCCAGAGCCGTGACCGCTTCCAGGAAAAGCCCAAAGAAGGCGGTAGCAGCAGCCCCAGCCCGCAGGAGATTGAAGACTTCATCCGCAAGGCCAAGGAAGCCTACTCCAATGGCTTGGAGGTCTTCTGGACCACGCCCTCGGGCATCAAGCTGGGAGCCGGGATGGATCTCAACCGGGGGGACGTGAAGTCCCCGGCCAGCTTGACCGGAGAGGGTGGGACCTACTTTTTGGAGGCCAGGGTGCCCCTGCTTCAGGGCTTTGAGATCAACGAGAAATCCATTGCCTGGCAGCAAGCCCAGCTCGGCCTTCCCCTGGCCGAGGCCGACCGCGAGCTGGTGCGTCTGAGCCTGTTGCGCTCGGCTGGAGAGTCCTACTGGGACTGGGTCAGCGCCTGGCAGATGGTGGACGTCAACCAGCGCCTGCTCGACCTGGTGGACGAGCGCCTGGCGGTCGTCCGCCAGCGGGCCGAGGCGGGGGACCTTGCCCCCATCGACGTGGCTGAGACCGAGCAGGAGCTCGAACGTCGGCGCGGCCTGCTGACACGCTTTCAGCGCCTGAGCGAGAGCACCAGCTTGAAGCTGGCCTTCTTCCTCTGGCAGAACGAGCAGCCGCCCGGCCGCGAGCAGGCCCCGCCGCTGGAAGCTCCGCGCCCGCTTTCCCTTCAGGAGGCGGCCCGGGCCCGGGAAAACGCCATGCAGCTCCGGCCTGAGTTTCGAGGCCTGAAGGTGCAGCGCGAGATCGTCTGGCTGGATGAGCGACTGGCCGAGAACAACCAGCGTCCCGCTCTCAACCTCTACGTCAGCCCGGGCGTGGACGTCGGCAATCAGGGGGTGGGACCGGTCTTCAAGGGGGGCCTGGAGCTGGTGATTCCCCTTCAGACCCGGGAGGCGGACGGAAAGCTTCAGCTGGCCCGGCTCAAGATCCAGGACCTTGATCTCAAGACCCTGCTGCAGACGCGCAAGGTTCTGCTGGAGGTGGAGGATGCCCTGTCAGCGGTCAGGGCGGCCTATCAGCGATTTCTGGCCGCCGAGCGTGAGCTCGAGCTGGCCCGCCGAGTCGAGGAGGGAGAGCGCTATCGCTTCTCCATGGGCGACAGCACGGTCTTTCTCGTGAACCAGCGCGAGCGCGCCACCGCCGAGGCGGAGCTTCGTCGCCTGGAAGTCCAGGGAGAGTATCTCAAAGCCCTGCTGGGCCTGGATGCGGCCTCCGGAAGGCTGGGAGAGCGCGACTCTGCCCCCTGAGGGACATCGCCTGCCGGGGAGACCTACGATGCGGATCTGGAGCTGCAATGGAGCAATCGCGACCCGGCCGACCGAACCATCGTAGCGTTAGCGGTTCTGCCGGATGCTCCCCTGGTGAGTAGCGACGCGACTATTGCCGCCTTTTATCCCAAAACGATCTGGTAAGCCACCTTGCCGGCTCCGCCGGGTCTGCCAACGCCTGTGCGTGGCGCTGACCAGGCCTTTCCGAGTCGGTCTTTCGCTGACCGGCAGGCTGAGAATGCCAGACGAGGCTCCCTCAGGCATCTCTGGCCACCAGCTTCGGGAGCAGCTCGCCCGCCGGCCCGGCCAGGAAGAAGTCCGCGGCCGAGGACAGGGGAGTTGGCTCGGTGTTGATCTCGATGACCGTGGCCCCGTAGTCGGCCGCCACACGGGGTAGCCTGTTTGCAGGCGCGACCAGGCCGGAGGTTCCCACCACCAGGAATGCCTCGCTGCGCTTGGCGGCGTGAAAGGAAAGCGCCACCATCATCGAGTCCAAAGGCTCGCCAAACCAGACGACGTGTGGCCTCAGCCAGGCTCCACACTCGCACCTGAGCTGCCCGGTATCCTCGCGCGTCTTTCCCTCCCGAGTACAGCGAGCGCGCCAGAGGCTTCCGTGCAGCTCCTCCACGTTCAGGCTGCCGGCTTTCTGGTGCAGACCGTCGATGTTCTGGGTGAGCAGCGTGAAACTGCTCGAGCATCGCTCGAGCTCGACGAGCGCCCGGTGGGCGGTGTTGGGCTCGCACCCGGCGATGACGCCCTGGCGCCACCGGTACCACTCCCAGACCAGCTCGGGGTTGGCTTCGAAGGCATCGGCATTGGCCAGCTCTTCCGGGCGATAGGTCTTCCAGAGCCCCTGCTCCCCTCGAAAGGTGGGCACGCCGCTTTCAGCTGAAACCCCGGCCCCGGTCAAGACCGTAATGCGCCGGGCCCGGTGCAGGAGGCGACGGGCCTCGGCGAGGTCGGTTCTCATGCCCGAGCGCAGCGAACCGCTGCATCTCTCTGAGGCAGGAGGTCGCGCATCAGAGCACTCCATCCTCTAAAGCCGCCTGCCGCCAGCGAGCGGCGTCCTCTTTACCCGCCACTCCGCAACGCTCTCCGCAAGCAAAGATGGTCTCGAAAAGCTGGTACTGATCCCGCTCTCCGGTTTCGGGTCTCTCCGGGTCGCTGGTGCGCGCGCCGTAGCGCTCGACCCTCTGCTTGATGCCGAGCAGCTGGCGAATGGCCATGATGCCGTCGATGAGCTGGAAGAGAGCCAGAGCTGGAGCGGCCATGAAGCCGGCTGCCTGGCCGGTCATTCGGATGACCAGGCGTGATCCGGCGGGCGTCGGAGAGAGTCGGATATCGATCACCATCCGCGCGCTAGCTCCCATCCAGGTCAGCCCCTTCACCCACCACACCAGGGCGCGTTCAGGCTCGAGATGGCGAAGATACCCGATGGCCGCTGCATCCCCCAGCCGGGGAGGGGGGATCCAACCCACGATGTGTCGGGCCGAAGCCTTGCCGCCATTGTCGAGCAGATCAAAGCTGTAGTAGCCCGCTCCTCGTCCGAGCTGGGCAAGCCAGGGCCACACGATCTGAGGCTCGGCGGAAAGGTTGATGGCCCGGGTCATCACGACCCGCCGCTCGGAGCGATCCATGACATACTCGTCGCCAGGCATGGCCTGGTGGACCTCCTCGTCGGTCGCCCCCCAGCGACGTGACCATCGCACGAAGAGCCAGAGAGCCAGGAGAAAGAGAATGAGCAGGGCAAGCATGAGGGGTGCTTCCGCGACCGGCCTTCCGGACCTCTTGATCAGGCCTTCTGCGGGTTGTGCTGAAAGGGCAGCCTGTTCAGACGGGCGTGCTCGATCTCGATCACCAGCGCGATCCGCCCCTCGGGGCTGCGCCAGGGAAAGGGCTGGCCGGTATACTTGACGGCGATGGCATCCATGAGGACCAGGTCGGAGTCGTTGCGATGCTCCACCACCCGACCTCGCATCTGGAGAACCTCGTAAGGGTTTTGCATGTCCACCACCGAGATGGCCACGCGGGGGTCACGGTAGGTGTTCTGGCACTTGGGGGTGGCCTCGCCCGTGCCCACCAGCAGCCGGTCTCCTTCCCGGCCGATCCAGACCGGGTCGGATTTGGGCCCGCCGTCGGCGCGCAGGGTACACAGGTGGGCAAAATTGGCCCGATCAAGGAATTCTCTCAGCTCGGGGGTCAGCTCCATGGAATGCAACCTTCTTTTTGGGCGAGCATTCTGTGAAGCCGGCGCTCCCCCTTCGTGAGGTTCCCTACCGGCCGGGCCTGGCCCGCCAGAGCAGCGGCTCTCAGGGAGGAGTTGAACCCCCGTGTCGCGAGAGAGGTGCACCATGATCGAACGAGACGAGCTGCTCGATATCGAGAATCGAGTGGTTGCCAGGTTGCTCCCTGAGCCAGAAAGCTGATCCTCAGAGCCAGATCGCTCACCTCCAGCGAGGGTCCAAACGCACCAGCGCGCAGCCCACCGCATAGGCCACCAGGTCCATCCAGGAGAAGGTCGTTCCCAGCATGACCCGCGCCCAGCCGATGTGGTCCACCCCCAGCCAGGCGGCGTAATTCACGGCCTGCAGACCTTCGATCAGGCAGGCGAAGGCAAATACTCCCAGCGCCCCGGCCGCGGGCCGGACCAGAAAGACCGCCTGGAGCAGGCAGTAGAGCAGGATAACCACCAGCATGTCGCCGACCAGCGGGCGGACGAGCCGGTCACGGACGAACAGGGCGATGGCCACCTCGACCGCCAGCAAGAGCAGGAAAGCCAGGGCGTAGGCGAGGCGGATTCGTGCCATGGGGCCGCATTCAGGGCTGCTTGAACAGCTGTTGCACGTTGGTGCTCTGCACCGTGCCGGTGATGTTGGAGCCGTCCAGTGAGTTCAGGTCAGCCTGGCTCAGGTTGACCCTGGGCGAGAAGGTCTGGCGGTGGATGGCCTCCACCAGCTCGTCCACGGTCTTGCCTTCGGCCTGGCTGACCACCGAGCCGTCCGGGCCCAGCAGCCGGGCGCTGAGGGCACCTTCCCCGCCCGAGAGCGACAGGCGCAGTCCGTCCTCGTCCTCGCGGAAGCGGGGCGAGCTGAGCAGCTGGCGGCGGACCCGGGCCAGCAGCCCGGTAGCTCCTTCGATGCGCACCGGCAGGCGCAGCCGGAGCAAGCGCAGCATGGCCGGGGCGGTCTCCAGCACCTGCTGGTAGCGCGAGAGAGCCCTGGGCATATCGCCGCGAGCCTCTTCCATCTGGGCGGCCCGAGCCATGGCCCGGGAGCGCACCAGCGACTCGGCCTCGGGGAGCTTCTGCAGGGCCAGGTCGATCAGCTCCAGGGCCCGGGCCGGATTGCCGGTCAGGGCGTTGACCTCGGCCTCCAGCACCTTCAGGTAGGGCTCCTGATGGTCCAGATCATCGAACCTGCCCTGGCGCAGCTCGTCCAGGCCGGCGGCCACCACCCCGGGGCCATACAGCTCCACCAGATCGGGCCGGTGCCAGTCGGCCATCATGATCGTCCCGGCCGAAAAGACGCGCAGGCTCTTGACCACCCGGTCGTTGGCGGCGGCCACGGCGACCGCCCGGCGCCCTGCCGACCAGGCCAGGTAGCCCAGGCTCTGGCGCGAGAGGTAGAGATCCCACCAGCGGCGCCCGTGGCTCCAGGACATCTCCTCGCGGATGGACTGATCGCGGTTGAGCAGGGTGGCGCGGTACAGGATCAGGTTCCCCGCCTCCCACTGATCACGCTGGTTGGAGTTGCCCCCCTGGCGGTCGGGCCGGCGCACGGCCCGGCCGGCCGAGAGCATCGCCTGCTCGCTGTAACCGAGCTGCAAGAGAAGCTCGGCCGTGGCCTGCTGCTGCTCGGCATAGTCTTGCTGGGCCAGAAACGACTCCATGCGCGAAGACCACAGGTACATGTTCTGAACCGCCTGCACCGCCTCGGGAAAGCGGGCCTCGGCGGTGTAGAGGTTGGCCAGGTCCCACCAGGGGTTGGAGTAGCCCTCCGGCTCGAAGAACTCGGTGGCCTGCAGATAGTAACGCTCGGCCTGGGCGAAGTCGCCCACCATGCAGGCTGCCTCGCCACCGTTGCGAAGGAAGGTGCAGCCCCCGAAGGGCCCCACCTCCTTGAGCAGCATCTTGAAGACTTCATAGGACTTGCGACTGCTGCCCGTCTCCATCTCGATGGCGCCGAGAGTGTTGAGAGCCACCGAGCGCGAGAACATCCCGCCATTCTCGAGCGACTGCTTGATCTTCTGGCGGGCCTCCTCTTCTCTGCCGAGCTTCATCAGAGGCCAGGCGAACTCGACCACGATGGGGGGATCCCCGTTCATCAGGCTCCGGTACATGGCGTTATAGGCTTCCATGACCTCGATCTGCTCGGCGTAGAGATCCATCTCGCCAGAGACTCCGGCCAGCTCGCTCAGGATGCGCTCGAGCCAGCCGAACGCCTGAGGGCCGGGCAGCTTGCCATAGCGCCTTTCGAACAGCTGTCGGGCTTTGACCAGGTGGTAGCGCGAGCGCGGCAAGTCGCCCTCGGAGCGGTGCAGGGAGTAGCCCATGAAGAAGTGCCCGGCCACCGAATCGGGGTGCTGGATCAAGATTTCGCGAGCTTTCTCGCGTAGCTTGATCAGGTTGTCTGATTCCAGGGCCGCGCGGGCTTCCATCCCCACTGAGCCTTCGTCAAGCTCGCTCTGAGCCATGGCCGGAGCCAGGAGCAGCAGGGCCGCCAGCAGCAGAAGGCGCAGCTTCACGACTTGAGTGCCTGCCGGCTGAGCGCTTCCAGGGCTGGTTTGGCGCATTCCTTGATGAGGCGGTGGGGGTCCTCGGCCCCCGGGGCCAGCTCCATGCGGTGGGTGAAGACGTGGGGCGCCAGCCTCTCGATGTCTTCCGGCAGCACGTAGTTGCGCTTGCGCATCAGAGCTTCCGCCTGCACGGCCGGCAGCAGCAACACCAGGCTGCGGGTGGAGACTCCCTGCATGACCTGGGGAGATTTTCGCAGGTTGCGGGCGATGTCCACCAGGCAGGTGTGCACCTCAGGATGGATGTGCACGTGCTCGTCGATGGCCCGGCGGGCCTCCATCACCTGACTGCGAGTGACCCGGGGCAGCTCCTCGGTCGACTCGGCGCGCCGCTTCTTGTAGCTTGCGAGCACATCGATCTCGGCCGAGCGCTCGATGTCGACCATGCGGATCTTGAACAGGAAGCGGTCGAGCTGGGCCACGGGCAGGGGATAGGTGCCGGCCTGGTCGCGCGGGTTCTGGGTGGCGATCACGAAAAAGAGGTCGTCGAGCTGGTGGGAAACGTTGTCCACGGTGACCTGTTTCTCGGCCATGGCTTCGAGCATGGCCGCCTGCACCTTGGGTGAGGTGCGGTTGATCTCGTCGCCTACCACTACGTGGGCGAAGATGGGTCCGGGACGGAACTCGAAGGTGCCCTTGTCGGGCTCGAAGACCGAGACACCCGTGATGTCCGAGGGCAAGAGGTCGGGGGTGAACTGGATGCGGCGGAAGGCGGCGATCTTTTCCTGGGGGTTGTCGTCGATGATGGAGTCGCCCAGCGTCTTGGCCAGCGTGGTCTTGCCCGAGCCGGGGTAATCTTCGAGCAGCACGTGACCATCGGCCATGAGCGCGATGAGCAAGAGGTCGATCACGTCTTCTCGGCCTCGAATAGCGTGCTGGCAGCGTTTTCGCAGCCGCTCGATGACCTGGGAGGCGTTCTCCAGAGCCTGTTCTCGGGTAGGGTTTGCAGTCACAGGGGGTCCTTTCTCATTTGACCAGCAGCCAGCTGAAGGGGTTGAGGGCACCCAGCAGCCGGCGGGCCGGCTTGACCTGGGAGCGGATCGAGCGGGTTAGCTCGCGATAGCGACGGACTGCCTCGGAGCGGGTGGCGGGCGGCGTGCCCGGCGGGCCCATGACCCGGTCGAGGTGCATGCGGGTCAGCTCGAGCAGCTCCGGGAATCGTTCTTGCTGCTCGCGGGCAAAGTCCAGCCGTCCCTGCCCGTACTGGCGGCGGATGCCCACGTCGCTGAGGGCGTCCAGGGCCGCCCGGTAGGCCCGGCCCAGAGCTCGCGACTCGGGGCCATAGTGGAAGGCCAGCCGACGCCACACCTTCCAGGCCCCCAGCCCCAGCATGGTCACCAGGGCGGCCAGCAGGAGAACTTTCAAGGCGAGCAGGAGGAAGCGGAGCAGCATCTCGCGCAGGTTCTTGCGCTCGCCCCGCAGCTCGTCTTTCTCGTTGCGGGCCATCTGTCCGAGCATGCGCTGCAACTCGGGGTCGGGGCTGGACATCTCGGGCACCAGCGAGCGCTCGGGGGAGATGTCCACCACCACCCAGCCCACCCCCTGCAGGTAGATCTCCGGCCAGGCGTGGGCCTCACCACTGCGGATCAGGATGCTCGAGCCTCGCCCTCGGTTGCGCGCATCCGAGTAGTAGCCCGCCCCCACCCGGGCCGGGACCCCTTGCGAGCGCATCAGGTAAACGGCGGCGTGGGCGAAGTGGACGCAGTAGCCGGTCTTGTCGCCGAAGAGGAAGTCGGCCACCGGCTCGGCCGCGTGCATGTGCCGCGATCGCAGCGAGTAGATGCCTTCCTTCTCCAGGAAGAATCGCACCGCCAGGGCCTGGGCATAGGGATCGCGGCGTAGCTCGGGTCGCAGCCGCTCGCACACCTCGTCGGCCAGCTCTTTGTAGCGCGGGTCGGGCGGGACTTCGGTGTACTGCTTCCATAACTCGGGGCTCCAGCCGCTCTCGCCGGCCGGCCGCCCGAGCAGCATCATCTCGTCTCCCAGCAAGACCTCCGACTCCACCTCGTAGGCCTTCCAGAACTGCTCGGGGTTGGGATTGCTCTGGGAGATGAAGCGTTCGGGGGTGATCAGGCCGATGGGCCGGGTGTGGCTGGAGATCAGGGCCACGGTGGTCTTCAGCTTGCGGGTGGGAACCTGGCTGGCGGGCCGGCCGGGCAGGCTGGTCTCCAGGCCGGGCGCCGGAAAGCCGATGGGGATGTCTTTGTCGCCCTGGCCCACCAGGTCGGCCACCAGTCGCCGTCCGTTGTAGACCGAGAAGGCGGTCTGGCGGAAGTAGTAGGCGCCCGAAGGGGGGGTATAGTCGTCTTGCAGCAAGACCACGGCGACGGGGGTAGGGGAGTGGGACTGCTCGTGGTTGTCCTCGAGCTCCATCTCGTTCTGGGGTCGCTCGTTGCCTTTGCCTTTTCCCCCTTCGCGAGGCTTGCCGGTAAGGCCCATGGACTCGGCCTTGTCCGGGAACCAGTCCCGCAGAGCCCGCGATGGCAAGAGCGCGAAGATCAGGAGAAGGAGCAAGGGGATGAGCAGGGCGTCGAGCATGTGCCCCCGCCGCGAGCTGCGACCCAGGGTGACCAGGGCGCCCGCGGTGGCCGCCAGGGCCCCCAGGGCGAACAGCACCGGCACCGGGTCGTAGCCTCGCGACCAGAGCGGGTCGACCAGGAAGTAGGGCCGGTTGATGAAGCCGCCCCGGTGGGCTGCAAAGGGACTGGCCAGGATGCCCACTACGATGGCCAGCTCCAGGCCCGAGAAGAAGCGGATGCGCCGGCTCAGGAAGTGCCAGAAGGCCACCGTGGTAAGGCTCAAGCAGAACCAGGAAAGGATTTCGGTCAAGAGCAGCAGGTTGGAAGCCCCGGTCAGCCTTCCCAGGGAGGGGAGCCCGGCGGGGAGACGGGCCAGGAGCTGCAGCGCCAGCGTGGCCAGCGCAATCAGAGCGGCGCCCCAGGGGGTGCGCAGAGGGGTTCTGTCCAGCCGGGCGGCCAGGAACAGGCCCAGGAAGCCCCCCAGGAAGGCGCTCAGGGCCGGGCCGGGCAGGCTCAGCTGCAGGGCCGCAACGGCGGCCGCGCAACCCCAGATCACTGCCCCCACGAAATCTCGAAACCTCAGGATGCCCTCCGCGTCACTTGCTCCTGGCGCACACCACCGCTTCGGTCGTCGTAACTGAGCAGCCGATGTTCCCGACCGACCAGCAGGTCCACCAGACCGCTGTGGGAGGGACGGGCACGCTGCTCGCGCAGGAAGACCCAGCGCCAGGAGGGAGCCAGGCTCGCCCGGGAATCCACCGTGATGAAGGTGAGCCGCAAGGAGCTCTGGGCCGCTGCCGCGCGCACCGCCTCGAGCCAGCCCCCGGGGCCGGGGGGCACGAAGACCAGGCAGCTTTTGTAACCATCGCTGGCTGCCCGGGCCAGATAGCCGGCCAGGCCGCAGGGTCCGCTGAGCGGGTTGCCCGAGCGGGCCAGTTGCAGCAAGGCTTCATCCAGTCGAGAGGTGGGGTCGGCCGAGTTGTCCGCCCCGAAACGCCAGCCTTTGCCGAGCAGGTCGCTCTCAAGCACGGTCCGGGCCAGGGCGGCCACGGCGTCGTCCTGGGGGCCGGCCACCATGTAGGCGCAGGCGCGCGGCTGGACGGTGATGGCTCGCTCGTGCACCCGGACCATCAGCTTGCGGGTGCGCGCGTAGACTTTCCATAAGATCAGTCGGGGTGGGTCACCCGGAGAGTAGGGACGCATCTCGACCCGATCTCCGATGGGCTCGCCGAGCGGGTCGGACAGGTCGTCGCCCGAGAACAGGCTGAGCAGCAAGCTGGCCGAGTCGAGCCGGCCCCGGGGGGGCATCACGACCACCCGGGTGGCCTGCTCGACTTCCCAGGCGAGCGAGCACAGGCCAAGCACATCGCGCACCTCGAGCTTGCGCCGTACCCGGTCGACCAGGCCGCGTCGTAACGGTCTGAGCTCCTCGCGCCAGCAACCCCGGCCCGAGAGCAGGTTGACCTCGACCTGCGCTCCCAGCCAGCGCCAGTCCACCTCGATCAACAGCAGCCAGAAAGAACGAAGCGAGAATCCGCTGGGAGTGCGT
>QWHO01000699.1 GCA_021404945.1 bacterium CPR1
CGGGCCGGTGCGGCAACCAGGGCCAGGGCCCGCGCTTTGACCGCGACGGCAATCGACCCGGCCCGCGCGGCGGCCCGGGCACCAACTGGGAGAACCCGCCCGGTCAGGGCGGTGGTCCGGGCGCCAGCCCCGACCGCCCGGGCCGGTGCGGCAACCACGGCCAGGGCCCGCGCTTTGACCGCGGTAACGCAAACGGCCCGGGCAACGGCGGGCAAAATCGCTCCGCTGGGCGGGGCTCCAATCGCAGGATGGGCCGCCGCTAGAAGTCCGGCCCCAGTGGTGGCGGAGGCGGGGGAGGGACCCCCGAGAGCGTAGCTCCTCCGCCACCACATGGGGGTTTGTGGCCGGACGGGTTTCTGCCGGCGACCAGCGACCATCGACCCCCTCGAGCTGGATCAGCGCGGTGACCAGCTGCTCGCGCTCGTCCATGGGGAGAGTGCTCGAAGTGCAGGGGGTGTCCATGCGTCCAAAGCCGGCGGGTGTAAAACCTGCAGCTACAGGAGAGATAAAGACCCGGCGGCGAACGCCGGTCTATGCCAGTGCTTGGATTCGCCTGATGCGCTACCGCCTCGAGCTGGAATACGAGGGAACTCGCTACCGCGGCTGGCAGAGCCAGCCCGGCCAGCGCACCGTGCAGGCCGAGCTGCAGTCAGCCGCTGCGCGAGTAGCCGGCAAGCCTCCCGGCGACCTGCAGGGAGCCGGACGCACCGACGCCGGCGTCCACGCCCTGGCCCAGGTGGTCCACCTCGACCTGGACGTCCGCCTGACCTCCGAGGCTCTGCGTTACCGACTCAACGACGCGCTGCCGGCCGACATCGTGGTGACCGCGGCCGTGCCCGCGGCCCGCAACTTCCATGCTCGCCACGATGCCATCGCCCGGCGCTATCTCTACCAGGTTGCCCGCCGTCCCAGCGCCTTCGGAAAGAAGCTGGTCTGGTGGGTGAAAGACCCGCTCGAGTTGGGTAGAATGCAGCAGGCTGCCCGGCTCTTCCACGGAATGCGCGACATGCGCTCGTTCTGCGCCGATCCCGAAGCCTCCAACACCCGGGTGGAGATCCGCTCGCTGGAGCTGGCCGAGGCCGGCCAGCTCATCCTGGTGCGCGTCGAGGCCAGCCACTTCCTCTGGAAGATGGTGCGCCAGATCGTGGGCGTGCTTGCCGAGGTGGGCCGGGGCCGGCTGGAGCCGGCCGAGGTGGAGGGTTTTCTCCAGGCCCCTTCCCGGCGCCCGGCCGAGCTGACCGCGCCCCCTTCGGGGCTCTTCCTGGAGCGTGTCCTCTACGGATCAGAGCAGCCCGGCACGCTTGAGCCGGTCCTGCGAATGCGCTGATGTGCTCGCACTTTTGTTTTTGTCCATTCGCCCAATCTGACGAACTCGCCGGAGCTGCACTTTAACGGACTTTTCTTGCCTATCCTTCGACGCGCGTCAGACTTTCAGCACTCCAGACCATCGTCGCATCTCCCGTGCCACCTCCTTTGGGAAGGTTTCGAAGCCACCTGGCACGGCGATGATTCCCGGGGTCTCAGGGAACGATCTGGTAACCGGAGATCAGGTTGGTCGGACCGCGATGGGTTACATACAGGAATCTTCCCAGCGGGTCCTGGACAAAGGAAAAGTTGTTGGTCAGGCCTGTGGCCAGCGGGCTGTCATCGATCTCAGCAGGCGCTCCGGTCACAGGATCGAGCGCGTAGAGCCGGATGTTGGTCGAGCCCGCGGCAGCAGTGTAGAGCATTTCTCCGTCCGGGCTGCAAGCGAGCAGCCCGACATTCTCGGCCACCGGGAAAGGGGAGCCAGAGATATTTGTCATGACGCCAGTCGTGGGGTTGATGTCCAATACCTGAATCAGGGTTGCGGGCGCATCAGCCCCGCCGTAGTAGCGGCTTCCCGAGGGGTGAATGTCGGTCTGGTAGGACCCCCCACCCAGACCGAAGGGGGAGCCTGCGAGCAGGGTGAGCACTCCGGTGAGGGGATTGATCGCAAAACCATCGCCGGTGTTCAAATAGAGGAAGCTGCCATCCGGGGTGACTTCGGGATTTGAGGGGCCGGCTACCCCGCCGATGGCATAGGGTGAGCCGGGCAGAGGCGTGAGGGTGGGACCCGCCCCGATGGAGAACCCCGCCACGCAGGGCCGGCTGCGAACGATCGGCTCTATATAGTTGGACAGAATGAATTCCTTGTTCGCCTC
>QWHO01000700.1 GCA_021404945.1 bacterium CPR1
CGACTTTGAGAACGCCCTTGAACGCAAGAAGGCCGGCTCTGTCCGGGGCCGGCCTTTGCAGGTGGAGGATCAGGCCCCGGCGCCCTGCTGCATCATCAACTCCATCGCCTCGGGCGAGAGCTGCAAGGGGCCGACTGCTCGAGCCCGGTCACGGCCGCCTGGGCCACCGGCGGGGCCAGCTCGTCCGCCCTGCGCAGCGAGCAGCGGCCAACAGCTCGAGCAATTCGCTCGTATCCTGCAGGTTGACCCCTCGGACCGCCCTTCCCGCGTCACAAACGGGCAGGGTCCAGCCGGCTGGCTCGACTTTGCGGACTCTTTGCTCCGCCAGATAGAGGCGCAGGCCCTCCTCGAAAATGACGGTCAAAGGAATACGCCTGGCAGCCGACAGCTTCTTTGCTTCCAAAAGCAGGTGGTCGGGAACATTGATAGTGGTCCGCATGATGAGATTATGAGTCATCAACGCATCAACCGTCAAGCAAGACCTGCAGGCTGCTAAGGCTCCATCCCCTCCAGTCCGGTCTGCATGGCGCTGACCAGCCCCGAGGGGGGCATAGGCAGAGGCAGGTAAAGATGGCGCTCGTCGTTTTGCACCAATCGCAGCTCGCGGCCGATGGCGCCGGGCAGCACGGCAGCCAGAAACTGGGACAGGTCAGGGCGAGGCAAAATGACGTAGACCGCTTCGGGCGTGTCGGCGACCACGCGCACCTCCACCTCGGGAGGAATCTGCACCCCAAGCTCGGCGAGCACCTCGCGGGGAGCGCTCAGAAAGCGTTCCTTGAAGTCGGGCATGGCCCAGCAGCTGGCGATGGCCTGCGAGATCTTGATGCGATCCTCGGGGGTGAGATCCATGGGGGCCTCCTTCAAGCTTTCAGCCGGGCTTCCATAGCGCCCAGCTCTCGGTCCTTGTCCAGTTGGAGCTTGAGCTCTCGACAGGTTTGCTGCTGCAACCCCAGACCCCGACCCTGAATCAAGATGGCCCCGTGGGCCACCTCGGCCCCCACCTTCCGAGCCAGGACGGGCAGGTGGCCATACCAGCCCTCCAAAAGATGCGCGAACGCCTTCTGGATGGCAGCATAGGCTCGCCACAGACCGCGATTGGCCATCAGCGAGCGGAACACCTCGGGCTGCTGGGCGCGGGCCCAGGTCAGATAGGCCAGCACGTAGCCTCGAAACTCCTGGTGGGCGGGCATGGTGGCATCCGGACCGCCCAACAGCTCAGGCCACTTTCCGGCATAGTCAGCTGGTCGCTGAGCCAGGTGGCTGACCAGCTCGACCGCCGCCCGGCTACCGCAGTAGTAGGCGCTCAGCTCATCGAGCAGTCCATAGAGGCCATCCTTCTGACAGACGTGGTTGTCGTCGGGGCTGTCGAAGTAAGTGCCGAAGCGGAAGGTGGCTCGCAAATAGTCAGGGCAGGCGGCCACCGCCTGACGGGCCGGGAAAGTGGGTCCTCCCAGGACGAAAAAGCGCTTGCCAGGCTCGGGGAAGACCACCAGGCTGGCTCGCTCGGACAGGGCCCGCCGGTCCATCTCCAGGGCCTGAGTGCGAGCAAAAAAGTGGCACGTCTCGTGCACCAGCACGTTTCCCCACTGCACCATCTCGCCCAGAGGCTTACCCTCGACCAGGTACCACAGGTCGACGTGAGGCATGCGCAGGCCGTCGCCATAGCTCTCGGGGGCGGCCGCGTAGCCATGCAGAATCTGTCGTCCGAGAGGGCTCGAGCGAGCGATCAGGTCGCTCAGGAGGGCCCGGCTGATGGTGGCCTGGCCCGCTCGGGCCGGGGAAACGGCCAGCGCCAGCAGTCCGGCCAGAAACGAGCGTCGCCTCAGCACGCTCAACGAATTCGGCCCGCAGGCCTTTTGGCTCCTGCCCGGGAACATTCCCAGAGAGTTTGCTACCATGGAAGCGGAAAGCTCATTCTTGCCCGAGGGGGTAGCCCGTGCGCGTCTCGCTGGTTCTGACCCATCAGTGCAACCTGGCCTGCAGCTACTGCTACACAGGCGACAAGTTCAACCGCTCGATGCCGGTGGAGCTTGGCTGGAAGGCCCTTAAGATGGCCTTCCACGGGCCGCGTGAGGAGACCGTGGGGGTCTCGTTCTTCGGCGGAGAGCCGATGCTGGAGTTCAAGACCATGAGCCGGCTGACCCGCCTGGCCACGCGCCTGGCCGAGCGCCAGGGCCGACGCACGCGCCTGGCCGAGCGCCAGGGCCGACGACTGGAGTTGTCCCTGACCACCAACGCCACCATACTCACCAAAAAGCAGCTCGACTTCCTGCGCCACCACGGCTTCTGGGTGGCCGTCAGCATCGACGGGATGGGAGCCGACCACGACCGACACCGCTCTTTCGTCAACGGGCGCAGCTCCTCCGAGCTGGTATGGCGCAACCTGGAGGCAGCCACCGAAGAGCTCGAGCGCCTGCACGTGCTGATGGTGCTCAACCCCGAAACCATCGGCGGGGTTCCGGCGGCCCTGGAGCAGATGTACCGACTGGGTGTGTCGCGCGTCTCGCTGTTGCCCAACATGGAGGCTGACTGGGATCAAGCCGCCCGCGAGACGGCCCGCCAGGTCTATCACGACATGGCCCGGGTGGTCTTCCTCTCTATGGCCACCCCCGAGCCCTATCACGTCTCGCCTTTCGCCGATCAGCACGCCTGCTCGCCGCGCACGTCCCACTGCAGCTTCGGGGTCAAGGACGTAGCCGTCTCGCCGCGGGGCAAGCTCTACCCCTGCTCGCGCCTGGTGGGCACCGACACCCGGGTGGACGTGCAGGTGGGAACGGTGGACACCGGTCCGCTGCTCGACCGGGTGCAGGCGGTGACCGTTCGCTCGGCCGAGAAGATGTCCTCGTGCGGCACCAGTGGGCCCTGCGCTTGCGTCTCGCTGATGCCGGGAGACGTCCAGCAGCAGCTGAGCGTGCACCGCTTCTTCGCCGAGCTGATCGGCGACTCGGTGGAGGCCGCCCGGCTCTACGTCGAAGAGCTGCAGATGGTGGCCGCCTGATGTCAGAAGATCGCCTCAAACGCCGCCGATTCATCGCCGACATGCTGTTTGCCGGCTCGGCCGTGGCCGGAGCCGGGCTGGTCAGCCGCTGGGCCATGGCCCAGAAAGAGCCACCCCCGCCGCCACCCAGGCCTTCCTCCAGCCCCTCTCCCGAGCCTCCGCGCATGCGGGGCGAGGTGGAGGCGCCCCGGGTCAAGGGTGACGTTGCGCCCCCCCATCCGGGCTCGGTAGCGCCGCCAGTACAGTCCCCCTCCCCGGTGGTGGAAGGCGAGGTGAAAGCCCGATGAGTGCCGATAAGCTGAAACGTCGTCAATTTCTGGCCGACGCCCTGTTTGCGGGCGGGGCCCTGGGCGCGGCCGCGCTGGCGGCCCGCTACCTGGGCAACAAGCCCCCCGAGCCCGAGCCCAAAATAATGGGGAAGGTAGCTCCTGTCCACACCCCGACCCCCGAGCCGACCGGCATCTGCGCTCCGGTCGAGCCCAATGTGGACGGCGGAGCCCGCCCCCTGGCCCCCGGCCAGGTGGTGGCTCCCCAGACGCCGCCGCAACAAACCCGATGAGCGAGCCCCGTAAACGCCGCCGCCAGTTCCTGGCCGACCTGCTGTTTGCCGGCGGTGCAGCCGCCTCGGCCGCGCTGCTGGCCCGGGCCTTCGCCGATCCGGCCCAGCCCGAGCCCACCCCGGTGGCCACGCGCACTCCGCCTCCCCGTGGTTGTCGCCAGGATCCCGAACCGGCCATCAATGGAGCCATGGAAATGCAGCCCGAGGGCAAGTTCGTCATTGCGCATCCGCCCGAGCGCTCCACTCCGACGCCTCAGCCCGCCAGATAAGCTCCCAGCCGCTCCACGGCCTGCGCCACCCCCTCAGGCTCGATGGGCTCGGGTCGAGGCTGCTCGAGCAGCTCCTCCACCAGCGAACCGAAATCTCCGAGCAGGAAAGCCTCTCGCCCCAGCTCGCGCAGGCCGCCCCGTCGCTGCATGAACTCCCACAGGCAGGCCTCCTCGGGCCAGTCGCGGCGACGCAGCGAGAGAACCGGCAGGCCGTGGTTGGCGGCTTCTGCGAAACTGCCGTAGCCGGGCTTGGTGATCAGCAGGTCGGCGCCGGCCATCAGATCGATGAAGCTCACCGGCAGCGACTCCACCGCCACCGCCCGGGGGTGACCGGGCAGCCAGCCCTCGGGCACCAGCCAGGTAACCCCTGGCAACACTTGCCATGGGCATGCTGGGGGTGGGCTGCCAGAACTCGGTCACCGTGGCGTAGGCGCGCCGGATGGCGGGTAAGAAATCGGCCTCCCCCAGACATCCGGCCACGATATCTCCCCAGTTCAGGCTGCACATCGCAAGGCAGGGGATGCCGAGCCGGAAAGCCGCCTCGGCCACGCGGTAGGGGACGTTGGCCAGCACCACGTCGGGGGCGCAGGAGCGCAGCCAGGCCGTCTCCTGGTCCAGGTCGCGCTGGTAGCGGGCGTGAAACTCCCGGTAAGCTCGCAGGGTGGCCGGGTGGTCGACCGTGAGGGCATCCTGGTTGCGCACTCCCACGTCCAGAGCCCGCTCGATCCGGGTGAACGGCACGGTCAGGTGACGCCCCAGCACCTCCTGCGGCAGGGTGGTGGCCAGGGTGAGCTCGACCCCCCGAAGGCTGTTCAAGATGGGGGCACACTGGCCCAGGTGGCCGAGACCGTGGGCGCTGAGAGCAACGAGCAGCCTGGCCATCAGGAGCCGGTCTCAGGGCCCGTCACGAAATGACCTGACGCCTCGAAACCAGGCTCCATCATGCTCTGCGGGCTTGTTCCACGACAGGTTCTTAGCGTCCGGTGGCGGAAGCGGCGCGAACAAAAGCCTCGGGGTCCATGGCGACCTCGATGATGTGGCTGCGCAGCGGATCGCGATCGACGATTTTGGCCAGGCTGAGCAGCCGGGAGCTGACCTTGAGCCCGCTCTGGCGCAGGCTGCGGAGATTGGCGGCAAAGCGGATGCGGTCGGCGTCGCGATAGAGACCCAGGCTCCCGCCTTTCTCGGCAAAGCCAGGCAGGTCGCTCACGGTCAGCACCGGATACTTGCTCACCGCTCCCAGGATGGCGGGCAACTGGGCGGCCCGTGAAGGGCCGACATAGAGGCAATCCACCTCACAGGCCTCCTCTACCGTTCGCACCGGTCGCACCACCACCGGCTTCTCGGCCACCATGCGCCCGTTGAGCCCGGCCAGGGCGACCGCCAGCGGGTCCTTGCCCACCGTGCCCATAGTGCCCAGCACCAGCCTGGGCTTGGATTCGGGCCACTCCACGAAC
>QWHO01000178.1 GCA_021404945.1 bacterium CPR1
CTCGAGCTCGCGGCCACCACGCGCACGTCCCTCCGGCTCGCGCCCACTGCGGTCGCGGCCCTCGAGCTCGCGGCCACGGCCTTCCTGCTCACGCCCACCGCGGTCGCGGCCCTCGAGCTCGCGGCCACGACCTTCCTGCTCACGCCCACCGCGGTCGCGGCCCTCGAGCTCGCGGCCACGGCCTTCCTGCTCACGCCCACTGCGGTCGCGGCCCTCGAGCTCGCGGCCACCACGCGCACGTCCCTCCGGCTCGCGTCCTGGCGCCGGCTCACGAGCTTCACCCTCGCGAGCTTCACCTTCGGCCCGATACTCATCGCGTCGGAAGCGATCCCGGGGGTGGCGGCGGGGCTCACGCGGGCCACCCTCATTCGGCTGGGCCGGAGCCGGCTCGGCCTCCGCCTGACCCTCGTCGCGGCGATAACGGCCGGGCCTCGGACGCGGGACGTAGACATCATCCTCCGACTCAGCCACCATTTCGGGCGGCTCGGCTACCGCCACGGCCACCGACGCCTCGACCATCTCCTGGCCGCCTTCCGGGGCACCGAGCTTCTCGAGGATCTTGTCCACGAGCTCGTCCTTTTTCAGTTTCTGGTGGCCCGTCAGCCCAATCTCCTTGGACAGGTCGAGCAACTCGGTGCGGGTTTTGCGCCGAAGCTCGGCGCCGGTGAATCGATCCATTGTACACCCCTTCTTGGGTAGCTTGTCTTTTGGCCCTCGCGAGCCGTTTTTTATCCTGCGCTGGCTCAATCAGCCAGACGATAACGCTTGAGCTGCCAGAGACTGGCCCCGAACGCAAGCAGCGTCGAAGCGGCCAGTATCAAGAGAGGCCTGCTCACCTCGCTGAAGCCCGCCCCCCCCAGAATGGCCTGGCTGAGAGCTGACTGCAGGTAGTAAGTTGGCATCCAGCGGGCTGCCTGGAACATCACCTGGCTCACGTCGGCCAGTGCGACCGGCACGAACAAAACCAGATAAAGGCCCGACAGCACCGCATTGGCGGTGGCCTGGCTCTGAACGCTCAAACCGACCAGAGTACCGAGCCCGGCGAAAGCCAGGCAACCCAGTGCGATCAGTGCCAGCTCAGACAACCAGGAGCGGGTAAAGCCCTGATTGAGAGCAAGCACCAGGGCCGAGGCCAGAGCTGCCAGGAAGAAGCCGGACAGGAGCTTTCCCGCCAGTACTTCCCACAGCTCCACTGGAGCCGCAAGTATCGCCGAAAGTGTCTTTTTCTCCTTCTCCTCCACCAGGGTTGAGGCGGTCACCATCAACGCCCCTAGCGTCGTGAAGACCACCCAGATGGGCAGAAGCGTTTTCCGGGGAGCCCCGGTAAACTCACGCACTTTGTCCACTCGGATGTCAGCGGGGATCTCCTGGCCAACCTGCTCGCGCAGAGCTGACCGGATGGCCTCGCGTATCACCGCAACCTGACCGCGGTAGCTTTCGTCTACCGCCAGATCCAGGCGAGGGAACAAATCTTGTTCCAGGGAGCCGTCGAAACCGCCAGGCACCCCCAGCAAGGCCGGAGCCCGACCCCGCTCGACCAGCTCGCGCCCCTGGCTCCAGCTGGAAACCCTCTCAATTCTAATCAACTCGGAGGCATCGAGAACCCTCACCAGGCCGCTCGACCCGGGGTCGTAGACCGCCAGGAGAGGCCGGCGGATGTCGGTCGCTCCCAGCGACCGGGCCATCAAGACCGACAGCACAACCGGACCGAGCAGCATCACCAGAAGAGTCTGGCTGCGAGCAGCATCCTCCAGGTCTTTACCGAACAGGGCGATTATCGCGCGTAGACTGGCCAAGGCGGCTCAGGGCTTCGGCTCGCTCGCCTCGTCGGGGGACGGTGCGACCTCCTTTTCGCTCGCCGGGCCGGTGCCCGAGGTGACCTCAGTTTCGATCACCTCGACATCCGCCGGGTCGAGTATCTCCCGAGCACTCGCTTTCTGGTCCTCAGTCAGGCCCTTCAAGTCGAGCCGCTCATAGCTCATCACCTGGGTCTTGTAATTCTCCCGCACCAAGAACTGAATCCCATCAGAGGATAGCAGCTTGGCAGCGGCCTTCTCGGCCTGAGGCTTCTTGGGATAAATGGCCCCGTAGGTCAAAACCGTGCCTCCGGGCTTGTAATCAAACTTATGCTTTTGCAGTTTGAGGGTCTTGGCCAGAGGCTCGAGACTGGACGGGTCATCTGACTCCAAAACCAGCTTGTAGCCTTTGAGAACCCGTTTCTCGCCCTTCTCGCGCTGAATGGGAACCTCGCCCAGGCCGGCCTCCTCCAGAGCTTTCTTGAGCTTGGTGGCCTGGTCGCGCTTCTCAACCTTGACAACAAGGTCAAACTTCTTTGGCTCGGGAGCTTTGGAGAAGATACCCTTGGCATAAGCGATCAGGGCTCCGTCCACGACGAGGCCAACAAGGACAAGTGCAATCAGGGCTCTGCGGATGGTAGACACGGCAATCCTCGCTGGAAAGCGCCTTCAGTTTAGGCGATGATACGGGGGCTGTCAATCGGAACCAGTCTGGCTGGTTGACCGTGATTCAACGCCGAAGCGTCAGATCCTCGACGAGGCGGGCTCTTCGACGGTTTCATGGAGTCTCCTTCCGGTCAGACGAAGGAAGACCTCTTCCAGCGTTCCCCCCTGGCGAAGCGCGTCCGGATGGTCGCAAACCAGCAAATGCCCACGATCCAGGATGGCCACCCGGGTGCAAAGCTCCTGGGCCTCCTCCATGGAATGGGTGGTGAGGAAGACTGTCTTTCCCGAGGCACTGAGGCTTTGCACCCGCTCGCGCACGTCCCGGGCAGCCCGCGGGTCGAGGCCGGCGGTGGGCTCATCGAGAAAGAGCAGCTCTGGATCGCCGATCAGGGCTCGGGCCAGAGCCAGTCTCTGGCGCATTCCTCGCGACAGACGGGAGACCACCTCCCGTCTTCTCTCCCAGAGCTCGAAGGAGCGCAAGAGCTCTTCGCAGCGGCCGGGGCCGACCCCGTGAAGGCGGGCAAAGAAGGCCAGGTTGCTGGCCACGCTGAGCCGCTCATAATGACCCGCATCTTCAGACGACAGGCCGACGCGCCGTCGAAGCTGGCGCCCCCGCAAGGCCGGATCAAGACCCAGGACGCTCACGTTCCCAGCTGATGCCTTCAATTGGCCGGTCAGAATCCGGATGGTCGTGGTCTTGCCGGCCCCGTTGGGGCCCAGAAACCCGAAGACCTCCCCCTGGCAGACCTCGAAGGTGACGTCCAGCAGCGCCTCCCGGGCTCCGAAGCGGCGAGTCAGGCCCTGGACAGAGATGGCTACATGTAGCCCCATTCTTCTTCAAGTCGGCGACGGGCGGCGCGATTCTCACGCATCGCCTCGTTAATCATCTCGTTGCCTTCCCAGATCACGCTCAATCCCTGATCGATCAGGTGGGCGTCTCCTGACTCGGAGAAGTTGTAGAGCGCTTCCAGGCCTTCCTCAAACTTCTCCACTCCGGTCATGCCCAGATTGACTTCCTCATTGCCGTAATCGTAATAACCCGTCTCTCGAACGTAACTGACGATGCCCTCTTTGTGCTTTTCCAGAAACTCGAACAGATTCTTGACGAACTCGCCGAATTCGGCGGCCGACCACTGACCGGAGCGGACCTTCTCGGCCGCGTCGCGGATCTGCTCGAATCGACCGGTGATGTGGCCCGTGCCGCTGGAGACGGAAGTTGCGTCGATCTTGGGCAAACGGGCATTGCACTGGACGCAGAATCCAGTGCCAGGCTCATTGGCGTGCCCACAACTCAAACAGACGATCATCGGCTAGACAGCTTCGAGCGATTGCCTTTCAACAAGTCCCCCTTCGTCTCCCTTCCCCTCATCCGCTTGCCAGACGCCCTCCTTCCAGGTAGTACACCTGTTCGGCATAAGCGGCCACGGCCGGGTCGTGCGTCACCAGCACGACCGTGACCTTCTGGGTATCGTTAATCGACTTGAGGACCTGCATCACCTCTTTGGTGGCATGCCCATCCAGGTTGCCGGAGGGCTCGTCGGCCAGAATCAAGCGGGGGAGATTGGCCAGTGCCCGGGCGATGGCCACCCTCTGCTGCTGACCTCCAGACAGACTGTTCACGGGCTGATTGGCCCTCTGATCCAGACCCACCGCTTTGAGCAACATGACGGCCCGCTCGTCGCGCTCGCTGCGCCGCAAAGAAGCCAGTTGCATGGGCAGGACTACGTTCTCGAAGACGGTCAGAGTGGGCAACAGGTTGTAGTTTTGAAAAACGAACCCGATGTGGCGCAGACGGATGCGCTCGCGGGTCGCCTCGTTGGCATTGGCGACATCGCGGTCCTCCAGGATCACCTGGCCGAAGGTGGGGCTGTCCAGGCAGCCGATCAAGTTCAGCAAGGTCGTCTTGCCCGAGCCCGAAGGGCCCATCAGCGACACGAAAGAGCCTGAGGGGATATGCAGCGTCACGTTTTCGAGCACCTTCACCGGACCGGCCGGAGACTCATAATACTTGTGGACGGCGTTGAGACGAACGTGCATTCAGTCCCAGCGCAATCCATCCACGATCTTCAGCCGCCACACCAGCACCGCTGGAATGGCCGCCCCAACCAGCCCGACCAGGCAAGACAGGAGCAGGGCCTCCCCAACCAGTAACAGGGTTACCTGAGCCAGGGGGAAGGTCAGCTTGAATAACACCAGCACAGCCCGGTCGAGCAGATAGGATGCTAACCAGCCAAAAAAGATCCCCAGCAAGCCTCCGGCCAGGCTCAAGAGAACCGACTCAGCCATGATCATCAGCACAACAGCCGTGCGGCTGGCCCCGATGGCGCGCAGGGTCGCGAACTCCCGCAGGCGCTCATAGGTGGACATCAACATGGTGTTCATGGCTGCGGTAATGGCGATCAGAACCCCGATGGCGGCGATGCAGAATTGCAGCAACCAGACGTAACTGATGTAGTCGCTGGCCACCCCCATGTACTGGGCCTTGGTGAGGGCGTGGGCCCCGGGGATCCCGAGCTCATTGATTCGTCGGGCAACCTCGGGAGCCGAGTAGGGGTCACGCAACTTGATCCAGACTTCCTGCACCCCCCTGGCGTTGGTTTCCTGAATGGCTGTCTCGAGGGGCATGTAGACGAAGTAGTCCTGAAAGCTACCCAGGCCTGAGCGCACCAGACCCGAGACGACATAGCGGTTCTGGCCGTTCTGCAAGAAGGATCCCTGAGCCAACCCCTCGTTGACCGCCAGCCCTTCTCCCAGCATCACGCGCCCGGGCCCCAGGGGTGGCGGATCACTCCACCTGCCGTGTCCACCTGCTCGAGCTTCCTGATCTCTTCCAACCAGGTCAGGGCGATGGTATCGCTGGAAAGGCCCAGAGTCCCCACCGGTCCGGTCGGTAGCGGCACAGCCGAGTGAGGCAGCACGTAAACCTGCACGTCGCGCCCGTCCAATTCGTTGACCACGCGGCGGTACAGCCCCTCGGCCAGGGAAAGCAGGGCCACGAACGAGCCCACTGCAAGCAGCACACCGATCAGAGTGAGCAGGCTGCGCTCGCGGTTGCGAACTACGTTGCGAAAGGCCAGGCTGAGGACGATCATGCCAGCCTCCGACTCACCCAGGGACTGCCTGACTGGCAGAACCGCCAGGGCCGTTCCACTGCCTGGCGAATGCCAATGCGGGGCCCGCTGCTGATGGCGGTCGGAGAATGGCTGGCCAGCAGCCAATCCAGCATGCACGTGCCATTGTGGGAACGATCAACTGCCAGCGCCTGGCACAGCCGCCCAGGCCCACTGGCCAGCAGACGGGGCTGGGAGCGGCCCCGGCGAGTGACCATGGACTCCACCCCCAGACGGGGCTCGATAGCTCGCAGAAGCACGGCCCCGGCCCGCCCGGGGGGATGGGCCACCACGTTCAAGCAGAAGTGATTGCCGTAGATGAAATAGACATAGGCCCGGCCCGGCTCTTCGAACATAGCCCGGTTCCGGCGAGTGAGACCCCGAAAGGCATGCGAGGCCGGATCATCGCTGTCGCTATAAGCCTCGGTCTCGACCAGCGGGCCGCCCACACCCTGGTGGAGCAACCAGACTCCGATAAGGTCGCGGGCCACCTCCACAGTTTCGCGCTCAAAGAAAGAGCGGCTCAGAGTACTCAGCGGAGGAGGAGGCTCAGGCTCCACGCCCGGCGCCTTCCTTCTGGGTCAGATAGCGCTTGAGGTCAGCCAGGCTGAGGGTGTTGAGCACGTTTTCGGGTGTGGCCCAGGCTCGCCGGGCCACACCCACGCCCAGAGCCAGGTAGTCGAGGTGCTCCGAGGAGTGAGCGTCGGCCCCAATGGCCAGCATGGCGCCCAGCTCGCGGGCACGACGGGCCTGGACGTCGCGCAGATCGAGACGGTTAGGGTAGCCATTAATCTCCAGGGCGGTGCGGAAGCGGGCAGCTGCCTTGTAGACTTCCTCCCAGTCCATGTCGTAGCCGGGTCGGCGGCCGAGCAGACGCCCGCTGGGGTGACCCAGGATGTCGACGTGAGGGTTCTCCATGGCCTTGAGCACCCGGGCGGTCATCTCGTCTTTCCCCATTTGCAGGTGGGAATGCACCGAGGCAACCACAACGTCGAGCTGAGCGAGGATCTCGTCGGAGTAGTCGAGCTGGCCGTCGGGCCTGATATCCACCTCGCTCCCCCAGAGCAGGGTCACTCCCAGGTTGAGGGCGTTGACCTGATCGATCTCGACCTTCAGCTGGCGCAGTCGGTCCACGTCCAATCCGTTGGCCACCCCCACCCAGGGCGAGTGATCGGTGATGGCCAGGTACTCCAGACCCATGCGCAGAGCGGCCCGGGCCATCTCTTCCACCGAGTGTTGCCCGTCCGACCAGGTCGTGTGGGCGTGCAGGTTGCCCCTGAGGTCCTCCAGCATCACCAGGCGAGGGAGCTGGTGCTTCTCGGCCAGCTCGATCTCGTTGAGGCCCTCCCGCAGCTCAGGGGGGATCAGGTCCAGTCCCAGCTTGCGGTAGATCTCTTCCTCGGTGCGCGAGGCGAGGTTTTCACCCGAGTCATCGAAAAGGCCATACTCGTTGAGCTTCCATTTGTTCTTCTCGGCTCGCACCCGCAGGCTGACGTTGTGATCCTTGGAGCCAGTAAAGTACTGCATGGCCGCCCCGAAAGACTCGGCCGGAACCACGCGCAGGTCGACCTGCAGGTTCTTGGAGTAAAGCAGCGAGGATTTGGTCTCACCTCGAGCCAGGATGCGCTCGGGCGATACCAACGAGCAAAAGGCTTCCATGATCGGACCGGAGTCAGCGGCCACGCAGACCAGGTCCAGATCTCCCACCGTCTCCTTGCCTCGTCGGGCCGATCCGGCCACCTCCAGGCGCTCCACCCCGCTCACCTGGCTCAGGCTCTCGATCAGGGTCGCCACAATGGCCCGGGCGCGCGGCAAAGGCATGCGCTCCTCGCCCTGACTTGCCCGCAGACGCTTCAGCCCTTCGGCCAGATTGGCCTCGGTCTTGGCCCCGAAGCCCTTCAGGTCGCGCAGGGCGCCCTCTTGAATGGCACGCTCCAGGTCGGCCAGGCTGCCTACCCCCAGCTCGTGGTAGAGCACGGCGGCTTTCTTTGGGCCCAGGCCGGGGACGGTGATCAGCTCCAAAATCTGACCCGGGAACTCGGAGCGCAGCTCCTCGTGCAGGGTCATCTTGCCACCTTGCAGCATTTCACCAATCTTCTCGGCGATGGCCTTGCCGATGCCTGGAATCTCCGTCAATCCACCTTCTTCGGCCAGGCTGGCCAGCGGACGGTCCAGGCTCTGAATCGTGCGAGCGGCTCGCTGGTAGGCTTTGATTTTGAAGGGGTTCTCCCCCTTGAGCTCGAGGAAGTCGGCGATCTCCTCGAAAGTCCGGGCCACCGCTTGATTGTCGACCATAGGGGGTGAAAGTTCGCAGATGAGGAGGGGGATCCTTTACACGCCCGTCAGCAGGCCACCTGATTGCGCCCGTTCTTCTTGGCTTTGTAGAGGGCCTTGTCGGCTGCCTTGACCACGCGCTCGGGTGTGGGCAGCTTGTCGTTCCTCTGGGCTACCCCGATGCTGATGGTGACGCTGACCTTCTGACCTGAGCCCCGGCGAGGCTTGAGGTTGCGGGGCTTTTTCTTGGGCCGATCGGCCCCTCGCAAGACCATGGGGGTGCCCTCGATCATCTGGCGCAGGTCCTCGAGCGGCTCCCAAGCCTCGTCCAGGGTGCGTCCCGGAAAAACCATGGTGAACTCCTCGCCCCCGTAACGGAAGGCACGGGCGCCTCCGGGCGCCCGACGCATGCGCGACGCGACAAGTCGCAGCACCTGATCGCCCACGTCATGGCCGTAGCGGTCATTGAAAGACTTGAAATGGTCCACGTCCAGCATAGCGATGGCGTAGGTTCCACGCAGTCGCGACAGCTCTTCCTGGAGGGCCCGGCGGCCGGGCAACTCGGTCAGCTCATCCAGATAGGCCAGTCGGTAGCTGTGCTGAACCAGGGCCAGCAAGACGGACAGGGCGCTGGATGCGATCAAGAGGTCTGGACTGGCCGGCCACTGGAGCGCCAGCAGGGCACCGGCGGCCACCACAAGCTGAGAAGCCTCCAGGGCACCCCCGGTGCGAATGGCCGTAAAGAGCAGGCTGCCCAGGGCCAGCAAGGCCAGCACCATCGGCATGGGCTCGACCACCAGCACTTCCCAACGTCTCAGGATCCCGTCCTGAAGAGGGCCTGAGAGCCAGTGCAGAGTCGTGGCCTGCAAGGCCAGAGCCAGCACCCAGGACAACTCGGCCTGAGCCCACAAGGTCAAAAGGAAGAGGTTGAGCGGCACCAGCACGGCCAGCAGCGACTGGGGCAGGCTCCAACGAGGCAGCACGGCCAGACTGACCAGCAAGGAAAGAGCCAGACCCGGACGGTGGAAGCGCAAGGCCAGCAGGCCCGCGCAGGCGACCAGGACCAGGGGGGCACGCTCGAGCCAGGAGCGCTGAGCGGCAAGCAGCTGATCGAGCCACGGGGTGGTGGCCAGAGCGAGCAACAGGGGAGCCGCCGCCAGGCTCAGGGCACGAAAAAATTTCTGCAGCTTCGGACGCACTCTTGATCGGAATTCAACGCGACCTCCGGGGCACCCTCCCCTCTGTACAAAGAGTCAGCCGGCCTGATCTGCTTGGCCGGCTGACTCTGACAGACTCCGAAGAAATTTCGCCGGGGCTAAACTAAAGTGCAAGGCCTTTGGTCTTGCACTTTACAACGCGCTGGAACGCAGTTCCGGCGCGTTCGTTAAATTGTGCCAATGTGCGAGACCAAAGTGCGAGCGCATTAGAAGTCCGGCCGCAAACCCCCATGTTGTGTCGGAGGAGCCCCTACCCCCGCCTCCGCCACCACATGCATGTTTCCGGCTGCGCTCCTAGCGGCCGCCAGCCGGATTCTTGTCGCGCATGTGGTAAGGATCGATCTTCAGGGTTACCGAGTGGCCATCCGAGAAAACCTTGTAATTGGGCCACGCAACCACATCCACAAAGACCCGCACCGTGCCGCCGAGAGGTCGAACCCGCACGTTGGCGACCAGACCCTCGTCCACCGAGAGCTTGGACATCGGCTCTTTCCCGGCTACCAGATGGGCCGGAGATACATCCACCACGATATTGCGGTAGTCGTCAGAACCGGGGGGGCGATGATAGACCCGATAGCTGATGGGGCCGTTGGCCTGCACCTTGACGTAGACGTGCTTGGCGCCCTTGGCCACGGTCACGTTGGTCACGGCCGCAGCATGCGCGACCCGAAGGCCGACCCAGCTCGCCAGCCCGATTGCCAGGAGCAGGGTCAAAAATGCCCGACTCCGGCCTTGAAAGATTCGCGTCATGAACTTCTCCTTTCGTTTCCGGCGACATTGGGATGGCCTTCAAGCTCCTCCCAAAACACCGTGGCATTCGAAGGCCTTTCGGGCGATTCCTCCAGAGGATGAGAGGCTGACGAAGTGGAAATCCGGGGCCGAATCTTGCCGCCTGGCGCGCAAGAAATTCTTTCCAACTCGGGGGAGGCCCCTCAGAATGCAGCGAGAAGCCGAGGTTTTGCGGGCACTGCTGGATGTGAGCCGGATCATCGCGTCCAACTATCCCATGCCGGACGTGATCAAGCGCATCACCACCAAGTTGCGCGGCATTCTCAAAGCCGATGAATGCTCCATCATGATCCTCGACGAGAGCCAGCAACACCTTGCCTTTGTCGAGTCCTCCGGGTTAACGCGCTGGGAGCTCGACAACATTCGCTTTCGTGTGGGCGAAGGGGTGGCCGGTTGGGTGGCCAAACACAAGAAGCCCGTGGTGATCCCCCGGTTGAGCGAAGATCCCCGTTTCATGCCGGTCAAAGAGCAGAAACGGCCGATGATCAGCATGATCTGCGTGCCACTGATCATCAAGCAGCGTTTGATCGGGGTGGTCACCCTGACCACCCGCCACGAAGACCACATCTTCTCGCAGGAAGACCTCGAGTTGACCGTGCTGCTCTCTGCCCACGTCTCTTTGATGCTCGAGAACAACCGGCTCTATGAGATCTCGGTGCTCGACGGTCTGACCAATCTCTACAACCGCCGCTACATGGAGCAGCGGCTCGACAAGGAGCTGTCCTACGCCCGACGCTTTCACCATCCCCTGAGCTTCTTCATGGTCGACATCGACTGGTTCAAAAAGCTCAACGACACCTACGGACACCAGGCAGGCGACGCGGTGCTGCGCATCGTCAGCGAGCTCTTCACCAGAGCCCTGCGTGAGTATGACATCGTCGCGCGCTACGGGGGCGAGGAGTTTGCCGTCATCTTGCCCTCGACACCCCGCTCCAAGGCGGCCAGCATCGCCGAGCGGCTGCGGGCCTCAGTGGCCGAAGAGGACGTCTCGCACCAGCACCAGCTGATCCCGGTTTCGGTCAGCGTGGGGGTGGCCACCTACCCTGAAGACGGTCAGACCAGCGAGGCCCTCATCGCCAAGGCTGACCGGGCCCTGTACAGGGCCAAGCGCAGCGGTCGCAACCGGGTCGTGCTGGCCGACGACGATTAAACTCCGTCGCATTGACCGTGCCAGGTAACGTGCGCTGAGAAACTTGTTTCGAACCGCTTCCAAAGTGTTGTGGCGCGGGCGATGCGACAATTGAGAATTGCTTGGACCGCTCCTGTCGTCGCTGAAATCTATCGCACAGTCCATGCGAGGAAGGATAGGACTTCAAACGAGATCGGCCACCACCCGCACGCCATTGAGCTGCAGGTGGTAGAGGAAGACCAGGTGGAGCAGCTCCCCGTCGTGGGGCATGGCGCCAAGACCACGAGCCACCTCGACCGGCAGGTCGTAGGTCTGCACGGCGCTGGCCGGCACCACCACCTCCCAGGGAAGGTGCTTGACGTTGGCCCACAGGCGCAGCTCGAGAGCCAGCTGGTACAGACACAGGTCGCTGCAGTCGCCCATTGCGACCATGCGGGTACGGTGGCGCGAAGTCAGATGCTCGTGCAGTCCCGTGCCGTGGTGAGAGCTCAGCGAGCGCTTGGGAAAGTGCTTGAAATGCTGAGCGAAGGGCAGACTGGATAACTCGGGGACGGTCTGCGCCTGAGAGCTGCCCTCCAGGCAATGGGGAGGGAAGGCGGCGAACTCGGGGCTATCGGGAGGGTGGCTGTCCTGCGGAAAGAGAAAGTCGCGCACCCCCAGGTCGTGGGCACGGGCCAGGATGCGCGCCACGGCCGGCACGATACCCTGGATGCGAGGGCTGGCCAGGGGACCCTCCGAGCAAAATCCCCGAACCATGTCCACCGTGATACAGGCCACCTGCTCGGGGCCACCTGCCTCCCCCACCAGCTTTTCCATCTCCAGCACTGGCCAACCGGCCTGCAACTCGGTCAGATAGGTGAGAAAAGGTGTAAAACGTTGGATCAGCTCTTGGACATCATCAGCCATGCCGGCTAACGATTTCTTCTCGCCTGGAAAATCCCTGCGAAGGCTCATGTGCTCGCACTTTGGTTTTGCACATTCGCGCAATCTGACGAACGCGCCGGAACTGCGTTCCTGCGCGTTGTAAAGTGCAAGACCAAAGGCCTTGCACTTTAGAAGACCCGGCCTTGCGGCCGGGTCACTCAGCAATCGTGGGTCACCTCGGGGGGGTTACTGACCGGAAGCCACCGCTTCCGGCAAGGAGTAGTCAGTCAGCGCCTCTTCGGCGATGACTCGTGAGGCGCAACGGGGAACCGCGCGGCCTCCAGAGGTTACGCAGCGGGTCACAACTTGACGGAAGGCGCCCTGACCTCTGCGCCAGACCGTGAGTTTCTCTGTAATTGTCCAACCCTTGCAGACGGGGCACAGGTCCTTGCTGCGAAGGTGGTCCATTTCACCGGGAAGAACCTCTCCCAGCCGCCAGGTCGGGTTTGGCCGAACCCGGAGACTGGAAGGAATGGTGATGTAGTTGGGATTGATGGGACTCAATGGATCACCCCCGGTGACCTCAGGTCGTGGCGAGCGATCTGAGCGAGCCGGACGTGATGGCTGCGTGCTAATGTCAGCACCTCCGTGGTCTTGATGCCCGCCACGAATCGTGAGCGGGCCTCCCCAATCAGATAAGACGCAGAAGGTGGGCAAAAAGTTTCCATGAGCGAGAACATTTTGTTGGACGGCATCAAGGTGAACGTAGAGAGGTCCGGTCCCCTCGATGGACAACCGGTGCTTTTGCTGCACGGAAACGGGGCTTCCTGGAACGCCTGGGCCCTGAACCTCCATCACCTCGGACCCGAGTGGCTTGCCCTGGCGCCCGATCTCCCGGGCTTTGGCGAGAGCGACGCGCCCGATCACTTTTACTCTATTCCCGACTTTGCCCGACTGCTCTGGAAGCTGGTGGAGGGAAAGCGGCCCGTCCTGGTGGGGAACTCGCTGGGGTCCCTGATTGCCTTCGAGATGGCGGCCCAGGGCGAGGCAGCCGGCCTGATGCTGGTGGCCGCCCCGGCCTGCGTTCCCGACGAGATGGATCCTCAATTAGCCCGACTGATCACCTGGTTCGATCAGGCTGGCGTTCCGCAGATTCCCAACCTGAAGGAGCTGGGGCTTGTGACCGTGAGCGCCGATGAGCGCATCCTGACCCTGGCCAACGCCAACATGGCCCGGGCGCGAGGCTTCTTACCCGCTCTGCCGGCCATCTGGAACTACCGCTGGGAGATGCGAACGGACCAGATTCGCTGCCCGGTCTGCCTGGTCTGGGGTGAGCAGGACGGGCTGGTTTCGCGAAGCCACCTGGAACGCTGGCAGAGAGCGCTCCCTCAGGCCAGCACCGTGACCCTGGCCAGAGCAGCCCATGGCCCCCAGTTCGATGACCCGGAAGGCTTCAACCAGGCCCTGCTGGCCTTCCTCAGCGAGCTGCGCTCTGCAGGTCGCGCAGGTGGTTGACGATGTCCCAGATCTCAGACGGGGTCAGCTTGGTCACGAAGGGGGGCATGGCGTTCTTGCCCACAGCGATGTAGAAGTACAAATACCCATCGGTGAACTGGGGCTGTGAGTAAACCTGACCACTCCCAATAGCGGGCGGAGGAATCTGGGTCAGCTCGCCCACCGGGCCCGGGCTGGTTCCGTTCCCCCCGTGGCAGAATGCGCAGTTGTTCTGATAGAGGACCTTGCCCCGCTCGCCGGACTCGGCAGATCGCGCAACCGGGCCCGTCCTGGTGCCCATGAGCTCATTGAGCTCGACGCGGTAGCGACGATCCGTGACATCTTCAGGGTCCTTGCCCGCGGTCAGGAACTCCGGCTTGCCCATGGTGCTGCTGCTCGAGGCCAGCGCCTTGATCTGCAGCCAGGCTGGCATCTGGGTCCGAAAGTCGGACAATTTCTGGGCGTAGTCGGCAGCAGTGGGATTGAGTCCACGCAGAGCGATCAGGGCATCGGTCATGGTGTTGCGCGGGTCACCCGGGGTCAGATTTTGAAAGATGGCCGGGGCGAGCGCCTGATCGCCTGCCGGCATGACGAGGCTCAGGTCGGCCGGGGCGATCTCTCCGATCTCGGCGTTAGAATTGGTGTAGGGCTTGAGGGTCTCGCCGGGCTTGTTGACCACTTGCGAACGCATGTTGTAGGGCCAGGTGCCGCAACCGGTGCACAAGAGGCCGAGACAGGCGATAAGCAGGTAAGTAACCACCGAGCGGGCCCCTCGACCTTGCAGCAGGTCGCGAGCCCGGTCGGCCGAGTTGCCGTCTACCACGATGACAACAGAGCCGTGAGCCACCGGGAGGTCCTCTTCCAGAGCCGGCACGAGCTGGCGGAAATGGCGGGTTTCCCACAAGAACATGAATGTTGTCGTCAGGATGGCAGTAATCATGCCCATCTCGTACATCAGCAGAGCGTTGATCGGGACCGAGACGATGGGGTGGCCGTCGCTTTGCAAGCTCCAGTCAAGCTGGGTATAGGCGATGAAGGAGAATCCCAGGATAATGGCCGTGCCCCACATGACCCTCACCACCGTGCGCATGTGGAAGGAGCGCTCACGGTGGGGCGGGATGGGTGCCTCGGGCAGCGGATAAGGCGAGCGAATCTCGATGTCCTCGGGGTCGAGGTTCTCGTCGATCAGCAGGCGGTGGGCCGCCAGGGCATCTTCACAGTGTTCGAACTCAGCTGCAACTCGCATACTCTGTCACCCGTCACTCACCGGATTGGAAGTAGTTGATCTTGACGCCCGCCACCTCGCGCTCGATCTGGCGGACCCTGGTCTCGGCGACCTCCCAGAACGGGAGAATCGGGAAGATACGGCAGAAGACGCACAGTCCACCGATCACCCAGCCGAACGAGCCCACCACGATGCTCAGCTCGGTCAAACTGGGGGAATAGTGAGTCGTGGCTCCGTTGAGGTGGTTGTAGATCTCCTGGCCGGGGATGAAGATCACGACGCGCTCGATAAACATGCAGATGTTCACCACGATGGAGAGCATGAACATCGGCAGACGGCTGCGCCGGAAGGCCTTGGAGGATAGGCAGAAGAGCGGCATCACGAAATTGCCCACGATGAGGAACCACCAGGCCGGGGCGTAGGCCCCGAAGGCGTTGTACCACATGTAGTCCATCTTCTCAGGCTCGTGGGTGTAGTAGGCAGGTAGGAAGTCGTTGAAGAACAGGTAGGCCCAGGCCAGTCCCAGGACCAGCCAGACACGTCCGAGCATGTCATAGTGCACGGAGGTGATCAGTTTCTGGTAGGGCTTGTAGGTCCAGTAGAGGATGGTCAGCATGGTCATCACCGCTGCCACCCCCGAGTAGAGGGCCCCCACGAAGAAGAGCGGACCGAAGACTTCCGAGTGCCAGCCCGGCACCACCTCCATCGCAAAGTCCCAGCTCACGATGGTGTGGACCGAGATCACGACCGGCAGGATGACGACGCTATAGAGAGCGGCGGCCTCCTTGACCCGCTTCCACTCCTCGGCGGTGCCGCGCCAGCCCCAGCTCAACAGTGTATAGAGCGTGCGCATCCAGCCCTTCATGCGAGGGCGGGCGATGCCCAGATCGGGAATCATGGTGACGTAGAGGAACAGGACCGAGCCGGTCAGGTAGGTCGAGATGGCGAAGACGTCCCACATCAGCATACTCTTGAAGTTCGGCCACAAGAGACGCGAGTTGGGATAGGGAAGCATGTAATAGAAAACCTCAAAGCGGCCCAGGTGGATGAGGGGGAACGAGCCGGCCGCGGGCAGCGTGAAGAGCGTGATCACCTCGGCCACCCGGGTCACCACGCCCTTCCATTCCGCGCCGCACAACCGCAAAAGAGCCGAGATCAGAGCGCCGGCGTGGGCCACACCGATCCAGAAGACGAACGTGATGATGTAATAACCCCAGAAGATGGGGATATGAAGCCCCGTCTTGCCGAATCCAACGAAGTTCTGCTCCAGCCACTTGAAAAAGGCCCAACCGATCAGCCCCAGACAGACGGCGATGACGATGTTGGACTTCCAGCCCTGCTTGCCCACCGGCTCGAAGCAAGCATCGAAGATCTCGGGCACCGACATATCGGGTGCCACGAAGTTGTAGTTGATGTGATGAGAATGGGCTTTCTGGTGCCCACCAACAGCCTCGGTCATGCGGCCTCCACAGTGTTACAGGCGGTTCTACAAAGCATCGGGCACCCTCTGGGGTCGAAGGTAGATGACGTGCGGTTTGGTGTCAAACAGCTCGTCAAGCACTTTGGAAGAGCGGGATGCATTCTCGTGCAACACGACGTTCACCGCCGAGTGCGGATCGTTCATGTCGCCGAAAGTGATGGCTGAGGTGGGGCAGGCTTGCGCGCAGGCCGAGCGCAGCTCGCCGTCCTGGACCGGATGGCCTGCCACTTTGGCATCGAGCATTCCACGACGGATGCGCTGCACGCAGAAAGTGCACTTCTCCATCACACCCTCGCTGCGCACGCTCACGTCCGGGTTGAGCATCTGCTCCATGGGGGCATCCCACTCGGGCGAGAAGAAGTTGAAGATCCTCACGCGATAGGGGCAGTTGTTGGCGCAGACGCGCGTTCCCACGCAGCGGTTGTAAACCTGAGCATTGAGCCCGTCGTTGGTGTGCACGGATGCAAAGACCGGGCAGACTGACTCGCAGGGAGCTGTGCCGCACTGCTGGCAGAGCATCGGCACGAAAGTCGCCACCACGTTGGGGTAGCCGTTCCCCGTGTAGGCGTCCTGCTGGATGTGCTTCTCGGTCGCCTCTTGATCGCTGGCCAGACGACCCGTGCTGGTCTTATGGTGAAATTCGTCCTGCCAGAAACGATCCACTCGCATCCAGTCCATCAGGCGACCCATGGCGACCTGATCGGCCCCGATGGAGGGGATGTTGTTCTCGGCCCGGCAGGCGATCACGCAGGCCCTGGGCGACAAGGCGGGCATCACCCGCTACGGCCACACGATCTGCCCGATGGAGGAGGCGCTGGCGACGGTCGCGCTCGAT
>QWHO01000701.1 GCA_021404945.1 bacterium CPR1
TAGCACAAGAGCACCTCGGCCCGGCTCGTACGCAGCGTTTCGGCCACGTCCACCGGCTCGGTGCTTGCAGGTCGGAAGGCCTCCGCCTCGGGATAGTCCTGCATATGGGGCGCCACACCGTCCAGCAGCGGCCCCATGAAGACCCTTACCCCGCTGGCGGGAATCTGGGCCTGGAAGACCCGGGTGCAGTTCGGGGGGGCGAAGATGGCCTCCTCGAGCGGTCGCCCCACCTTGCGCTGATCCACGTCGAAAGCAGCCACGAACTCCACGTCGCTCACTCCCCATGGTCCCACCTGAGGATGCATCAGACCGGCGTAGGAGTCGCTCTCCTTGCCGCGGTAGTATTCCACTCCCTGAATCAGGGAGCTGGCACAGTTGCCCACTCCTGCGATGGCCACGCGGATTTTCGACATCGAACGGTGCTCCTTATGACTCCCTCGAGCACGTGCGAGGAAGCGTTGTGCCGGCAGTATAGCTGTTCGGCTCTTGAGAATCAATGCGTGAGAGCAAGAGTGCCTTGAAGGGCTCCCGGCAAAGTCTCCAGCACGGAACGCTCAACGCATGAGTTAACCTTTCGGATCTCCCCCCTGCTGCCGGGGTACGGTATCTTGCAAAGGTGCAGGTCAATGCGTCGATCGATACGGTCATGCCCGAATCGGGGCCCGGTTTTCGCACGTACAACCGCGAGCCGGGAGGGACCGACCAGTACGGGCTCGAGACCACGATCGACTTTTTCGTGGAATTAGGCGATGCGTGGGAAGAGCGTCATGAGGTCCCCTTTCAGGTGGGCGACATCAGTCGACGCGGAGGAGGGCCCTTCCCGCCTCACGCCACCCATCGCAACGGCAACGATGTGGACCTGCGTCCCTTCCGGCGCGACGGCGAGATGGCTCCCACCGACATCTTCGACCTGGCCTACGACCAGGATGCCACGCGCGAGCTCGTGGGGCTGATCAAGGAGCAGAATCCGCGCGCCATCGTGCTCTTCAATGATCCACAACTGATCCACGAAGGTCTGACGCGCTACTCGCGCGGCCACTACAACCACCTGCACGTGCATCTGCCCCTGGAGGGCTCTGATCCAGATGAATTCCTCATTTGCTCGTGCCAGCACGAGCGGCACTGAGCGCTCGGGGCTAATGTGCTCGCACTTTGGTCTGGCACATGAGCACAATCTGACGACGCGCCCGAACTGCGTTCCAGCGCGTTGTAAAGTGCAAGACCAAAGGCCTTGCACTTTAATGACCGCCGCGACGAGCCAGTAGAGCGAGCATAGCCTGGTTGCCGGAGGCCAGATCGAAGGCGCTGCGGCCCTGGTTGTCGACCAGCCCCACCGCGGCCCCCCGTTGCAGGAGCAGAGCCACGACCTCGGTGTGTCCCTCCAGCACCGCCTCCATGAGCGCGGTGCGACCAGGGTGGTCGTGGGCGTTGATGAAGGCCCCCCGGTCAAGCAACAGGGCCACGACGTCCCGGCGCCCCTCCTCGGCTGCCTCGATCAGGGCCGTCTCGCCCTGATCGTCGTGCAGGTTGGGTCGGGCGCCCCGCTCGAGCAGCCAGCGCACCACCTCGAGATGACCTTCCTCGGCCGCTTCCATCAGAGCTGTCTCGCCCTCTTCATCGCGACAGTCGACTCGCACGTGAATTCGGGACATGGTTGCCAGGTCGCCCGCTTCGGCGGCTTCCAGGAAGCGCTCGGCGGGATTGGCCAGGGTGGGGGCCACGAGAGCCAGGAGAATCAGCAGTTTGTTTCGCATAACTCGGGCCTTCGTGGCCCTGACTCCAGGACCTAGCGCATGGCGCCTTCAAATTGACCAACCTGATGGTCAACCGCTACACTGAGCTGGATGAAACAGGTCAATGTCTACGAGGCGAAGACGCATCTGTCCAGGCTGATCCAGGAAGCCCTGTCCGGTGAGATCGCGCGAGATGGGCAGAGCCTCCACTGCCATCACACCGGAAGCTTGCATGTCCGACGATTTTGACGAGTCGCTTCGCCGACCACCGCGACCCCTTTGACCGTTTGCTGGTAGCCTTTTGCCTGCAGGAGTCGATGGCGCTGGTCAGCTGTGATGACAGGTCCGACGCCTACGGGGTGAGCCGGATCTGGAGTTGGATAGAGACAGCGCGCCCCTGTGTGCCAGTTAACACAACGAGGCTGGATCGAAGGCTCA
>QWHO01000179.1 GCA_021404945.1 bacterium CPR1
GACGCCCTACATCGGCAAGGTCAACCTGCATCTCGAGGAGGACCGCTGGCGCTACGACGGTGGGGAGTTCTTCACCGACCTCAAGAGCGAGGAGGTGGTGGACAGCTTCTACCGCTGGTACCGCAATATTCCAGAAGGGAAGCTGGCGGCTCGCCTCGAGGAGCTGAAGACGCGCTTCGACCCGGCCCTGTATGCCGCTCTGAGGAAGCGAGGCAAGCTGCCGGCGGAGTGGTTCGGCGGCCGCGTGACCGAGCACTCGGTCTGGGTCAGTCAGAAAGCCCCTGAAACGACCACGGTGGAGGCAGCCGTGACCAACTCCAGGGGGACTGTTCACCGACTCGCATTCCGTCTGCGGTTCGTGGACAGGGAACGCTGGGTGATCGAGGAGGTCAGCTATCCCGAGCGGGGCGACACGCTCCGAGACCGGCTGGGCCTCTGAGTCTCAGGCGTTGCTGGTCCAGCGTCCCCGGGTGGTCCGAAGCTTGACCCAGGTCTTCTGGGGCTGACGCATGCTGAGATCGAGCTGGCGCAGGTAGTCCAGGCACTGGCGATACTCGCCGACGTCCCGAGGGCTCGAGTCCAGCAGCCAGTCGGCCACGGCCCGCAGGTCCTCCTCGGGCGGCAGCTCGCTCCAGTCGGACACCTCCTGGACCAGCCGCTCGCGTACCAGCTCTACCTGGGTGAGCAGCTCAATCAGGCGCTGCAGTCGCTGAATCGAGACGATTCTCTGAGCCGTCCTGCTCATCAGGCCCCCTGCCGCCAGGCGGCGCGCCGAAAATAGGACCAGAGCGCTCGACATCGATTCAAAGAGCGGTAGGGCATGATTTACTCCCTCAAAGTGACATTGCGGGCAGTAAACCGATTGCGCCTGAAAAGATTCTGAATTCTTTCGTCGCTGGAAATCAGGTCCGATAGCCGACCAGTGGCTCCTTGAGCCGAAAGGCCTCGCGCCACACGTCCTGATCGACGTTGCGCACCCCCGGACCGGGGGGGATGGAGGTCAGCCCGGGCTTGAGCCCCCCGCTGCCGCGGTGCGTGCCAACGGCTGCTGCGGCCAGGGCCAGCAGCAGGCAGCCGCCCGGCGTGGGAAAGACCGGTGCTCGCCAGCGCAGGTCGGGCAGGTACTTGAAGACCTCGGACTGGAAAGCTTCCAGCAATGGCCCGTGGAGCGCGCTGCCGCTCCAGGAGGCGGAGGGGGCATTGGCCCAGCGGCCCCGGCCGGAGGCCTGCCGGGTCAGCTGCACCAGCTGCCGGCTGGCCTTCAGGATCAGCGCCCGGCAGGCCGGGTCGGGTCCGGGGTAGGCGGCCAGCTCGAGGATGACCGAGACCGAGCCGGCCAGCTCGCCCGGGGTGAGGTGGCCGCGGTCGAGCAAGGCCAGCAGCTCGTTCAGGTCGTCAACCCCGAAGTAGGCCACCAAAGTGCGCTCGAGGCGGGGGCTGCGGGCCATGCGGCCTTCCATGCCCCTCACTGCCAGTTGCAGCGTGCGGCTGGCCAGCCATAGCGAGCTGCCCTCGTCCCCCAGCACCTCCTGCGATTCGCCCGTGCTCCAGAAGCGGCCCGAGCGCTCCAGGCCGGCAGCGGCAGCCCGCATTCCGGCGTGGATCAAGAGCCCGGGGCGGCCCCCCAGCGAGCCCGCCAGCTCGGCCTCCAGGCTGGAGCAAATCCACACCGCCAGGCGCTCGGGCAGCACCTTGCGCACCACCGCCAGCGCGTGCATGCGGGCCTGGCGCTGATCCAGCCCGGGGACGGCCACCACCGTAGTGGCATCGCCCTCGCCCACGACCTCAAGGCAGGGAGTCACGGCCCCGCGCAGGCACTCCTCCAGGTTGGACTCGCCTGGCGCCGGAGCGTGACCTTCAGCCAGCAGGTTGCCCCGCTCATCGGTCAGCACGCACAGGCTGCGGTCGCCCCCGCAGTCGACTCCCAGCAGCAGCATCAGGCGTAGGATTTCGAGCCCCCCCGGACCCATGCCCTGCTGGCAGGGCAGTCGCTTTGAGGGCGAGAACTGATCGCAATGGCTGAGCTCGGGCGCATCGATCCTGTTCAACGGATGCAGTGCCCCGACTGTCGTGCTCTGTTGCCCGACTGGACCACCGAGGAGGCTGTGGCGGGAGAGCTGCAGTGCCCTTCATGCCTTCGGCCGGTGAAGCTCCCCGACGAGGTGGTGGAAAGGGCCCGGCGCTCGCGCTACCTGGGCAAGAACCTGGACATCACCGGCTGAAGCCGTGGTCTACCAGCCGGAGTAGATGGTTTCGTTGTAGTCGCCGCTCTCGGGCATCTGGCGATCGACCGTCTTGGTGCTGCCGTCGGCCCAGGTCACCGTCACCTGATAGTAGGCGCCCGGCTTGGTGGGGCTATCGAAGCTGTTGGTCTTCTCCAGGTTGGAGCGGTCCCACGAATCCCAGTACTGCTCGACGTCGCGCGACTTGGGCTTGCGACCGCCCCAGTTCCCAACCTCGTGGATGGAGATGCTCTTGACCGGCACCATCTGGCCGTCGCGCTCGATGGCCCGGGCGGTGATGCTGAAGCGCCCGCCCTCGGCCTGGCCGGTCTGGCCGTCCTTCTTCGGCTCGCCCTGCTTGCGACCGTTCTGGGCCGCGTTGGCCAGGGCCATCTGCTTGAGGGCGGCCATCTGGGCCGCGAAATCGGTGAGGGAGGAGCCGCTCTCGTAGGGGCTGCCCATGGCCATCGACATCGGCTGGCCGGTGACGGCCGCCATCCGGCTGGCCAGCGCCGAGGCGCGCATCTGGTTGAGCTGGGCGAAGAAAGCGCTGTCGGAAACCTCGTTGTCGAGGGAAACCTGATCCAGGCCACCGAGCTGGCCGCCGAACGGGTTCGGCAGCGCTGCGATGGGGGCCACCCACCCGAGGGGGGCTCCCACGTTCAGTCTCGGTATCATCATCGGATCGGCCATCAAATCTCTCCGCTGTCAGACTACCCCCGGGTCCTGAAAGGACCCTGAAAAGCCATGCTCTGAGCTTTGTCTGATTCTCACTCGAAGAGGGGGGTCAGGTCCAGGTTGAAATGTAACCGGGTTGTTGCCGCTTGGATAAGCGCGTCAGGTCAGGACGGATTCGTAAATCTCGTTCACCCCGACCGCGAGAGCGAGGGAGAGCAGCTCGAGTCGATCCTCGCGTTGAGTCAGCTCTGTCCAGAGCCAATCACCGCTGGCCTGGCGGTGGTGGCGCTCGACGCGCACCGCGTCCTGAGCGACCAGAACATACTCTTCCAGAGAAGGCAGGGCGCGGTACATGCGGAACTTCTCGCTCCGGTCATAGCTTTCGGTCGAGGGGGAGAGAACTTCCACGATCACGCGCGCGTCGGTGAGCGTATCGGGCCGGTCGGCCATCAACCGGGGCGGTCCGCACACCACCACCAGATCGGGATAGGTGAAGAGCGTAAAGCGCTCCACCAGCAGGCGAACATCCGAGCTGAAGACCTCGCACGGCCCGCCACGCAAAGCTTGCTTCAGGGCGGCAAAGAGGTTGCCCACCAGGCGGTTGTGGTCAAGCGACCCGCCCGTCATCGAGAAGATCTCTCCGCCAATGTACTCGTTGCGACAGGTCGAGGTCTCCTCGAGTTGCAGATACTCCTCGGGCGTAAAGCGGCGGCGCTCGCGATGAGAGAGCATGCTGGCTATTTCGCCCCCGACCGGGACCGGTCCCGTGAGCCTACTGGTTCAGGCTCCCCTCCAGGATGGGCAGCATGCCCTCCATGGTCTGCGGGTTGCGGTCGGGATGGTGGTAGATGATCACCTTGTTGAACTCGCCCGAGAAGATCTGGTTGTCGGGCATCCGGATGACGTACTTCCCCTCGCCCGACTCGCGCGCCTCGAACGAGTAGGGAGCCTCGCCCACGCCAACCTTCTCGCCGTTGGGCTTGACCATCCACACGGTGTAGATCTCTTGAGGGCGCAGCTTCTGGGCCCCCATTCCGAACTGGTAGCCGTCCACCAGCACCCAGCCGTAGGGGTAGCGGTCGCCGTTCACGGCTGCCAGCTTGAACTTGAGAAAGTTGGCTTTGGGAGCGTCCTCGTCGTCATCGGCGGCCCGGGCAGCCAGGCTGGCCAGCAGGCAGATCATCAGGGCGATCAGGCTCAAAGTGCGCACGTTTGGGAACCTCCAAGGGATCAGGTATGTCGTGGCGAACCGCAGCTTATGCGCAATCAACGCCCGTTAATCCTGCTTTTGTGCCTGATTTTGTGGGGCAGCGCCTGGGCCAGGCTGGGCGACAAGCCCGACCCCTACGAGAAGATCGAGGATCCGGCCAGGGCGCGCAAGATTCTCGACGACGTGATGGCCTACCTCAAGAAGAGCTACAATTTCCGGGTCCATTACCCGGTGCAGATGAACCTTGTGCACGAGTCGGTCATGGACGCCAAGTTCGCCGGCAGTCCCTACAAGGGGGCTGAGGTCGGGCTCTACACCTTCGAGGGCGGCAAGCACCAGATTTACGTGATGAAAGGCTGGAGCCGCGACGTCTGCTCGGGGGTCACGGCCCACGAGTACACCCACGCCTGGCAGTTCGACAACTGCCCCCGCGACCAGGACCTGGTGCTGCGTGAAGGCTTTGCCTGCTGGGTCGAGATGAAGTACTATGACTCCGTCGGGGCCTACCAGCACGCCGAGGACGTTCGCAACCACTCCGATCCCGTTTACGGAGTGGGCATCAAGACGATGCTGGCCCTGGAAGACAAAGTGGGGCCCAGGAAACTGGTCAGCATGATCACCACGCTGAGGAGCGCCAGCGAGTTGGACAAGATTCTCAGCGACGACAGGAGCGGTCGATAAATCAGCGACGACAGGAGCGGTCGACAGAAGAAGTAGGATTCCCGGCTCAGACAGCGTATCATAGACATTGTGCTAAAATTCACAAAGTCGATTTTGGCCCGTAAAGTCTAAGGATTCGTGCAGCCTTTCTACTCCATATTCGTCATGATCGGCGTGGCCGTGGTCATCGCCACGGTGCTGTCCGCCCTGACGCTGTTCTTCGGGCCCAAACGCCCCACGGCGGCCAAGTTGGCCCCCTACGAATGCGGCCTGACCGAGCTTGCGCCCTTGCCCGAGCGCTTTCCTGTCAAGTTCCTGCAAATCGCGATGCTGTTTCTTATCTTTGACGTGGAGGCGGTGGCTCTCTACCCGCTGGCCATGGTTTTGCGCCAAACGGGCATTTCGGCCCTGATCGACATCATGATCTTCTGCGCCGTGCTGTTGCTGGGCTACGCTTACGTGTGGCGCAAAGGAGCCTTCAAATGGACGTTCTGAAGCCCGAGAAGAAGGTCCTCTACACCAGCGACTCGGTGTTCCCCTGGCAGCAGACAAATGCCGGCGGGTTCATCACCACCACCCTGGCCTCCATCGCCAACCTGGCCCGCAAGAACTCCATCTGGCCGGCCACTTTTGGCCTGGCCTGCTGCGCCATCGAGATGATGGCCACCAGCGGCTCTCGTTTCGACCTGTCCCGCTTTGGCTCGGAGGTCTTCCGGGCCAGCCCACGCCAGAGCGATCTGATGATCGTGGCCGGGCGCGTCTCCATCAAGATGGCTCCGGTGCTGCGCCAGATCTACGAGCAGATGCCCGATCCCAAGTGGGTCATCTCCATGGGCGCCTGCGCCTCGTGCGGCGGCGTGTTCAACAACTACGCCATCGTGCAGGGGGTAGACAAGATCGTGCCGGTGGACGTCTACGTGGCCGGCTGCCCGCCCACGCCCGAGGCGCTGATCGCGGGTTTTCAGATGCTGCAAGAGAAGATCGTCCGGGGCATTCCGCCCGGAGCGGCCCCCCAATCTACATCCGGTTTACCCATGGCTTTGCGCCATCCCAAGCCCCAGTGAGCCCGGCCGAGCTGGGAAAAAAGCTCGAGGAGCGCTTCCCCGAGCACTATCTGGGCCAGCGCGAGGACCGCGGCGAGTGGACCTTCTGGGTCGACCGGGCGGCCTGGGTAGAGGCCGCTCGCTATCTCAGCGTCGAGCATGGGTACAGCTTTCTCTCCGACCTGACGGCGGTTGACTACCTCGATCGCGACCCGCGCTTTGACCTGTCGGCCATCCTTCTCTCCTGGCAGAGAAAAGGCGACCTTCGCCTCAAGACCCTTATTCCCGAGGCCGACCCCCGGGCCGACACGCTCACCGGCGTGTGGGCGGGGGCCAACTGGTATGAGCGCGAGATTTTCGACATGTTCGGTATCGAGTTCAACAATCACCCCGCTCTGATGAGGCTGCTGCTCCCTCCCGATTACGTGGGCCATCCCCTGCGAAAGGACTACCCGGTGACCGGACCGGCCACCTCGCCTTACCGATGAACATCGACGCCATCACCTCCGATCAGGGCACGCTCTCCATCCGGGCCCTGGGCGATACCAGCGACAGCTCCTACACGGTCATGAACATGGGCCCCCAGCACCCCTCCACTCATGGGGTGCTGCGCCTGGTGCTGACCCTGGACGGCGAGCGGGTGGTGCGGGGCGAGCCCGACGTGGGTTACCTGCACACCGGTATTGAGAAACAGGCTGAGGTCAAGACTTACCAGCAGGCGCTCACCCTCACCGACCGCATGGACTACCTCTCGCCTTTGAACAACAACCTGGGCTACGCCCTGGCGGTCGAGAAGCTGCTCGGGGCCGAGATCCCCGAGCGGGTCTCTCACATTCGCGTGCTCTTGTGCGAGCTGTCGCGCCTGGCCTCCCACCTGGTCTGGCTGGGCACCAGCGGGCTGGATGCCGGGGCCATGAGCACCTTCCTCTACTGCTTCCAGGAGCGTGAGAAGATTCTCGACCTGTTCGAGACCCTCTCGGGCGTGCGCATGATGACCTCCTACATCACCGTGGGCGGGCTGATGGCCGATCTCCCCGACGGCTTCCTCGACCAGGTGCGCAAGTATCTCGACGGCTTCCCGCGCGAGTTGGAGATGTATCACGGCCTGCTCACGGGCAACTCGATCTGGCTCGAGCGCACCAAAGGCATCGGCGCGCTCAGCCGCCAGACGGCCATCGAATACGGCTGCACGGGCGCCGTGGCACGCGCCTCGGGGGTCGACTGGGATGTGCGCCGGGATCTGCCCTACAGCGCCTACGCGGACTATGAGTTCAAGGTGCCCCTGTGCAGCGAGGGTGACAGCTATGCCCGCTATCTGGTACGGATGGAGGAGATGGAGCAGGCCTACCGGATCTGCCGGCAGGCACTCGACAAAATCGCTCCCAGCGGGCCCTATCGCACCAGCAACCGCAAGATCGTCCCCCCGCCCAAATGGGAGATCTCGGTCTCGATGGAGGCCCTGATCCACCACTTCAAGCTCTTCACCGAGGGCTTCTCGCCGCCTCCGGGAGAGGTCTACCAGCGCATCGAGTCTCCCAAAGGGGAGCTGGGCTTCCACATGGTCAGCGACGGCTCCAACAAGCCCTACCGCATGCGGGTGCGCACGCCTTCGCTCAGCCACGTCCAGGCTCTGCCGGTGCTGCTCAAAGGCTGCCTGCTGGCTGACGTCGTGGTGGTGCTGGCCAGCCTCGACTTCGTGCTTGGGGACGTGGACCGATGAGCCTCTTGACCCCCGCCCTTCAAGACGAGATCCGCCAGATGATGGCCCGCTATCCCAAGCCCCGCTCGGCCATCCTGGGGGCCCTGCACCGGGTCCAGGAAGAGCTCGGCTGGCTGTCCCCCGAGGCCCAGGCCGAGGTCGCCGCCCTTTTCGACATGCCGGCCGGCGAGGTGGACTCGCTGGTGACGTTTTACTACATGTACTTCCGAAAGCCCATGGGACGCTACGTCATCAAGGTCTGTCGCTCGATCTCGTGCTATCTGCGTGGCTCGGACCAGCTGCGCTGCCATCTGCAGGACAAGCTCGGCATCCAGCGCGGCGAAACCACCGCAGACGGGATGTTCAGCCTCGTCGAGGGCGAGTGCCTGGCCGCCTGCGACGGCGCGCCGGCGGTGCAGATCAACGACCGCTTCGTCGAGAACGTGACCTCGGAGATGCTGGACGGGTTGCTCGAGGAGTTGCGCAAGGGCAGCTCGCGGTTTCCCGCCTGGCCGGAGCCGTGCAAGCCATGAAAGTGAAAGAGCAACAACAGATCCTGTTCAAATCCCGCCAGATCGAAAACATCGGCGAGCTGGACGTCTATGCCCAGCACGGCGGCTACGAAGGGCTGAAGAGGGCCCTGGCCATGAAGCCAGACGATCTGATCGAGCTGGTCAAAGCCTCGGGCCTGCGCGGGCGCGGCGGGGCCGGGTTCCCCACAGGCATGAAGTGGAGCTTCGTGCCCAAGACTCCCGGCAAGCCCAAGTATCTGTGCGTCAACTGCGACGAGTCCGAGCCGGGAACGTGCAAGGATCGCGAGCTGGTCGAGGAGCAGCCCCACCAGTTGATCGAGGGGATCGCCATTTGCTGCTGGGCGGTGGGCATCGAGACGGCCTTTCTCTATATCCGGGGAGAGATGCTGGAAGGTTATCTGGCTCTACGCAAAGCCATCGACGAGGCCTACAAGGCAGGCTTTTTGGGCAAGAGCGTGATGAAGAGCGGCTACAAGCTCGACATCGTGCTCCATCGCGGTGCCGGCGCCTACATCTGCGGGGAGGAATCAGCTCTGCTCTCCTCGCTCGAAGGGGGCCGCGGCTTCCCCCGCCTCAAGCCTCCCTTTCCCGCAATCAGCGGTCTTTATGCCTGCCCCACGGTGATCAACAACGTGGAGACCCTCTCCACCCTGCCTCATATCCTCGTGAACGGGGCCGAGTGGTACGCCGGCTTTGGCACCGAGAAGAGCAAGGGGACGCGCATCTTCTGTCTCAGCGGCCACGTCAAGAAGCCTGGGAACTACGAGATGGAGTTGACCTCCACCATGCGCGACCTGATCTTCGGCTGCGGCGGTGGCATCCTGGAGGACAAGGAGCTCAAGGCCATCATCCCCGGCGGCGCCTCGGCGCCCATGCTGACCAGAGAGCACCTGGACGTGGGCCTCGACTTCGAGTCCATCGCGGCAGCCGGCTCCATGGCCGGCTCCGGGGCGGTGGTGGTGATGCACCAGGATACCTGCATGGTGGGCGCCATCCTCCGCATCATGGAGTTTTTCGAGGAAGAGTCTTGCGGCAAGTGCACCCCCTGCCGGGAGGGCACGAGGTGGATGCGCGATGTTTTGATCCGCATTCACTCCGGCCACGGCCAGAAGTCGGACCTTGATCTGCTGCTCAGCGTCTGCGGCAACCTGGCCGGCAAGTCGTTCTGCCCGCTGGGGGACGCCTCCACCTCCTGCGTCACCAGTGGCCTGCGCTACTTCAAGGACGAGTTCGAGCACCTGGTCGAGCACAAGAAGAGCAAGTACTCGCTGGGGGCCTACGACCCCCGGCTGGTGGCCGCCCACCATTGAACCCGCTCAACAGTTTAGGAAGCAAATCATGTCAAACCTGAAAGTCAACATCGACGGGATCGATCTCGAGGTGCCCAAAGGCACGCTGCTGGTGGAGGCCTGCCGCCAGGCCGGCATCGAGGTGCCGGTCTACTGTTACCATCCCAAGATGAGTCCGGTGGGAGCCTGCCGGGTGTGCGTCGTGGAGGTGGTGGGCGGTCGTCCCAAGCCGATCCAGACTGCCTGCACCACCGAGTGTACCGACAGCATGGTGGTGCGCACTCGAAGCGAAGAGGCAAAAAGGGCCCGGGCCGGCATCCTGGAGTTCCTGCTCGTCAACCACCCGCTCGACTGCCCGGTGTGCGACCGCGGGGGCGAGTGCGACCTGCAAGACTTCACCCTGCGCTACGGCCCTCCCCAGTCTCGCTTCCTGGAGCAGAAGCGTCACTCCGAGAAGGCCCTGCGCGTGGGCCAGAACGTGGTGCTCGACCGCGAGCGCTGCATCATGTGTCAGCGCTGCGCACGCTTTTGCGGCGAGGTCGCCATGGAAGAAGGGCTGGTCATCATCGAGCGCGGCTCACGCTCGGAGATCGGCACCTTCGAAGGGAGAAGCTACGACTCCAACTTCTCCGGCAATGTGATCGAGCTCTGCCCGGTGGGCGCCCTGACGGCCGCCAGCTATCGTTTTCAGGCCCGCCCCTGGGAGCAGCAGCACTTCGCCGGGATCTGCACCCGCTGCTCGCTGGGCTGCAACCTCACCCTGGACGTGCGCTTCGACCGCCTGGTGCGCCAGCGCTCGCGAGTGAACGATGCCATCGACGACGGCTGGCTGTGCGATCGGGGCCGCTACGACTTTGCCTGGGTCCACTCCGAGGATCGGGCCCTCAAACCTTTGCTACGGCGTGACGGCAAGCTGATGGAATGCACCTGGGAGGAAGCTCTGCAGGCGGCCGCGGCCGGTTTTCGCAAAGCGATCGAGCAGAGCGGCGCCTCAGCCGTGTCGGCCGTGGCCGGGCCCGAGCTGAGCAACGAGGGCGCCTTCTTGCTCGTGCGCCTGCTGCGAGGCGTCCTGAGCTCGCCCAACCTCGATCACGAGCGTGGCTACGCCTGGGGTGCCGACAAGCAGCCCCTGGCCTCCACCGCCAGGGTGGCCGGCCTGGACGGGGCCGAAGTGATCGTGCTGGCCGGCTGCAACCCGACCGCTGAGGCGCCGGTGCTCGACCTTCGTATCAAGAAGGCTCTGCGGCGCGGGGCGAAACTGATCGTGGTGGGCAGCGCCGGGCTCGAGCTCGACCGCTTCGCTGAGGCCCGGGTCGAGAGCGCCCAGGATTTGCTCGCTCAGGCCACGCCGGACGCCCCCCCCGCTCTGGCCTGTCCGGCGCCGAGGCCCTGGGAAGTGGGCGGCAAGACCTCCACCGACCCTGAGCAGGCTCGCAAGCTGCTGGCCGGATGCACCCGGGTGACGGTGATCGTGTCTTTCCAGGAGCCGGCTGCGGCCGCTCTGGAGCTGGCCGCTCGCTTCCAGGCACCCTGGGGCCTCTTGCAGCTTCTGAGCGGCGTCAACAGCTCGGGGCTGCGCGCTTTGAGCGTCTGGCCGCTGCCCCCCGCCTACGATGCTTCCGTGCTCTGGGGCGACTACAACGGCGAGGAAGGCAGGGGAGGCTCCCGGCGGGCCACCCTGTTCGCTCACGCTGCTCCCACGCAAGGTGAGCACGTGGTGGCGCTGGCTCACACTCTGACCGCGGCCATGAAAGAGCACGCCCATGTCGTTCTGCCGGCCTGCGCCATCCCCGAGCAGCTCTGCACTCTGGTGGCTCTGGATGGGACTCTGCAGCTCAACCGTCAGGCCCTGGCCCCGCCCGGTCAGGCCCGCCCCGACTGGCGCATTCTGGTCGAGCTGGCAGCCTCCCTGGGCAAGAGCTGGGAGTATCACGACGCGGCCAGCGTGTTCGCCGAGATCGGCCGGGTCCACCCCAACTGGCGCGGGGCCACCTACGACCGGTTCATGGCCGCTGAAGGCGTGCACTGGTCGTATCCCCAGCAGGGCCGACTGGGCACCCCGCGGCCCGACCTCTCGGCCATTCCCGTGCGCAGGCCGGATGCCCCACCCTGGCAGCCCGCTCCCGCCACCGGCAGCCGGGTGGAGGAGGCCGCGCGCATCACCCAGGGCGACCCGGAGGTTCCCCGCGTCCCCGGCCAGGAGGACCCGCGCCGCGTGGCCGCGGCCATGTCTTTGCAGGGCGTGCTGGAAGGCTGGCAGAGGCTGGCCGCCACCGCTCCGGGCAGCAATTTCGTCAGCGAGTCCGAGCTTCTGGCGACGGTGCG
>QWHO01000702.1 GCA_021404945.1 bacterium CPR1
AGAGGCTGTGGATTACGGCCGCCATCAAGCGCAACACACCCCGCGTGCGCTGAAACTTGACCAGGGTGGACCAGTCCGTGTAGAGCCGATCGAAAACCTCCGGATGGATGGGGTAGGCGGCCCGAATGCGTTTCTCGTAGTCGGTGGTCTTGCACTCGAGGGGAAACTCCTGCGGCTGGCTGCGGTAGAAGTCGCCGAAGGCGCGCGCGATGACGTCGCAATCGGTGAATTGCTGCGGATCTGTCATGGGCTGAAAGAGCCGGCGCCGCACGATCTCGAACCCCTCCTCGGCGCTGGCGGGCCGCCAGGAGGATTCCACCCGTCCGACCACGTTGCGCAGGCGATCGAGCGCCTCGCGCCCGCGGACGCCGCCCACCTCCACGTCGTCGGCCAGGGCGTGGGGAGAGGTGGCCGTGTCCGAGGCGGGAAGGCTGACGACCAGCAGGCAATTCTCGGCCAGCTTGGCCGACTCGGTGAGGGCCTGGGCGAACGTGAACTGGGTCTCGAATGGACCGCCCGGAAGGTCGCTCTGATCGTGCAACTGCCGCGCATAGGCCACCCACTCGTCGATCAGGATCAAGCACGGGCCATACTCGTTGAAAAGCTCGCGGAGCACGTCGCCGGGGCTGGTGGCCCGGGCATCGTCGGCGGCGATGCGCGCGAAGGCCTTCGGGCCGCCGAGCTGGTAGGCAAGCTCCCCCCAGAGGCTGCGGACGGTGGTCCCGTCCGGCTTGACGGTCGGGTTGCCCGGGGAGATCTTGTTGCCCACGAGCACGACCCGGTTGGCCGTCGGCAGGTCCTTGAGCCCGGCCTCGCCCAGCACCGCGTCCACTCCCGGCAGCCTGCGGCTGTCGATTCCGGAGAAGAGGTGGTAGAGCGCCAGCATCGAGTGCGTCTTGCCGCCCCCGAAGTTGGTTTGCAGCTGCACCACCGGGTCGCCCCCCCGGCCCGAGAGACGTTGCGCCGCGCCCACGAGAAGGCGTTTCAGGCTCTCGGTGAGGAAGGTGCGGCGGAAGAACTCGGTGGGATCCTTGTATTCCGGCGCGCCCTCGCCCAGATGGACCTGCCACAGGTCGGCCGCGAACTCGGCCTGACGGTAGTTGCCTTTCGCCACGTCCTCGTGGGGGGTGACGACCTCGCGCCAGGCCTTCAGGCTTCCCGTTACGGTCGTCTCGATGGCCGTGCCGGTGGTCTTGCGTTTCTCGCTGCGGGCCTTCTCCTCGAAGCGTAGCCGCAGCACCTCGGTCTTCATCTTGTCCAGCTCGTCGGCCTCCGGCGCGGACACGGCCAGGAGTAGCCGGTGGGTGGAGTCCAGGACGCGGTAGACGTCGTCAGAGGTCAGGCGCTGCTGGTGAGCCCACTTGTTCCGGCTGTCTCTCAGCTCGCTGACCAGCGTGCGCTCGGAGAACCCGAGAATCTTCCTGAAGACGTCGTTCCAGGTATCCCACATGAGCCGGAGGATGGCGGCCACATCCCACTCTGCGACGGGTTTCTGGCCGATCATCGGGTCGTCCACGAAAGGCTTGAGGACCTGCGGCGAGAGACCGGCCTGAAAGGCGGCGCGGATCTCGCGCTCCACGAAAGGCCCGAGCCCGGCCTGAAGCATCTCCATCGCTTTGCTGACCCGATCGAGATTCGTGACGGCCATTCTTACCTCTCACTCCTGCGGTGCATCAGCGCTTCCCCCACCAGTGGAAATCGGAGTATCCCCTCAGCTGCCGCGTCAGCTCGTCCTGCACCGATCTCGGCAGGTTGGACCAGGGCCCGCAACTGGTGCTCCGAGGCTGAGCGGGTACCTCGTAGCGGTTCCCGAGCCCGTCCTTCACCATGAAGGAGCCCAGAGCGGCGTCTTTCGTCTCGAAGCTGGGCCAGAGGAAATACACGCCACCCGGCGGGATCATCTCGGAGCGACCGCCGTTCTGCAACAGAGAAAGTGGGAAAGAGCCGCGGCTGCGGTTCGTGAGCATGACGCTGTTGCAGTCAAGCTCGACCGGTTGGTCGGAGAGATTCTGCACGCAGGCCCAGACGTTGTGGAACGTGCCGCTGCGCTCGACCTCCGTGACGACCACAATCAGCGGCAGGGACCCGTTCAGGGTATAGGAGAGCGAGCCGACCTGTCCCCCTCTCTCGACGCCCAGCTCCAGCTTCGTGCCGGAGGGCCCGGA
>QWHO01000703.1 GCA_021404945.1 bacterium CPR1
CCGACGTGGCCAAGATGCTGCAGATCCCGATTCTGCACGTGAACGGCGAGCATCCCGAGGCAGTGGCTCAGGCCATCCACCTGGCCATGGACTTCCGCGAGCGCTTTCACAAAGACGTGGTCATCGACATGTACTGTTATCGGCGACACGGCCACAACGAAGGAGACGATCCAACCTTCACCCAGCCCCTGCTCTACCAGAACGTGCGCCAGCGAAAGTCGGTGCGCGAGGGCTATCTCGAGAGCTTGCTCAAGCTCGGCGAGGTCACCCGCGAAGAAGCTGACGAGATCGCGGTGCGCCGGCTCGAGCACCTGGAGGCCGAGCTCAACAAGTCGCGCGACCCGAATTTCGACTACCAGTTCCACCTGGCCCGGGGGGCCTGGTCGCACTATCGCGGCGGGCCCGACGCGGCAGTGCCCGAGGTACCCACATCCGTTCCCAGAGAGCGCCTGCAAGAGCTGCTTGGCAAGATGGTGGAGCTGCCTGCGAGCTTCACGCCCCACGAGAAGATCCCCAAGCTGCTGGTGCACAGCCGTCTGGAGATGGCCGAGGGCAAGAGGCCTCTCGACTGGGGAACGGCTGAGGCCCTGGCTTTCGCCACGCTGCTCACCGAAGGGGCTCCCGTGCGCCTCAGCGGCCAGGACGTGGGTCGGGGCACCTTCAGTCATCGCCACGCCATCCTCTATGACGCCCGCACAGGCGAGCCTTACGTTCCCCTGCAGCACCTGGCGCCTGATCAGGCCCGATTTCAGGTCTGGGACAGCCCCCTCACGGAGACGGCGGTGCTGGCCTTCGAGTACGGCGTTTGCCTCGACGATCCTGAAGCGCTCGTGCTGTGGGAGGCTCAGTTCGGGGATTTCTGCAATGTAGCACAGGTCATCATCGACCAGTTCCTGGTCAGCTCCGAGGACAAGTGGCACCGGCTCAACGGCCTGGTCATGCTGCTTCCTCACGGCTTCGAAGGCCAGGGGCCCGAGCACTCCAGCGCCCGGCTCGAGCGCTTCTTGACCCTGGCGGCCGAGGACAACATCCAGGTCGTCAACCTGACCACACCGGCTCAGTACTTTCACTGCCTGCGCCGTCAGGTGCTGCGACCCTGGCGCAAGCCTCTGGTCGTCATGTCACCCAAGAGCCTGCTGCGCCATAGCGAGTGTAGCTCGAGCCTGGAAGAGCTGACTTCGGGCACCTTCCAGAGGGTGATGCCCGACCGCAGCAAGGTGGACCCGGAGACCGTCAATCGCATCTTGCTCTGCTCGGGCAAGCTCTACTATGAGCTCGAGCACGCTCGCAAGGCCCGGGGGGCGAATGACGTCGCCATTCTGCGCCTCGAGCAATACTATCCGTTCCCTGAGGGCCCGCTGCGCCAGGCTCTGGCCGGCTATCCCCGCACCGCCCCGGTGTTGTGGGTCCAGGAAGAGCCCGAGAACATGGGCGCGGCTACTTTCTTGAAGGTGCGCGCCGCCGACAAAGTCGTGGGACACTCGTTCCACACCCTGTCGCGGCCCGAGTCGGCCAGCCCGGCCACGGGCTCGCAGGAAAGCCACCGTATCGAGCAGGAATGGCTGATCGAGCAGGCCTTCACCATGGCGCTCACCTGACCGGAAGGAACCGGGCGGCGCGCCTCGCACAGGACGATTCATGAGCGTCGAATTGATTGTTCCGGCGGTGGGAGAGTCGGTCAGCCACGTGGTGGTGGGCCAGTGGCTCAAGAGCGAGGGGGCATGGGTCGAGCGCGATGAGGCTATCGTGGTGCTCGAGACCGACAAGGCCAATATGGAGGTCTTTGCCCCGGTGGCCGGGCGCGTTGTGCAGGTGTTGAAAAAGCCAGGTGACACGGCCAGCATCGGCGAGGTGCTCGGTCTGGTGGACGAGAGTGCTCACAAACCCGAAAAGTCGCCCCAGAAGCCCGAGAAGATGGTGGAGGAGCCCCGCGTTATGCCGGCCGCCCGCCGAGAGCTGGCCGAGAAGGGAATGACCACCGACCAGGTGCAGGCCACCGGCCCGGGAGGGCGCGTTTTGAAGGAAGATGTCCAGCGCGCCGCCGCTGCTCCCGCGGCGCCACCGCCACCGCCTGCAGCAACTCCGGCCCCAACCCTGGCTCCCCTGCCTGGCCTGCGGCAGGAAGAGGCCGTGCCCATGACCCCTCTGCGCAAGACCGT
>QWHO01000704.1 GCA_021404945.1 bacterium CPR1
TCCATCTTCGATGGGAAGCCATCGGCTGGCATCCGCCCAGAGCCGAGCCACTTCCGGGTTTCGCTCGAGCCGCATCACGGTCTCGCCGATGCGCTCATCCAATTCTTTCCTGGCCTGGCGCACCTGACGATCGGTGGGCCCGGCGCCCTGTCTCATCAGCCGGGAGGCCGTGCAACAACCCCGGAGATCAAAGAGCTTGTTTCTTGGAAACCCGCGGGCCAAGCCATGGCAGGCTTGCCGGAAGGCCCCCAGACTCCTCGTTCCTTCGGAGCAGGCGCGATAGGGCCGCCCGGTCAGGTGCAGAGAGCAGGTCGCGGACTCGACCACGCGGTCGGCGAGAATCGGCTCGGCCTCCCCCCAGGACTCGGTGACGACCGCCCAGTCGACGGCCCCTTCGCTCCACTTCAGCCTTCTTGCCTCCGCTTTAGCCCGGCGCAGCATGCCGGCCGCTAGGGAGTGGGCCGACCGAAAGGGGTATTTTGGCCCCACGATGGCGCAGCCGACGGACAGGCCCAGCGGCTTTCCCTGCAGCCAGGGCTGTCCGGCTCCCGCGCGCCTGGAGAACTCGGTAACCAGCTTCTCGACCAGTGTGAGCGCAAGGTCCGAGCGGCACGCCAGCAGCAAGTCGTCTCCACCGGCGTAGAGCACGTCCACCCCGAGCTTCGCGCCTGCTCCTGGAGGAGCCGCCCTCGCGATGGCGGCTACCACGGCATCTTGCATGGCGTTCTTCAGCCCCCTGGAGAAGGCCCGGTAGGCGGGCTCGTCTCTCAACGACGCGAGGTGATCGCCTACACCGTCCACATCGGCCAGCATCACGGCGAGCTGCGTGCCGGAGGCCAGCTCGTTGGTGTTCGACGGAAGGTCACGTAGGCCAAGATCCTGCCAACCGGCGCATGCGCGCATCCAGTCGAGCCAGCTTCCACGCTCTCGGGCCCGGTGGCGCTTGAGGCAGCTTTTCCCGAGCCAGCGGTCATCCCCGCCGATGCTGGCTTGCGTGACGGCCGGCTCCTGCCCGCATCCCTGGCAACGGAGAGCATGGCAAAAGTCGACGCGCTCGCCGAGCGCATGGCCGAGGCGTTTGCTCCTCTCCACCGAAGCGGTGGCGCGGTCGACGGCGGCGCCGAAGTCACCCTCCAGGGGTACCGGCTCGCTCGTCGTCATGGTTGCGCTCTCGGTCTCTTCCTGCAGTGAGGAGGTAACAGCGCCACGAAAGGACCAGGCGCTCTCTTCGTCCGTGAACCGAACCAGAGCCGTTCCCCCGCCGCAGGAAAGGACCTCGCCGTTGCGGGCCAGCTCCGGCAAGCGTCTGTCGTGCTCCGCCAGAAGCTGACTGGCGCCGGCTATCTCGCGCAGGTGGACCGAGCGAAGCAGCCAGGACTGAATTGAGTCGACGTCGCACAGAACCAGCCAGGATTTCCCCATGCTCTCCTCCTACAACTTCAACCGGAGCCAGCGCTCCAGATCGCTTAAAGTGCTCTCGTTCGTCCAGGGAGAGCGGTCCTCTCGCCTCCAGGGGCTCCGGCTCTGCCAGGTGAGCCACTCCTCGCAATCCACACGCTCCCAGTCCAGCGGCCGACCCTCCTTGATGCGCAACAGGGCTTCGAGCAGGCGGGGGACAAAGACCTCGCTGGCCAGGCCCACCTGCTCGAGAGCTGCGGCGGACAGGAGAGGAGCCCGCAAATGCGCCAGAGCGTGCCGTAACTGAACCCACGCTCCTTGTGGAAAGTTTCCAAGGCGCTTTTCCCAGTTCTTATTCGAAGAACCCGCAAGAGGTGGTGATTCGCATTCCACGTCCACACGCGCTGCCAGCCTTTCTTTATCAAAAGCCGGGCTCGGAGCGCGGAGCTCCGCGCTCTCCTCGGTGGGATGGGCCCAGATGTCAAAAGTCGCACTGCCTCGTCGCAGCAGCTTCACTTTGGGCCCGAATGATGACGGCGGGAGGCATCCGATGGGAAAATCCTGACCTTTCCAGGCCTGGAGGTTGGGCAACGAAGAGCGCTCACTGTTGAGCCATTCTCGGGGCTCCGCCCGGGCCAGGCGGGTCTTCTGGCTCCAGGGCGCCCGAAGCATGGCATCGACCGCTACCTCAGCCAGCCCCACCAGCCCCACCAGCGCCTCCCGCGGCTCGTTCACTTCCCGTTGCAGCGCCAGT
>QWHO01000180.1 GCA_021404945.1 bacterium CPR1
GGCGTCGAGTCGGGCCTGCTGGGGCGAGTCGGGCAACTGGCCGCTCCACTCGTCCTGCCTGGCCAGGTACATCGAGAGCTGCACCTTGCCGGGTCGCAGATAAAAGACGTGGGCGCTGGCCACCGAGCCCTTGACCGGGCAGGGCTTCACGTCCAGGCACTGAGACTGTTCCAGGGCAGGGACGTCGGGTTTGGTGCCCAGATAGCCGGCCATCGTCTGGTCGAAATCCCTCAGGTCAGCCTGCTCGCACCCCATCATCCAGCACCTGGTGTGGTCGTTGACCATGGCCACCGACCAGGGGCTGAGGGCAGACGGGCGGGGCAAGAGGGCCAGCACTCCGGCCAGCAAGATCAACAGGCAGGCCGCCGCCAGGGCGGGGCGCAACCAGGGCTGGCTCATGCGTCGCCGCCAGGGATTGACCTTGAAATTCTTCTCGATGCGCTGACGCAACAGCTCGGGCGTGGTGGCGGGGGGCACCGATTGGCGCACCACTCCCTGCAGACGGCGCATGAGCTCCACCCGGCCGAAGCACTCGGGGCATTCTCTCAGGTGCTTTTGCAGGCCGCCCAACTGCCCTGGATCGACCTCGCCATCCACGAAGTCCTCTAGCAGCGGCCGATAGCTTTTGCAGTCTATCCGCTGGCTCATGGGTTCCCCTCGCCAACATGTGTGTGTCTTCCTTGGGGTCATAACCGGGAGGAGGGCGCGTTAGTTCCCGAGCCAGGAAATCCTTTTTCGACCGTCCAGGCGTGCCGATTCTGGATACAAACCCGCCGAGCCCCGTCCCGGCGCCGTGACCTGAGTCACGACGAGAGCTCCCGAAGGTCGCTCAGCGCCTGGCAGGGATCGACTACCAGACTGGTCTCATGGTGGTAGATCACCTTCCCGGGCGGGCTCCCAGATGGTTTCTTGACATAACGCACCAGCGTGAAATCCACCTCCACCTTGCTCGAATCGCTGGCCTGAGAGTGGCGCGCGGCCAGCACGGCAGCGGCCAGCACCGCCTCCTGACTGGGGGTGCGCCCGGCGGCGCGCAAGATGACGTGGGCCCCGGGAAGGTTGCGGGCGTGAAACCAGAGGTCGTCTCGGGCGGCCAGCTTGTGGGTCAGCCGATCGTTTTGAGCCGGGTTGCGCCCGACCCAAAGCTCGAACCCGTCAAGAACATAGCGCCGCGGGCCGCTGCGGGGCTTCTCGGGACGCGCTCGCCGCTCCACCGGGCGGGGCTCGAGCTCGCTCAGCTCGCCTGCCGAGCCCGCCTGAGCGATGGCCAGTTGCAGCTCCAGAAGATAGTCCCGCTCAGCTGTGGCTTTCTCCACCTGGGCCGCGATCAAGGGGCCGGCCCGTTTCAGCTTGCGCGAGCGACGAAAGAGCTTCTGGGCATTCTCGCTGGGCGTGAGGCGCGCGTTCAGGGCAATCTCCACCCGGCAAGCCTCGTCAAAATCGATCAGGCTGACCGTGGTGGCTCGCAGGGGCACCTGTTCGAGGCGAGACAGCAGCAACTGTCCCCAGTGCTGATACAGCTCGGCTTTCTCGGTCTGGCCCAGGTCACGCCCCAGCTCGCCGAGGCGCTTCTCCACCCGCGTCAGGGCCTTTTGCACCTTGCGCAGAGCCTCCGAGCGCAGCTGCTCCAGGCCTGGAGCCCGGCTCGCGCCCGCCCAGGCGGCTTCAGCGGCCTGCTGCATGGTGGGGTAGGGGAGGCCCTGCCCGCGAAAGCTCAGCTCGCCGTGATCCGTAACCGCAGGTTGAAAGCGCCCGGCCCGAAAGTCAGCCCAGAAGCCGTCCCAGGCTCTTTCCAGGGCCTCCGGGTCGATCGGCGGAGCGCCCGGGTCCTGTCCTGCCTCCACCACGATCTGGCGGGCGTAGAAGGGAGGAAGCCCGAACACGGCCTTCGGCAAGGCTCGCTGAAGCGGCTGCGAGTGGTCCAAGAGCTCGAGCAGTTGCTGCCCCGTCAGGGAGTCGGCCCGGGGCAGATAGGAGGCCTCCGGCTGACCACGTTTGCCATGGGCTCCCAGCACTTTGCCAGACTCGTTGAGCAACATCAGGGTGTTGTCACGTCCGGGAATGTGCAGCACCAGCTTCAGGGCGGGCTTCTCCTGGTAAACGGGAAAGTCGAGCTCGACGGTGCGCTCCAGCCCCACCTGAGCAACACGCCCCAGGCGCCGCCCCTCGAGATGCTTGCGCAACAGCATGGTGAAGGCAGATGGACTCTGAGCCGGTGGCGTCGGCTGCTCCAGCAGGTGCAAGCGGCTCTCTTCGGGCCGAAGGCTGATGAGCAGGCGCAGCGTCTGGCCGGGGCGGCGGAAGACAAACAGGTAGTCTTCTTCCGAAAGCTGAGAAATTTTCTGGGGGGCGGCATCCTTGAGGAGCGGCCCCAGCTCGGTCACAATGGCAGCAAGGTTCAGGGAGTCAAGCTTCACGCCGGACGATTCTCGGCCCCTGTCTACAAACCTTTGTTCGATAGGACTTCTGTCCTCGGCGCAAGAAATTGGCTGCGTTCCCAGGTCGCGACACTCGGGCGGGAGAGCCTCGATAGCATTGAATCTGGTTCACCCCCGAACGGTGGAAAGGTTGGCCCAGCTTTGAAAGGTCTGCTTCTGGTCGTTTCCGGCCCTTCCGGCGTGGGCAAGGGCACCGTGCTCGAACGCTTGCTCTCGCGCCGGAATGACTGCGTGTTCTCCATCTCTGCCACGACGCGTCCCGCTCGACCTCAGGAAGAAAACGGCAAGCACTACTTTTTTCTCAATCACGAGGGCTTCGAGCGCTGGGTGGAGGAAGGCAAGTTCCTGGAGTGGTCAGAGGTGTTCGACCACTTCTACGGCACCCCGCGCGACTTCGTGGAGCAGCAGCTCGAGACCGGGAAGAACGTGGTGCTCGACATCGACGTACAGGGCGGACTGCAGGTGATGAAGCGCGCCCCCAACGCCGTGTTCGTGTTTCTGGCCCCCCCCGATCTGCCCACCCTGCGGCAGCGGCTGATCTCACGCGGAACCGAGTCGCCCGAGCAGATCGCCAAGCGCCTGTTAACGGCTCGTACCGAGTTGGCCCAGATTCGCCACTACGCCTATCGCGTGATCAACCAGCACGTGGACGAGGCGGTAGCTCAGCTCGAGGCCATCCTTGCGGCCGAGTTGTGCCGCACCAGTCGGGTCGGGCGCTTTCCCTGGGAAGAGGTCAATGAGGAGGCACCGGCTTGAGCAAGAAGCTGATCTGGATCCTGGTCATTCTGGTGTTGCTCGGGGTGCTTGCCGTGGGCATTGTAGTGCTCACGCAGGGCGATGGCCCCCCCAGCTACCAGGCCTCCATCGGCAAGAAGGGCAGCCAGATGGGCCAGTTCAGCTGGCCCTGCGGAGTGGCTGCCGATCCCAGCGGCAACGTCTACGTGGCCGACACTGGCAACGGGCGAATCCAGCGCTTCACGCCCGAGGGCAAGCTGATCTTTGTCTTCGGCACCACAGGCTCAGACCATGTGCAATTCCACGAGGCCATGCGACTGGCGGTAGACCGCGAGTCTAACCTCTGGGTCTCGGATACCGGCAACCATCGTCTGCAGAAGTTCCGCATCACCGCCAACGGCACCAAGTTCATCGCCCAGGTGGGCCAGTTGGGCAACCGCGCCGGCGAGTTCAGCCACCCGATCGGCATCGCCTTCGACAACCAGAACAACATGTGGGTGGCCGACTCGCGCAACCACCGCGTGCAGAAGTTCGGCCCCGACGGCAGCGTGCTCTTGATGCTGGGCGAGCAGGGAACCGACCTTGGCAAGTTCAACGAGCCCTGGGGGGTGGCGACCGACAATCAGGGCAACCTGCTGGTGGCCGACAAGGGCAACCACCGCATCCAGCGCTTCACTAGAGACGGCCAACTGCTCAACGCCTGGGGGCTGCACGGCAAGAAGGACGGCGAGTTGGATCAACCCACCGACGTGATCGTTGACCTGGACCAGAACGTCATCGTGGTCGACTCGGGCAACAACCGCCTGCAGAAGTTCTCGCCTCAGGGCACCTACATGTATCGCTGGGGCAAGAAGGGTGACATGGCCGGCCAGTTCGAGCAGCCCCAGCAGGCCGCCCAGGGCCCCGACGGCACGATTTACGTGGCCGATTCAAAGAACAACCGGGTGTGCAGCTTCCAGCCGCGCACCGTCAACCCGTTCGACTCCAGCCAGGAGGTGAAGGTGCCCGGGCGGCCCGTGCCGGCTCCCACGGCCACCTCCACCGATACCCGCATCGAGCCTGGCGGGGCCACCCCAGGCTCGGTGCAGGAGGAAACCCCCGTGCCCGAGGCCTCGCCGGACGCCTCCCCTGAGCCCTCCCCCGCAGAGGTGGGCGGGGAGGAAACCCCGCTGGGCGAGCCGTCCCCCCAGGAAGACACCCAGAGGAGCCGACTGTGAGCATTCAGCGACGACGGTCGACCCTTCTTGCCCTGCTGCTCGTCACGCTCTGGCTGACCGGCTGCTCGCAGCCCCCGGGCCAGCCGGGAGCTGCCGCCGGTACGCCTCCAGCTCGGCCCGAGGGCAATACCCTGGTAGTGGGAAAGCCGGGCGATCCCAAGGGGCTCGATCCAGCTGACGTGACCGACGCCGAATCTTCCCAGATCACGGCCAACCTTTTCGACACACTGCTTCGCTTCAAGAGTGGCTCGGCCGAGGTGGAGCCCTCGTTGGCCACCGGGTGGAAAGCCAGCCCGGATGGCAAGACCTGGACCCTCAAGCTGCGCCAGGGGGTCAAGTTCCACGATGGTACCCCTTTCAACGCAAAAGCCGTGGTGGACAACTTCGAGCGCCAGTACGTCCCCAACCATCCGCTGCGCTATCCCGGGGCCACTTTCAGCTACTGGAGCGACGTCTGGGGCGGTCGCATCACGCGCACCGAAGCGGTGGACGAGCACACGCTGCGCTTCACTCTCAAAGAGCCGATCGCGCCCTTCCTGTCCAACCTGGCCATGCCGTTCTTCGGCATCGCCTCGCCGGCGGCACTGAAAAAGTCCGGGCGAGACGCCTTCAAGCAGCCCGTGGGCACGGGTCCGTTCAAGTTCGTGGAGTGGCTGCCCGGCGACCGGCTGGTCATCGAGGCCAATCAGGACTACTGGGATACGCGTCCCCCCCTCGACCGCATCACCTTCAAGCCCATTCCCGAGAACACCAGCCGTCAGCTGCAGCTCGAGCGCGGCGCGGTGCAGCTGATCACCGGGCTGCAGCTCGAGAACCATCCCGAGCTGAGCAAGAATCCGGCCGTCAGGGTGGCCGACCAGCCCGGGCTCAACCTGGGCTACCTCAGCTTCAACACCCAGAAGAAGCCGCTCGACGACCCGAAAGTGCGTCAGGCGCTCTGCCTGGCGGTCAACCGCCAGCAGATCGTGGACGAGCTCTATCACGGCCTGGCCAAAGTCGCCAATTCGCCCGTCCCGCCCGGCATCTGGGGACGCAAAGAGCTGCCCTACGAGTACAACCCGGAGAAGGCCCGCGAGCTGCTCAAAGAGGCCGGCCACGAGGGCCTCAAGCTCGAAATCTCCTACATGAGCGTGCCTCGCACCTACTTCCCCGAGCCGAAGGTGATCGCCGAGGTGCTCCAGGCCCAGTGGGGCGAGGTCGGCATCCAGGTGGAAGTCAAGTCGCGCGAGTGGTCGAGCTACCTCGAGGCTCTCGGCCAGGGCGAGCACCAGGTAGGGCTGTCGGGCTGGATCGCCGACAACGGCGACCCGGACAACTTTCTCTACACCCTGTTCGACAGCGGCAACGTGGACACCAAACGCGGCGGCTCCAACGTTTGCATGTACACCAACGAGGAGGTGCACGGCCTGCTGGTCAAAGCCCAGGCCCTGACCGACCAGGCCGAGCGCACCAGGCTGTATGAGAAGGCCCAGGAGCTGATCCACCAGGACGCTCCTTGCCTACCCATGGTATACGTCTCCCAGCTGGCCGCCAGCCATCCCGAGCTGGAGGGCTTCGAGCTGCACCCCACCGGCACGCTGCAATTGCGAAAGGCGCGCTGGAAGAGCAAGTGAGGCGATTTTTGGCCCGGCGCTCGGTGGAGCTGATCCCGGTCGTGATCGGCATCACCCTGCTGACCTTTCTCTTGATCCACATGATCCCGGGCGATCCGGTGCGGGTCATGCTGGGCGAGCGGGCCAGCGCCGAGCAGATCGACGCCCTGCGGCGCGACCTGGGCCTGGATCGCAGTCTGCCCGAGCAGTATGTCCACTATGCGGCCCGGCTGGCCCGGGGCGACATGGGGCAGTCCATCCACCGTCACACCCCGGTCAGCGAGGAGCTGGCCCGGGCCTTTCCGGCCACCATCGAGCTGACCGTGGCCGCCCTTTGCATCGCCACGGTGCTGGGTATTCCTCTGGGAGTGGTGGCGGCGGTGCGCCGGGGCAGCTGGCAGGACGTGCTGGGCACCACCGTCTCGCTGGTCGGCATCTCGGTGCCCGTCTTCTGGCTGGGCCTGATGCTGGTGCTGATCTTCCCTTATTATCTAGGCTGGTTCTTCTTCTCGGGCCGCGCCAGCCTCGAATTTTCCCATCCCACCGGCTTCTACGTGCTGGACGCCCTGCTCAGCGGCAACCCGGCTAACCTGGTGGACGTGCTGGGCCACCTGGTGCTGCCCGCCGTCACGCTGAGCAGTGTGCCCCTGGCCATGATCGCCCGCATGACCCGTTCTTCCATGCTGGAGGTGCTGGGCCAGGACTACATCCGCACGGCCCGGGCCAAGGGCCTCACCGAGACCCAGGTGCTCTGGGGGCATGCCCTGCCCAACGCCATGATCCCGATCGTGACCGCCATCGGGCTGCAGTTCGGCTACCTGCTGGGAGGAGCGGTCATGACCGAGACCGTTTTCTCCATCGACGGCGTGGGCCGGCTGGTGGTGGAGGCCGTCAAGTCACGCGACTACCCGCTGGTGCAGGGCTCGGTGCTGGCCATCGCGCTGGCCGTCTCGCTGGTCAATTTGTTGGTGGACATGCTCTACGCCTGGCTCGATCCGAGGGTGCGCTATGGCTGAGTCGCCCCTGCGCGAGGTCTTCCGTAAGCTACTCCAGAGCATCCCCTTCAAACTGGGAGCCCTGCTTCTGAGCGGCCTGGTGCTGGCCGCGCTGTTGGCCGACGCGATCGCCCCCTACAGCTATCGCGATCAGGATCTGTCCCAGCGCTTTCAGCCTCCCTCGTTCAGCTCGACTGAACCGGGCCAGGCTCCGCACCTTCTGGGCACCGACAACCTGGGCCGCGACCTCTTCAGCCGCCTGATCTTCGGGGCCCGCATCTCGCTGGTGGTGGGTCTGCTCTCGGTCTTGATCTCGCTTCTATTGGGCGGCCTGCTCGGGGCCCTGGCGGGCTACGCCGGAGGTTGGACAGATAGCGTCATCTCGCGCCTTTTCGACCTGATGCTGGCCTTCCCAAGCATCCTCCTGGCCATCGCCATCGTCAGCGTGCTGGGGGAGGGACTGGGCAACGTGATGCTGGCGGTAGGCGTGGTGGGCATCCCTATCTTCGGACGCCAGGCCCGCGCCTCGGTGCTGACCACCCGCGAGCTCGACTACGTGCAGGCGGCTCGCTCGCTGGGGGCGGGGCCGGTGCGCATCCTGTTCGTGCACGTCTTGCCCAACTGCCTCAACCCGCTCATCGTGCTGGCGGCCCTGGGCGTGGGCACGGCAGTGCTGGATACGGCCGGACTCTCCTTTCTGGGGCTGGGGGCGAAGGCTCCCTTCCCCGAATGGGGAACCATTCTGGCCGATACCTATCAGTTCTACAAGCGAGCCCCCTGGATGGTGGCCTTTCCCGGCCTCTCCATCATGGCCATGGTGCTCGGTTGCAATCTGCTTGGCGACGGGTTGCGCGACGTGCTCGATCCTCGCATGGCGGAGAAAGGCTAACTCTGGAGGAAATGTTCATGCTCAAGTGCGTTCTGGCAGTCGGTCTGGGATTGACTCTGGTGGGTTGCAGCGCCCGCGCCGGGGACGAGCCCGTGCCGCCGCCCGCTACCCAGACCCCCGTCGCTTCTGCCTCGCCCTCGCGCTCGCCCGCAGCCTCGGAGACGGCCTCCCCTTCACCCTCCACCTCGCCGTCCCAAGAGCCCTCAGCCACGGCAAGCCCCTATCACGGGCTGGTGCCCTTTCCCGACGTGAAGGCGCCCGAGATCACCGAGGTGGTGCCCTTGAAGATGACCACCGACGCCGGCGAGATGCTGCTTGAGGTGTATCCTCAGGCTGCCCCCAACTCGGCCAGGCGCTTCCTGGGCCTGGTCAAGGCGGGCTTTTACAATGACACCCCGCTCTTCCGTGTGGAGCCCGGCTTCGTCGTGCAGTTTGGCATCAACTGGCGCAAGCCGTTCCAGAAAGAGCAGGAGACCAACTTCAAGGAAGACCCCAGCCTGTTTGCCCTCGAGCGAGGCACCCTGTGCTTTGCCAAGACCAACATGCCCGACAGCGCCTCCACTCAGGTGTTCATCAACTACGCCGACAACTCGGGGGGCCTGCGGCCATTGAACTTCACCGTCTTCGGGCGCGTGACCAAAGGCATGGAGGTGTCCGAGGAGTTCCGCTCGCCCGGGCCGGTGCGCCAGGACCTGCTCTGGCAGGACGGCGGCAACTACCTCAAGACGCTCCAGGTGCAGCCCCACAAGATCCTCAAGCTCGAGGTCGTCAAGCCGCCGGAGAAAAAGTGAGACCGCTCCTGTTGGGGCTGCGCCCGACACACCCGACAAGGTCGACGATGATCGCCTGGCCCGGGTGTTGCTGGGCCTGGAGCTGGTCGTGAAAGAGCTGGCCACCCGGTGAGAACGGCCGCCGTCAAGAGCTCACCTCTGTGGATGGTCACCCGCGAAAGCGCTCTGACGGTGCTGGTCGACTACCTGACCGCCCGCAAGGACGAGCTCTCCAAGCCCGGTGAGCACCGGCTGGAGTTCTCGACGGCTGCTCTGGAGGCCGCTCGCGATTCCTTCTCGGCCATGATCAGGCGCGGCGAGGAGCGTTTGCATCGCCTCTGCGAGCTTCTCAGCCAGGAGCTGCTGGGCGAGTATGATCTGCAGTGCGTGGTGGTGGGCGAGATTCCCGATACCGGCGAGCGCTTTACGGTGACCCGAAACCTGACCTCCAGGGCGCTCTACTCCCAGACCGACCTCGACCTGGGCACGCGCGAGCTGCACAAACTCCAGGTCCAGGGCGCTCAGGGCTGGAGCCAGCCGCTGCTGGTGGCCAACTTCGTCGAGTATCTGCCCACCGGAGCCAACAAGCACTCCATCCACAAGTTCCTGAGCCGCATCAAGGCCGAGGAGGAGATCTGGAACAAGGTGGTGGACGAGATTTTCCACCTCGACGCCCTGGTCCGCCGCGACAAGACCCTGCGCCACCTGAGCCGCTACGTCAAGGACGTGTTCGGTCTCAAGGCGGTGGTCTCGGACGGCCAGCGCCACTCGCGCGACCTGCAGCGCACCCTGCGCGCCCTGCGCTTTGAGCCAGCCATTCTCGAGCGCCACCGGGTGCCGGTGGGGGAGAGCACGCTGGGCCTCGAGTTCCTGGAGGTCAAGGACTACCTCAAGGAAAACCGCAAGGCCAGCGGCTGGGCCGCCCTCAAGTCGGTGGTGTCGTGGTGGGACTGCCTGTTCGAGATCCAGATCCAGGCCCTGGGCAGCTACCATCGAGAGCGCGAGCGACTGACCCGCGAGAGCCACACCAGCTTCAAGTCCAACCGCGAATCGCTGCGCAACCAGATCGCCCAGGAGATCCCCCTGTTCGGTTTCTACCGGGACCTGTTGCGCTGGCTCTTCCGCCGTCCGGACGAGCCGGCTCCCACGTTCGCGGGGGTGGAGATCGTGGTCGGCGACTGAACTGTGCGGGGCGTGCGCGCCTGCCCGCGTGGCTCATTGACAAGAACCAACTACCTGGTCATAATAGAACCATGACCACCGTGAATGTGCACGAAGCCAAGGCACGCCTTTCCGAGCTTCTCAACCTCTTAGAGCAAGGTGAGACTGTCGTGATCTGCCGACGAAACAAGCCGATCGCCGAGCTGCGGCCTTATCGCGACCGGGGAAGGTCCCGTCCCATCGGGCTTTGCCCGGAGTTTCCTCCTTTGACCGAGGCTTTCTTTGAGCCTTTGCCCGACGAGTGGCTGGAAGCATTTCATTGAATGAAGTATCTGCTGGATACGTGCACCTTTCTCTGGCTCATCCGGGGAGACTCCTCGCTCAGCGTCCTGGCTAGAGATGCGATTTTGGACACGACGAATGAGGTCTATCTCAGCGTGGTAAGCGCCTGGGAGATCGGCGTGAAATTCGGTCTGGGAAAACTTCCGCTGCCGTCGACTCCAGTGCCTTTGGTGGCGCGCCAACGCCAGCGTCATCAACTTGAATCATTGCCGCTGGTCGAGGGCGCCGCACTTACCGCCAGCAGTCTGCCCCTTCATCACCGTGACCCGTTTGATCGCCTTCTGGTCGGTCAGGCTCTCCATGATGGATTGACCATCCTTTCCCCGGACGCGCTGTTGAAGCCGTATAGCGTTTCGGTTCAATGGTAGCTGGGAGCTCGCCGGGGGAGCGTCTTCGACCGAACGAACCCCTCCCTGGCGTCGCGCCAGCTTGTACTTCACAGCGACCAGACCCTTTTGGGGAAGATCGTGGTCGCCGACTGACTGTTCATTTGCCGGTTACGCCCTTCGCAGCATTCTCGGCATAAAGTGCGGGGGCCATGCAGATTGCGGCTGCTTCCGCGTACTATCGGCCTGCGCCCCGGTTGGCGCCGCGACCGCATTTTCGCCCCGCCCCCAGCCTGGGGCCAGGAGAGACCTTCCAGAGGGTTTGGCGCGACTTCGGGATCGACCCGCTGGCCATGCTCCGTCGGGCCACGGTGGAGCCGCCGGCAGCGCCCGGCCAGCCGCTGCCCGAGGTGCTGGCCGGAGATCGAGCCACCCTGCAAGACCTGCGCGACGAGTTGCACGACTTGCTCGAGGAGCTTGGCCAGGGTCAGGTGCTGACCGACACGCGGCTACGCGCTTTCCAGAGCCGTTTCGCCCTGGTGGCCGAAAGCTACGGAGTGGACATTTTATTCCAGCGCGGCGCCCCCCGGGTCAACTGGGGCAAGTTCCCCCGGCTTGAGGTCTACGATCAGGGCGGCCCTTCGGCGCTGCACGAGATGGTGCACGCCGTCCAGTGCACGGTGGGCGCGGTGGCCGGCCTTTCGGCCCAGGCCCGCTCCGAGCTGGCGGGCCGGCTCGGGCGCGAGCCGACCGCGTCCGAGGTGCGCCGGCATCTTGCGTCACTGGACGACAACCAGCGCCAGCTGGCTTTCCGCCAGACGGTCGCCCCCATGGAGAGCCTGGCTTACGCCCGTTTTGAGGAAGGCGCCTTCCACGCCAGCGGCATGTTTGGCAAGAAGGCCCGCGATCTCGGCTACTACGCGGCCGGCGCGGGCCACAACCTGGATGTGTTCACCACCGCCTATCAGGAAGCGCGCGCCCCGGCCCTGGAGAGTGGACTCGACGCCCGCATCTACGGGCGCATCGGCCATGTGGCCCGCACCCATGGCGAAACAGCTCTATTGCTGGGAGCAGCCGGCTATGGCTACCATCGCCTGGT
>QWHO01000181.1 GCA_021404945.1 bacterium CPR1
TATTCCTCGTGAAAGCGGCTTACGGGAAAACTGTACGAGCCGTTTGAGCGGCGGACGGAGGTTAGCCCCGAAAGGGGCGCCTCCTCCGACCCGACACCGTTGACGGTGAGGACAACAAAACCTCGTCCGAGGGAAGGAGCCCTGCTTTGCTCGTGTGTTTGAAGGAGGTAAGAGCGAGGGAATGCCAACGGCTAACCACCCCATCGATAAAGCTCGACAACTTCAGAGGACACTATACCGTGTGGCCAAGCAGTGTGCCACAAGGCGATTTCACGCGCTCTACGACAAGGTTCACAGAGGTGACATCCTGCGGCGAGCGTGGGAGAATGTGAAGAACAACCGAGGCGTGGCCGGAGTAGACGGCCAGACCATCCGCGACGTTGAGAAATCTGGCGTAGACGTGTTTCTCTCCCAGTTGCAAGCGGAACTCCAAGCGGGCGAGTACAAGCCGCAGTCGGTGAAGAGGGTGTACATCCCCAAGCCGGACGGGCGAAGGCGGCCTCTTGGGATACCCGCTATCCGCGATAGAGTGGTGCAGGCGGCGATGAAAATCGTGGTGGAGCCAATCTTTGAAGCGGATTTCCAGCCTTGCAGTTTCGGCTTTCGGCCGAAACGGTCCGCCCACGACGCCAATGAGGTGATTCGTCGGACGGCCAATAAAGGCCACAACTGGGTGATTGACGCCGACATCGAGGACTACTTCAGCACCATCGATCACGAGAAATTGATGACGATGGTATCCCGGCGTATCAGCGACAGGCGCGTCCTGAAGCTCATCCGCCAGTCCTTGGAAGCCGGAGTGCTTGAGGAGGGGGTGGTCCGAACGGTAAGCTCCGGAACACCACAGGGCGGGGTTCTAAGCCCCGTGCTTGCGAATGTCTATCTGAACTACCTGGACAAGGTATGGGCAGCGAAGTTCTCTCGCTACGGTACCCTGGTGCGGTATGCAGACGACCTAGTCGTCCTCTGCCGTAACGAGGCGGATGCACGGAGATCGCTTCAATGCTTGAAGGCCGTCATGGAAAGACTGGGATTGCGTTTGCACCCAATCAAGACCCGCATTGTGGACCTGCGGAGAGGAAGCGAAGGCTTTGAGTTCCTAGGGTTCCACCATCGAAAAGTCTTGTCATGGCGATACCACAAGCACTACCTGCAGCGATGGCCCCGTGCACACGCGATGGCAGCCCTACGAGAGAAAATACGCGACGCCGTGGGACCACGGTCCCTCCTGAGCCGGAGCCTGGAGGACATTATCGCGAAGCTTAACCCGATACTGCGTGGGTGGGGTAACTACTTCGCAGTTGGGAACTCCGCGAAACACTTCAGTGCCGCCGATAGTTTTGTTCGAGAGCGGCTTTGCCTGTTTTTGAGCAAGAAGCATCGCAAATCTGGCCGCGGGTGGGCAACGCGGTGGCGTCACATAGACTTCCGAGCCAAGGGTCTTCACCATCTCACCGGAACCGTCCGAAGGTACACTCTGCGCATGCCCACGGATGAAGAGCATCGGAAAGCCGTATGAGGGAAAACCTCACGTACGGTTTGATGAGGGAAGCAGGCAAGGCGCCCTGGGCGGTCACGCTGGGGGCCAAACCAAACCTGTCTCCTACTCTACTCCGATGGGCCGTTCCGGCGCGTTCGTCAGATTGTGCTCATGTGCCAGACCAAAGTGCGAGCGCATTAGCCCCAGGCGTTGCGCGAGCGCTGGAGCCACCAGATGATCAGCCCCTCGAGCTGGCGCACCCATTTCATCCACCACTGCTCCTTGAGGTGCAGGGGGATGACCAGGATGGTGTAAAGTCCCAGGCGGTTGCCGGCCAGCACGTCGGTGAAAACCTGGTCTCCCACCATGGCTGCCTGACCGGGCTGGACCTCGAGTAGCCTGAGCGCTTTGCGCAGAGCCCTCCGGCGGGGCTTCTGGGCGGAGGGCACGCAGGGGATGCCCAGCTCGCGAGACTGCACTCCCAGCCGTTTGGGCGTGGCGTTGGAAACCAGACAGAGCCTGAAGCCCCGCCCGGTGGCCAGCTCGACCCACTCGCGCACCTCCTCGGTCAGATCGTGCTGATTCCAGGCCAGCAAGGTGTTGTCCAGATCCAGGAGCAGGGCCCTGACACCCAGGCGATCAAGCAATTCCAGGTCGATCTCCATGACCGACTCGACCTGGGCAGCGGGAGTGAGCATTCGGAGCCATAGGCCTAGCATCTGACTCGACGTTTCCGGGCCAGGGGCGGCTGTCCTTCAGAGGTTTTCCCGGCGGGCCTTGCTTCCAAGCGTCGCGCGCAGTCGCTGGGCGGTTTGAATCGGTGAAGCGACGGGTGCAAGGGACCATTCGAGCCGTTCGGCAGGAGTTTCGCCTGTGAGAGCCTTCACGGATCGATTTTACGGGCTTGATTGCCGTGTGTTCGGCAGGTTTTCGTTTCCGGCGGAAAAGAATGTGGGTTCGCCAAATTCTGGTCTGCGGGCTCACCGCCCCGGACTTACCGACAAGGCCTGATTCCAGTCAGCAGGACTGCTTCTGGCGGAGACTGATGCAGGAGCGGAATGCGAGTAGTCACACGGTAGCCAGCTACCGGGACTCCCGCGCGTTCTAATTCTGCGCTGGTCAACGCGGGGGAGTCTGGAAGTCCGGCCGCAAACCCCTCGGGGGTCCCCCGCCTCCGCCACCACAAGAGATTGCAGGCGGCCGGACTTCCAGCACGATCTGTTGGGCGTCACGCAGCCGGAAAACTATGCAGGGTTTCCGGCTGCGCTCCTATCCTGAAGTGCAAGGCCTTTGGTCTTGCACTTTACAAAGCGCTGGAACGCAGTTCCGGCGCGTTCGTCAGATTGTGCCAATGTGCAAGACCAAAGTGCGAGCACACTAGTAGGCCGGAGGTGCGGGAGGAGCCACCGGTGGGTGGCTCGGAGATCCGCCAGCGGGGTAAGAGCCAGCTCCGCCACCACCGCCGTAGGCTCCACCAGCGTTGCCAGCATTCCCGGCATTCCCGGCGTTGCCAGCGTTCCCAGCATTCCCGGCGTTGCCAGCATTGCCAGCATTCCCGGCGTTCCCAGCATTCCCGGCGTTGCCAGCGTTCCCGGCATTGCCGGCGTTGCCAGCATTGCCAGCGTTCCCGGCGTTGCCAGCGTTCCCAGCATTGCCAGCGTTCCCAGCATTGCCAGCGTTTCCGGCGTTTCCGGCGTTGCCGGCATTCCCGGCGTTGCCGATGCCGCCATTCACGAAGCTGCGGATGGAGTCGAGGCCGCCGAAGCCGCCACCGAAGCCGAAGCCGCCCAGGCTGACCGGCTGACCAGAGCCGCCGCTAAAGCCGCCAAAGCCCCCGCCGCCAAAGCCCATCAGCGGGTTCATTCCGAAACCGCCCATGCCGCCCATCATCGTGGACAAAAGCTGGTTGATCACGGCGTAGATCAGTTGCATCGGGTTCTGAGCGCCTGCCATCTGCGGGAAGCCGAGCGGGTTGCCGCCGCCGACCGGTCCGCCACCATAGGCGCCACCGCCGCCCGGACGGACCGTTCCGCCCGTGGGACGATTCTTCTCGATGTTGCTCTGCAGGTTACCGAGCTGGATGGCTTCGATGGCTCTGTCATACTTTTGTTTGTCGCCGGCTGTGATGGAGTTTCCGCCCAGCACGTCCTTGCCATCCTGGCCGAAGACCTGGCCGAGCTGCAGGGTGCCGCGCTTGAGGGCGGCCGAAATGGCGCCCAGAGTCTGGACATCCTTGTCGCCCACGCCGCCACCACTGGCCAGATCCTTGTTTCCGGTCGCTTCCAGCACTTTCTTGAGCTGGGCGTTGTTGTAGTTGCCGCCCGCGTTCTTGAAGCGGGAGGCAACCAGAGCGAAGGTGGCCGCTTGCTGCGCGGCCGGGTTGCCCGAGTTGAGATCCTGGTAGATCACGTTCAGGTTGCGCTGCATCTCGCCCGCGTTCTCAAGGCGACCGCCAGCGTAGAACTCGGCCGCATAGCCTTCCACGATACTGGCGCGAGCTTCGCCCGTGCTCACCTTGCCGTTGGCCGTGATCTTGCCTTGATTGACGTTACCGTTCTGGTCCACCGCGTCGATGTAGCGCTGGAGGCCAGCCAGGGTACTGTTTTGGAAACGGAAGCCCGTGCCTGTGTTGCCAAATCCACCGGTGGCCCCGCCACCGCCATAGGCGCCGCCAGAGCCGACGGCACCACCACCTCCGCCGTAGGCGCCAACGCCACCGCCGACGGCACCACCGCCGCCGCCGTAGGCACCACCTCCACCACCGACTCGCATCGCGCCCGCGCCGCCGCCGCCGCCGCCGTAAGCACCGCCGGCACCACCAGCGTTCCCAGCGTTCCCGGCATTGCCAGCGTTCCCGGCGTTGCCAGCGTTCCCAGCGTTCCCGGCATTGCCAGCGTTCCCGGCGTTGCCAGCGTTCCCGGCGTTGCCAGCATTACCGGCATTCCCGGCGTTGCCAGCGTTCCCAGCGTTGCCAGCATTACCGGCATTCCCGGCCCCGCCCAGCGGGCGGAACTGTTGTGGGGCACCGCCGGCGAAGCCGGCGTAACCGTTGGAGAGTTGTTGCAGAGCCTGGACAAGGAGCTGGATCAGAGGCAGCAACCCGGCTGGTTGACCAAATCCGCCCCCCTGAATCGCACCACCGCCGAGGAGTCCGGGGCCGGCTGGATAGCCGCCTCCGAGCACGTTCCCCGCGGGTACGCCGAAACCGCCCCCGTAGGGGGTGATTCCTCCTCCACCACCATAAGCACCACCGATTTGAGGCATACGTTGTCTCCCTTTCTACCGTTTTTAGACCTGAGCGCCCCCGCCGGCCTGGATTTGCTGACCGAGCACCGGGCATTTCGCGATGCGATTTGCCTGGGCCGGGTCAAGCTGAGCCGATCCCACCTGGAACGGACGTCCGACGTTGGCAGGGTTCCTGAACTGGTCGAGCTTGATGCTGTCGATGACGGGCCGCAGGTCACGGAGAGCCGTGCGGATCTCGTCGATGCAGTAGAGCCTGTCCCGGTCGAGGTCGTGAGCACTGAAGAGCTGCTCGACCGCGGCCGGTGCATTGGGACCCGGTTGGACTCCAGCCAGCATCCATTTCACAAGGTCGCTCAGGCTCGAGACGGCGGACGCGGTTTCAGGACCAGAGACGCGGCCGTCGCCGTTCAAGTCGAGCATTGCGTAGAAGCCCGAGACCATGGGATTCTGCCGGAACTGGTCGACCTGAGCCTGATAGGGATTGCTGGGAGCATTTTCGTACAGTCCGGCCAGGGACTGGCCGGACTGGAAATCGGTTCCCTGGCTGGCGCTACCGGCCGAGCCGCCCAGCTGCCCGAGAGCCGAGCCATCGATGGGCAGCGCGTCGTAGCGTCCCAGGTCCTCAAAGCCACTCATCTGATCGATTCCCCATGTTGACCGGGCCCTGGGCAAAATGAACCGGCGAGTTGCCGTAGCGCTGGCTGATGTCCGGTGACCTTCTGATAGACGCCGAAGAACTCCTGGTCCATGCCGGTCACGGTACGTGATCGCGGGCGGCCAGCTCGCGAGCCAGATCGACCGCGGCCGGCTGGAACTGGTCAGGATTGGCCGCCACGTTGAGGTAGATGCCGCCGTCCTGTTTGCCTCCCGAGGTAAGTAACGAGGGCAGGAAACCCACCTCGTAAAAAAAGATCTGAAGGCCCCGGAGGTGCAAAATGCCACGCTCACGGTCGTTCAAAGCCGCTCTGGGACTGGCGCTGCTCCAGCGAGAGCTGGCGGTCGTTGGTGACCGGGTCGACCGTGGGGGCGGCCACGAGGTCTTGCCAACCCCAGCCCGCACGATGGGCAGGCTGGCTACCGCCGTAAAGGGCGGGACCGGGATGGAGTGTGACAGGGGTCGTGGTGGTGGGGAAGGGACAGGGCCGGGTGGGAGCCACCGAGCCGCCCACGCCTGTCGTGGGAGCCACCGAGCCCCCGACGGCGGCCAGGGGTTGCATGATCGGCATCTGGGTCTGGGGGAAGGGGAACGGCGCGGTGCCGCCGCCATTGAATTGACCCGCGAAGGGGAAGGTGCCGTTGGGGGCCCCGAAGCTGGGAGGGCCGAGCAAGGGAGGCGACTGGGCCGGCAGACCACCCGGGCCGCCGAATGGCCCGAGCACGTTGGGGGAGCCGAACGGGAGGCCGCCTGGCCCACCGAAGGGGCCGAGCAGACCCGGCGAAGCGAACGGCAGACCGCCCGGCCCGCCAAAGGGACCGAGCACGTTGGGGCCCTGGGGCAGGCCGCCCGGACCACCGAAGGGACCGAGCACGTTGGGCCCCTGGGGCAGGCCGCCCGGACCACCGAAGGGACCGAGCACGTTGGGGCCCTGGGGCAGGCCGCCCGGACCACCAAAGGGACCGAGCACGTTGGGTCCCTGGGGCAGGCCGCCCGGACTGCTGAAGGGACCGAGTACGAACGGGCCTGCGGGCAGGCCGCCCTGGCCGACGAACGGGCCCAGGAAGGGGAAGCTGCCGAAGGCGGCTTGCTGGAAAGCAAATTCCGACTGGGTGACGATCGTCTGCCGGGGCGTCTGATCGGCCATTCTCGGGTCGGGCAGGCTGTTGAGAACCACCGGGGGAGCGCCGCCCACACCGGTCCAACTGGTGAAAAGCTGACGCTCGCGCTGGATCGAGACGGCGATGACCGGCAGGTAGTCCTTGGAAACGGTCGCCTGACCGCCGTTGGCCTGTTGGGCCGGATGAAGACTCAGCACACTCGGGGCGTCCGCCCCCGTGGTATAACCCGAGGCAACGGATCCGGCCGGAATTCCATGGCCCGAATAAGCGTAGGTGTTGACCGCGCCGTACACCGTGCTCATCGCTAGACTCCTTGCTCTAGTTCGTCATTTTGTTGGAACATCTTGCGGATGTTCGGGTTGGTTCGCAGCCGACGCTTGGGCAGATCGTCGGCGGCAGGCTGTTGGCGCACCTCCAACAACTCGAGCCCGCCCTGCAGCTCAACCGTTGTGATGCCATTGAAGCGCGAGAGGGAAACCGTGGAGGGGTTCGCCTGCTGCGATTCGACCTGAGGCCGGCCAACCTCCTCGACCGCGTAGAAGGAGGCAAGATCCAGCGACGAGACCTGCGAGAATCGCGAGGCCACCGAACGCACGGCGGCTTCGCCCGGATCGGTGTAGACCTGCTGGACGGGAGCCTCGGTAGCGATCACTTCCAGGCGATTGGAGTCGAGATAGAGCGAGCCGATGCTGCCGAAACGCTCGCGCAATCCCGTGGCCCGACGGGGCTCGGGTGGGGGCTTGGGTTGGCGCACCTCCTCCATCGCGGCGGCGGGAATCTGCAAGTCGCCCACGACCCGCAGGTCTCGCCGGTGCATCTGGGCTTGGGCCGACGGGTTGTCTCGGATAGACTCGTAGAGGTCGGCCTGGCGGCGGGAGGCTCCTTCGAGAAGGCTCTCCAGCCAGTAACTCGCGCCCAGGCCCACAATAGAGGTCTTGGCGGGAGCCGCTGGGGCGGCTTTACCCCGCATAGACTCCAGCGCCTCACCGACGCTGACTTTCTTCCGCGGCTGCTGCTCTTTCGACAACTAGCGGCCCTGACCCACGCGGTAATAGCGCAGGGACTCGAGTTCGATCAAGTGAGCTCCTTCACCATCCTGAAAATGGTAAACGAATTTCGGTTGCTCTTCACCTGGCAGGCTGGCCGAGCTGACTCGGGCCAGACCGGGGGCAGCGCTCCCCACGGTGTCGTAGACGAGGAGCGGCTCTCCGCTGAATTGCTGGAAGATCACTTTCCCGTTCGGCAGGGAAACCAGCAACTTGCCGTCGATGCGCTCTTCCTGAATCACTCCGCTGGTTGGATTCTCCAGCCTGACCGAGCCGTTCTCGTAGCGGCGGAGGACTCGCCCGTCCTCCAATACCAACTCTTCATACTTGGTGAAGCTGTCTGAGAGCGAGTCTTCTCGCTTCTCGGTATACTCGCCAGGCCCCAGCCGCCCGGAAGGTGCTGCGCCTCCGCCACCCCAGCCTCCGTCGTTGGACGGGCCCGCTCCTGAGAAGGCCGGGTTTTGCACCACGGCCTGCTCCATTGCGGTGAGCAGGGTAACGAAGTCTTGAACGAGCTTGTTCTTGTCGTAGCCACCGCCAGCCAATGCGCACCTTCCCAGGGGTGCCCGCCTGAAGGCACACCTGGTTCTCTCCCTCTTTCACGCGCTCGGGCCCGTTCATCTAGGGGTCATGGGTGGAAAACCAAAAAGACAAACTTACCCAGCGCGCTTTCACCATGGAAGAATTTCCTGAAAAGCCCATCTCATCCTGCGTCCCGGTCGGGGAGGACCGCGGCAGGTCGGCTCAGAACCCGGCCCCGTGTTGATCGAAAAGATGGAAATATTTCGCACCCGGTTGCGCTGCAAGAAGCCCTTCCGCATTGCCACCGGGGTGTCCGACCAGTGCGAAGGCATTCTGGTCAAACTGACGACCGATGGCGGTGCGGCGGGGTGGGGCGAGGCTTCTCCCGACCCCTACCTGACCGGAGAAACCATGGACGGAGTTGTGTCCCTGCTCGTGCACGACCTCTTCCCGGTGGTGCGCGGCCTGAGCCCCTGGCAACTCGAGGAGATCCACCGCCGCATGGCCGCAGCTTGCGTGGCCAATCCCAGCGCCCGCTGCGCCATCGACCTGGCTTGCCACGACCTTATCGCCCGCCAGGCGGGCGTCTCCCTGGTGAGCTTTCTGGGAGGTAGCTCGGGGCGCGTGCTGACCAACTACAGCATCGGCCTGTGCACCGCCGAAGAAGCGGCTAAGGAAGCCAGGCGCATCATCGAGTCCGGCTACAGGGCGGTCAAGCTCAAAGTGGGCAATGATCCCGAGGAAGACTACGCGCGTGTCAAAGCTGTGCGAAGCTCCATCGGTCCCGAGGTTCCCCTGCGCATTGACGCCAACGAGGGCTGGACTTATTCTCAGGCCTTGCGGGCCCTGACCCGTATCGAGCCCTTCGGGGTGGAGCTGATCGAACAGCCCATTGCTCGCTGGGATTATGAGGGTATGGCTCGACTGCGAGAGCGCGTGACCCCCCCCATCGCCGCCGACGAGGGGGTTCATTCCCCGCGCGATGCGGCTCGGGCCATCGCAGCCGGAGCGGTGGACATCATCAATATCAAGCTGATGAAGAGCGGCGGGCTGTATCCGGCCCGGTCCATCGTGGCCCAGGCACGAGCTCACGGGGTGGCTTTGATGGTGGGAGGCATGGTGGGTGAGTCGCGCCTGGCCGTCTCCGCCGCCACGGCGCTGGCCGCGGCCTACCGCTTCGAATTCGCCGACCTGGACGCTGACCTGCTGTTGGCCGAAGATGCTGTGGCCGAGGGAGGGGTGACCCTGGACGGCTCGGAGCGGGTGCTACCCGACCTGCCCGGTCTGGGGGTTCAGAAACTGGACGAGAGCCGTCTCACCAGCGAAGCGCAGCCCCTCCCCAGGTAAAGCCAGCCGCGAAGGTGGCGAACATCAGCGTGTCTCCGGACTTGACCCGGCCCTCGCGGACATCCTCGTCCAGGGCGATGGGGACTGAGGCGGCGGCGCAATTGCCATAGCGCTCGATGGAGTGGTTGCACTTTTCCTCGGGAATGCCGAAGTGTTGAGCCACAGCCTCATTGATGCGTCGATTGGCCTGGTGGGGGATGAACCGGTCCACGTTCTCAGGCTTGAGGCTATTGTGGGCCAGGGTCTCCTCCACCACCGCTCGCATGCATGAGACTGCCTCCTTGAAGACCGCCTTACCGTTCATCCTGGGATAGTGGCGACCTTCCTCGAACAGCTTGGGATCGCACCAGGGCTCGAAGGTGAAACCCGGACCTTCGACCATCAGGTCGCGAGCGTAGCGTCCGTCGGCGTGCAGGTGCACCGACATCACACCTTTTCCCTCTCCCGGGCCCAGGATGACGGCTCCGGCCCCATCGCCGAAGAGCACCGTTACATGACGGCCCTCATCAGAATACTCCAGCCCCCGCGAGTGCATTTCGGTGCAGACAAGCAGGATGCGCTTGTAGAGCCCCTGGCGGATATAGGCGTCGGCGATGGAGAGCCCGTAGAGAAAGCCGGTACACTGATTGCGCACGTCCAGGGCTCCGATGCCCAGCGCTCCGATCTGCTCTTGAATCACACAGCCAGTGCCAGGGAAGAGATACTCGGGGGTCTGCGTGGCGCAGATTAGAAAGTCGAGCTCCTCGGCCTTGAGTCCGGCTGCCTCCAGAGCCTGTCGCGAGGCTTGCGCCCCCATGCTGGCGGGCGTCTCTCCTCTGGAGGCGTAGCGGCGCTCTTTGATGCCTGAGCGTTGCTGGATCCATTCGTCCGAGGTGGTGAATCGGGTGGCCAGCTCTTCGTTGGTGACCACGCGCTCGGGTAGATATCGTCCCGTTCCCAGAACACAGGCGCTCGGCATCATTCCTCCACTGAGTTTGACCTGATCTGCGCCTTGCGGATCGGCACAGACCGAGGTCGAGCTTCGTCGCGTCGACGGAGTTAGGTTTTGTGACGCGGCCGGGAAGGGTTCCTCCCGAACACGCATAACATCGGCTCACCGAGCTTATGTTCCACTTCACACCCCCGCCCCCGGTCCATCTCTGGGGACCCCTCCAGATCAACAGCCACGGGTTCTTCTTCCTGGTCGGCGCGCTGGCCGCGTTCTTCTGGACCCGGGCCCGCGTTCGGCCCGAGCACCGCGAAGCGGTGGAGGCATCGCTCCCGTACATGGTCATCGGCGGCGTGTTGGGGGCCAGGCTGGCCTGGGTGGCACTCAATCCTGCCATCCTCACCCAGCCCGGGGAGATCTTTAAAGTCTGGTCAGGTGGGCTGGTCTCCTACGGGGGATTGATCGGAGCCGTGCTGGCCTGGCTTCTCTTCCTGCGCTGGAACCGTTTGCCGGCGGCCGAGCTGAACGAGGCCATGGCTCCCGCAGCCCTGCTCGGATGGGGCATCGGCCGTCTGGGCTGCTTTCTCCACTGGACCCAGGAGTGGGGCACGGTGACCACGGTGCCCTGGGCGATCGTGGTCGGGAGCGATCCGCCGCGCCACCCGGTGATGCTCTACCAGTCCCTCATGTTGCTGGCGGCCGCTCCCCTGGCAGCCTGGCTGGGACGACGCCTGGGCTCGGCGGCCGGCTGGTCACTCTTGCTCTATGGATTGAGCCGTTTCGTGGGCGATTTTTTTCGCGAGTGGAACCCCGAGTGGCTGGTCCAAACCTCGCAAGCCACCGCCCTGACACTTGCTCTGGCGGGGCTGGTGCTTTTGCTCAGGCGCGGGCGCTCAGGCGGTAGTAGCGCAGAGTCTCCAACTCGATGAGGTGGGTGCCGTTGCGGTCGGAGAAGTGGAACATGATGGCCGGCTCCTGGTGGCCAGGCAGGGTCACCGAGCTCACCTGGGCTATCCGCGGCTGGCTGCAACCGGTGGAGTCGTACACGAGCAACGGCTCCCCTCGATACTGCTGATAGATCAGCTTGTCTCCCGGTAGGGAAACCATCAGACTGCCATCCGGGCCTTCCTGCTGCATGGCCCCGCTGGCCGGATTCTCGATGCGGACAGCACCGTCGTTGTATCGCCGGATGAGACGACCGTCCGGGAGCAACTCTT
>QWHO01000182.1 GCA_021404945.1 bacterium CPR1
CGAGGCCCACTGGGTGAAGGAGGTTCCCTTCCAGGCCGGCCAGCAGCGAAAGGTGCGGGTTCGCTACGTGGCCCCCGTGGGCACTGTCGCGGGGGGCGAGCACGAGGCCAGCTATACGTTCAGCGGAGGCAACTGGCAGGGCAAGGTGGAGGAGAGCAAGCTGGAGGTGTTCATCCACCCGATCGGCTTCAAGCTGCTCGAGACCTTGCCAGGTCTCAAATCGGATGGCAAGCGCCTGAGCTGGGTGCAGACCGACTGGGAGGCCGAGCAGGTTGCGGGCCTGGTCTACACTCCCACCCGGGCCGGGATCCTCCCGGAGAGTTCCGCGCGCGATGTGACCGAGGCCGACCTGAAGGGCCGCAGCGCCCGCGAGCTCACCTTGATGCGCAATGAGATCTTCGCCCGCTATGGTCGCCCGTTCAAGGACGCCGAGCTGCGCAAGCACTTCGAGGCCCAGAGCTGGTATCGCGCCTTCGAGGGCTACCAGGACTCGATGCTCTCGGTGATGGAGCGCGAGAATGCCGAGCGCATCGCTGCGTATCAAAGCAAACACGGTCTGAGCTGGTAAGCTTCAGACAAGACCCTTCGCCCCGGGCAGGGACACCTCGGCTCGGCCAGAAGCGCCCGTTAGCATGAAGTTTCACCGTGAAGCGGACGGTCGGCTGCTGGTCAGCCTGACCCGGGGCGAGCCGGTGCGAGCCAGCCTGGAGCAACTGGCCCTGGAGCAGGGCCTGGTGGCCGCCCAGGTGGCCGCCATCGGAGCCCTGCAAGACCCCGAGCTCGGCTGCTGGGACCTCGAGCAGAAGACTTACCACAGACGCGTGCTGAGCGGCGTGTGGGAGCTTCTCAGCCTGCAGGGCAACCTCAGCGTGCACGAAGGGAAGCCCTTCCTGCACGCTCACGTGCTGCTCTCGGGGGCTGACTACCAGGCGCTGGGAGGGCATTTCTTCGAGTCGCGGGTGGGGGTGGTGCTGGAAATGTTCGTGCTCCCCTACCCCACTCCGCTCCCGCGCCGTTTCTGCCCCGAGCTCGGCCTGCCGCGCTGGGAGCCGGGTGGGAACTAGAGTTTGCCTTCCCAGGCGATTGCGCGGCTTGTCCGGATGGTCACAACCGGTTCACGTACCCCACCTGCGGTTCGGTTTATAACTGGGCTGCACGAGCAACGAGGAGGACCTCGAGGCTCAGGAGGGAGACATCATGACCATAGCCACCGCTCCGCAGGTCGGGGGATTCTCCGGGCTGCTGCGGGGGAGCTCGTCGTTCTCAACGTCGAGCGCGTCTGTGGACACCTACGGGCCCTCCAATCCCACTTCCCTGGAAGGTCTCTACACCAGGCCGACCTTTACCCAGGGCAAGCGGGAAGCCATGTCGATGGCGGGCGTAGGCGTAATGATGACCGGTATCATGGTGGGGGCGGCTCTGGGGAGTCCCTGGGGTCCCCCAGTCATGATCGGGTCAATGTTCGCCGGTCTGGCACTCATGGCGGCGGCCCGGGAGAGCCATTAGACACCCCGCGCGAGGTGACGATCCGGCCCGTCCGGATCGTCACCTCGAGGGGGCCATCTGTCTTCCGGAAAAACCGAGAAACTTTTCCTGACCTCCCCGGTTGGATGGTCAGATGGAGTGTCCATCTGCCATGCAAGGGAGGTTGTTTTGTTAACCAGTGTGCTCACTGCCCCGATTCCGCTGGTCAAGCGCAGGGCTGAAGTGACCGAACGCGCCCTGACGAGCGACCAGGAAGACGTCCTCTGGATGCAGCAAGTGAAGGCGGGCAATGCAGAGGCCTTCAGCAACATCATCCGGAAATACCAGAAGACGGTGCTGAATCTGACCTATCGTTTCACCGGCGACCCCGTCGAGGCCGAGGACCTGGCCCAGGAGGTCTTTCTGCGCGTCTATCGGGCCGCCGACCGCTTCGAGGCCCGGGCCAAGTTCTTCACCTACGTCTACCAGGTCACCTTGAACCTCTGCCGCAACGAGCGCGCCAAGGTGCGCCACAAGCGCAACACCAGCCTGGATGCCCCCATGAAGGAGGGCGAGCCGGACAGCCTGCGCCAGATCCAGGACCCCTCCGGCTCGGCCGAGGAGCTGCTCACCCGCCAGGAGTTGGGGGATGTTGTGCGCGAAGCGGTGCTCTCGCTGCCCGAAGAGCAGCGCGAGGCCGTCATGATGCAGCGCTTCCAGGACCTGTCCTATGAAGAGATCGCCGAGATCCTGAAGCTCTCGGTCCCGGCCGTCAAATCGCGATTACACCGGGCCAAACTGGCCCTCAAGGAGAAGTTGTCCCCGTATTTGAAGGGGTGAGGAAAGCATGAACTGCCAGGACTTTCAAGACCGCCTCTCGGAGTTCACCGACGGCACCCTCGAGCCGGCCGAGCGCCAGGCGTTCTGCGCCCACCGTGACGTTTGCGAGGCCTGCCGCGAGGAGCTGAGCCTGTTCGAGAGCGCTCTTTCGGCGATGGACTCGGCCTGGCCCGAGCTCGAGCCCTCCCCCACCTTCGTGGCCCAGGTCTGGGAGCGCATTCGCCAGGAGCCCGCCCCGAAGCCCGGTTGGCGCGAGGTGCTGGCAGGCTTCTTCCGGCCCCAGGTGACGCTGGCGCTGGCCTCCATGGTGGTGGTGCTGGCGCTGGTGGGCTACCCGGCCCTGCGCGACTACAGCCAGGGCCAGAAGTTGGTGGAGGTGACCTACAGCGAGGTGCTGCCGGACGAGCGCCTGACCGAGGGAGATATCCTTCCAGCCGTTCCCGACCCTGAGTTGCTGGCTCTGGTCGAGGACGAGGAGCTGACCCTGCCCGACCTGAGCGGCCTGGGCAATCCGGGCCCGGAGGAGGACGACCTGGACTGGCTGGAGAGACTGTGACCGTTCGGCCTCTCTGGCTCTTGTTGGTGGTGGCGCTCTTGCTGGCCGCCCCGGTGGCGGCACAAGATCCTCTCGACCCGCCCGATAGGCCCATGCGGCTGACCGCCTCTCAACGCCAGCAGGTGCGCGAGGTGCGCACTCGCTACAAGCAGCTTCGGGGGCCCATCCAGCTGCAGGTCAAGGCCAGGCGCCTCGAGCTATTGCAGCATCTGGCCCAGGATCAGCCGGACAAGGCGGCGGTCAACGCCAAGGTGCGAGAGATCAACGACTTGCAGATGCAGATCAACCAGAGTGTGGTGGACGAGCTGTTCGAGATTCGCTCGATCCTGCCGCCTGAGATCTGGAAAAAGCTGCGCTCGCGCATGATCGACGAGATGCTGTGAGAATGGTCACAAAATATTCATCTTCCCGCCCGGCTTCCTGCAGTATCACTGGAGCAGAACGAGTTGGCCGGGTGCCGCGAAGCTGACTCGACTGGTTCCGCGCAAGCGGACCAAGCAACAAACCGCGGCCTGAGCCCCAGTGAGGACAAACTTATGGATACCCGGTCCCAAAACAACGAGCCGTCTGCAGATACCTGTGGGCCCTCGAATCCGATCGCGCTCGAAGGCATCTACTGGTTGCATCGCTCGAGCCGCTGATCTGAGAGCGTCGCCTTCGAGCGGCGCTTCCTTGTTCATGGCGACCGCTCGTGCAGCACTTCATAGACCTTTTCGGGCTGGCTCTTGCCCTTGAACATCTCCTCACCAAAGAACTCGAACTCGAACTCGTCGCGAGTCGCCTCGTAAGTGCTCAGGCTCACCAGGATGCAGGTGTGCCGGCCGTCGCGAGATCGGTCCTGAATACGGGCGGCCAGGTTCACGGTATCCCCGATCACGGCTCGCTTGGCACGCTCCTCCATCCCGATATTGCCGTCCACCAGCAGACCCGTATTGAGGCCGATCCCCTGACGCATCGCCTTCACCTCGGGGTGAGCCGAGGAGCCCTGGAAAATCTGAAGCTCGTGGTGCATGGCCAGGGCGGCTCGCACCGACTGGGCGGCTCCACTGCTGCCGTCCTGGCGATCGCGAAAGACAGCCAGAATGGCATCCCCGATGTACTCGTAAATAGAGCCGTTATTCTGCAACACCACTGCCGTCATGCGCTTGAGGTACTCGCCCAGGATCTCCACCAGCTCGCTGGGGTCGAGCCGCTCGGAAAGGGATGTGAAGCCCCGCAGGTCACTGAACATCACCGTGGCCGTGACACGCTGGGCCTGCCCGAGCACCAGCCGGCCCTCCTGGGCTACCTCGGCCCTGGTCTCCTCGGGCACGAACTTCTCCAGCACATCCTTCTGGCGCAGGCCAGCGACCATCTGGTTGAAGGCCTGAGAGGCCTCCACAATCTCCCGGCTCCCTTCAGGCTGAGCCGGCGACAGGTCGCCCTGCTCGACCACCCGGCGCATCTTGCTGGCCAGCATCAGAATGGGTCCGGTGATGTGGCCCGATACCAGTCGGGCCAGGATGATGCCCAGCAAGGCCGCCAGTGCTCCGACGCTAAGGATGAAGAGTTGCTGGTTGAGGGCTGCCTCTGCCACCTCGGTAGTTGGCTTCAGGAGAACGACCCAGCCCAGAACCGACCCCACTTTGTCGGTCCTGGGCTGGGAGGCATCAGTGGGGGCGGGTGGGGCGGGGCGAGCCTTGACCTCCAGCGAGACCGTTTCTTCCATCGCCTGGGGAGAATCGATCAGAGGCTGAGCCAGCAACGCGTACTCCGTCCCTGCCAGGGTGAGGTTCTTAACTTCAGAGGGGTAATCGGCCGGCAGCCACCCGGTGGCGGGCAGGGAAACGGCGCTCGAGCGGGCCAACTCGGCTCCAAGACGAATGGTGGCAGGCTGAGCGCTGCCGTAGTGAACCATCAGCGAGACAGGATCCTGAGCCGACTGGTGCTTGAACCCCGCCGGGGGAAGGTAACCGTTCTCAAAGCTCCCGCCGGAGAGAATCATACAGGCGCAGTCAAAGATTCGCCCGGCTCGGGTGGCCGTCTGCAGTCCGATCCGCTCACCGAGCAGCAGCACGCCCGCGTTTCGCCCGTACTGGTAAGGAACGGCCACCATGTTGTAGATCTGGCCATCGGGATACCTCTGATAGGAGCGACAGGGAGTCTGATTCTCCAGGGCCGCCACCACCAGGCTGGATTCATGCAGGGCCAGCGCAGCCGGACGCGGATTGTCGCTGGCAGAGAGGGGAAGCCTGATGGTTACCCGGCCGATCAGCTCGGGAGCTTTCGGGTTGTGCTCCGAGACCATCTGGAACCAGGCCCGACCGTAGTCGTCCACCAGCACAAGAAGGTCGGCTTTGCTGGCGAAGCCATACAGCCCGTCCGGGGCGTCGGAGATGTCCTGTCGAAGCAAGATGCGCTGGGCCTGCTCCCAGAGATTGTTCAGCCTCTCCGAGCGAACGCGGTCGAGGCGCTGGTGAATCGCGGGCGTCGGATTGAGCAACTCCTCCTCAGAAAGCTCATCGAGAGCCTCGATCATGGCAGTACCATCGCGGACCACGCAGAGTTGGAAGTTACTGTCCTGAACGATCAGCTGACCCAGATCGGCCAGGCCTTTGGCGGTCGCTTGCTGGGCCTCCAGAAAGGGCTCCATCTTCAGTTGATCCCGCACGGCCTTGCTGAAAGCGGGAATGGTAACCCAGAAGATCCCTCCGAAGAGCGCGATCACGGCCACCACCATGACCGCCAGGATGGCCTGACTCAGTTCGCTGCGCAGTGAGCGCGGCCTTTTCTGGCGGGCGGCCAAGGCCTAGAGGTTGACGTCCTGAGTGACCGATCCGGTAGCGGGCACCTTGACCGTTACGGTCTTCGATTCGGTACGGGGATGCCAGAATCGAACCTGATAGGTTCCGGCGGGCAAACCCGAAATTTTGTATTTTCCCTTGCCGTCGGCCTGGGCGAAAAAATTGTTGGGAGCCACCACGATGTAGCCGTTCATGCGGGGATGTAAGCCGCAGAAGATCTCGAGCGCATTGGCCTGGGTGAACTGATCTTCCCGGAACTTGCCCCGATAGCGCCCGATGTCGAAAGCGCCCGGCTCGCTGACGCTGTAGACGTTGTGCTCGAAGTCGTCCTGGTTGACGAAGCGGACGGTCGAGCCCCTGGGGACCACCAGCACGTGGGGACTGAAGGTCTTGTTCTTCTGCACCAGATCGACCTTGCGGGGGGTCGCGGGCAGTTTGTCTCCCAGCACCTCGACCACGGTGTATTCGCTCTCGTTGACGCCTTTAGGCACTTCGGCATCCTTGTCATAGTCGGCGCCCCAGTCCTTGGAGGGGCGAATCTTCTTCTTGCCAACCGCCCGCTCTTTAACGGGCGAGGTCAGCTTGACCGTGCCCACGATGTCGCCGGCCTGAGCGTCAACACAGGTTACAATTCCTGCGACAAGACAGAAGAGGGCGAATCGCATCATACTCATCCCGGCGTTCGTCGATAGGGATTCATCCCCTTTTGGGAACGCAGATGTAGGCTTCGACCCGATTGGTTGGACCCTTGCGGTTGCTCAGGTCCAGAAATCCGGCCTGGGCCCACTCGCGAGCGAACTGGTCGGCCTCCTCGGGATTCATCTGCACGTGCGAGAGGAAGAATTTGTCGCGCACGATCCGCCAGGGCACCGGTCGGGTGCCCTGATCCTGCTCGGCCAGCCCGATGCACTCGCAAAGAATCTGGTAGGGCTCTTGCTCGCCCTTGCGGCGAGGCTCGGCCGGCAACCGTCGATAAGGGGTGGGCAGCACCTCAGCGCCGGACACATCATCCAGTGTGCACACGATGTAATCGTCCGCCGCGGTCTGCAACCGATAGCTGAGGCTGGGCTTGAGGGAGACCACGGTGACCTTGCGGCGCAACCGCTTGAGACGCTCCACGATCTCGCAGAAGTCCGAATCGCCCGAGGCAATGAAAAAATGCTCCCAGTCGGGGTGATCGCGGGCAGCCTCAAGGACGTCCAGGCTGAGAATGAAGTCGACCATATTCTTGATGGCTCGCTGGCTGACCAGATCCTCCTTGGTGGGAACGGCCACCGTGCGCCAACCATGCATGGCCCACTCGTCCTGAGCGTGGCGCGCTTTGGCCGAGATGGCGTCCCAGCCGGCATAGACGGCGGTGTGGGCAAAACCGTCGCCGCAAACGTCGCGCGAAAGTCGGTTGAGCACCCGGGCCAATTTGGAGACGCTGACCGGTCGTCCGTGGGTATAGGAGGAATAGAAAAAATTCTCGAAATCCACAAAACAGACGGTGGTGTGCTTGCTCGTCTGGATCGCGGGTGACGGCTCGGTCTGGAAGATGGCCGGCAGCTCAAGCACTGGAGCCTGCACCGGCTCTTCGACGGCTGCCGGCGCCTCGGGGCGGGAGTTGCCCCGGTGCTTTTGTTGCTGCTTTTTGTTTTTCTGGTGCTTTTTCATTTGTCTGATGGGAAACTTCGAACCCACCGGTTGATGTCCTTGCGAACGCCTCCAAGGAGAACGGTGCGGCGTCGGCAAAGGGGTCGGTGTGCCAGGTGTTCCAGTTTACGCTCTCAACGTCGGCTTCAGCGTCAAAAAGCTATCCATCTTGCAGCGGGTCAGCCTCTCGATCAAGGGAGGGGAGTTCGTGGGGGTGCTCGGGCCGAGTGGCTGCGGCAAGTCCACTCTGCTCAAAGCTCTGAGCGGACAACTGCGTCCTACTGACGGTCAGGTCTTGATCGGGCGGGCCGACCTCTATTCGGGCGAAAAGGTGCCCGTCGACCTGATGGGTTTCGTACCGCAGGACGACGTGGTCCATCCCAGCTTGAGAGTGCGCCGCGAGCTCTACTTTAGCGCCCGCCTGCGCATGCCCAAAGCAAAGCCAGCCGAGCTGGCCAACCGGGTAAAAGAAGTTCTCGAGCTGATGGACCTGGCCGCGCGCCACAACGTGCGCATCGATCGGCTCTCCGGCGGACAGAGAAAGCGTGTCAGCATCGGTATCGAGCTGTTGACCCGTCCGCCGCTGCTCTTTCTCGACGAGCCCACCTCGGGGCTCGACCCTGCCCTGGAAGAGCACTTCATGAAGCTCTTCCGCGATCTGGCGCGAGGGGGGCGCACGGTGCTGGTGACCACTCACGTGATGTCCAGCCTGGATCTGCTCGACCTGGTGGTGATCATGTGCGCCGGTCAGGTCGTCTTCTTTGGCCCCCCAAAAGACGCGCCCGGCTTCTTCGGGGTGGAGGAGTTGTCCGACATCTACCCAAAGCTCACCGCCTCGGCCGCCGAGAGCCTGGCCGGCAAGTTCCGCAACACACCCTGGTTTGCCAGGCTGGTCAGCGAGCGTCTGCCAGGGGCCCGCTAGGGCTCGTCGAATCAGTCCGGCGATGGGTTCTCGCTCCGACCAGACCGGCATCCTGGCCGAACGCTACCTCGAGATCGTCTGGGGAGACCTGGGCAATACCTTCCTGCTTCTGATCCAGGCCCCGGTCATCGCGCTCTGTATCGTCCTGGTCTGGGGGGATACCCAGACCGTAACCGACAGCCTCTGGTTCGTACTGGCTCTGTCCGCGGTCTGGTTCGGAGCCATCAACTCGTGCCGCGAGATCGTCAAAGAACGCGACATGTTCCGACGCGAGCGCCGGGTGGGGCTCGATCCCACCGCTTACGTGCTCTCTAAAATCATGATCCTGGCCATGCTGGGTTTCATCCAGTGCCTCTGCTTGATCTACCTGGTCAACCTCAAGCTCAAGCTGCCCGGGGGGGAGTTGCTGCACTTCGTGGTCCTTTTCATGGCCTCGCTGGCTGGCTCGTCCCTGGGACTGGCCCTGTCGGCCTTCGTCTCCACCTCTGACCGCGCCGTGGCCGGCGTTCCCCTGCTCTTGCTGCCTCAGGTGCTCTTCAGCGAGGCGGTGATGTCGCACGAGCACTCGCGCTGGACGGTCAAGCTGCTGGAAAATCTGACCATGACCAGTTGGGCTTACGACGGCTTGAAGAACCTGGCTGCCACCGAGCCCAACATGGGCACGTTCTTCCAGGGCTGCCTGGCCCTGGCAGTGATGTCGGCTTTGTTGCTCGGACTGACCATCTTTCTGATGCGGCGCTGAACGCCCGGCCAGAGGGCTAACCCGGTCCCGAATCGAAACCATTCGTTGTGAAGAAGGTTCTGCTGGTTTTCTTCCTGCTCGGGGCCGGGGCCATCGGGCTGCTGGCTTTCGGTGGTGACGGAGTCGGCTTCAAGTGGCCCAGTCTCAAGAGCATCCTGCAGTGGGGCAGCAAGCCCGCCCCCAAGCCGGGGGAGGTCTCCGGCTTCGGCGAGGCCGACCCCAACACCAATGAGGACGCACGCTTTATTCGCGATCGCACGGCCGACTTTCTGGAGGATATCCGCTTCAAGGACTTTGATAAGGCCGCCAGTTATAGCTCCAGCGTGGACCGTAGCAAGGTCAACATCTCGCGTTGCATCACCCGCCTGTTCAAGTTTCCCCCCGAAAGCCTCGACATTCTGAGCTCTGAGGTGGTTTCCGTCGAGCTTGACCGCTCCGGGACGCGCGGGCGCGTCAAAACGCACAGTCGGGTCAAGGTTCTCAACCTCGACCGCTTCGAGGAGCCCGAGCTGATCTTCTACTGGCATAAGGATCCCAAAGAATATTGGGTAATGAAGCTGGAGTCGTCCATCAACCCCTGACAGGAGCCGCCATGGAGTATGAGCCCCTGGCCGAGGATGACCGTGGGCGTCTGGCCGAGATTCTCAACGCCAGCTTTCACGTTCCAGGAATGCGGGCCGACCAGTGGATCGAGCGCCAGGGCGTCGAGGTCTGCCGGGTCATCCGGCGCGGGCACGAATTGCTCGGGGGGCTGATGATCCTGGATATGGCTCAGTTTTACGGGGGCCGGAGCCTGCCGATGGGAGGCATCTCGGCCGTGGGGGTCGCACCCGAGGCGCGCGGAGGCGGGGCGGCCAGTGGCCTGATGGCAGGGGCGATCCAGGAGCTTCACCAGCGCCGAATCCCTCTCTCGGCCCTGTATCCCGCCACCCAGACGCTCTACCGCAAGTCAGGCTTCGAGCAGGCTGGCGCGCGGGCCGAGTTTCGTCTGAACCTGCGGATGGGTCCCGTGCAAGAGCGCGCTCTGCCTCTGGTCAAGCTACCGCGCGAGCCGAAGCTGCTCGAGCAGGTCTATCGTTCCTGGGCATCCCCGCAGCAGGGCGCCCTCGACCGCACCGAGCCCAACTGGCGACGGGTGCTCAGTCCGCGGGACGAGCCAACCGAGGTCTACGGGGTGGGCGATCCGCTGGAAGGCTATGTGGTGGTGCACCGCCAGGCAGGCAGCCAGCCCGGCTGGCAAAATCTGGCCCTGACAGACTTCGTGGCTCTCACCCCGCGAGCGGCGCGCCGGATTTACTCCTTTCTGGCAGACCACCGCAGCCTGGCCGAGCAGGCAGTCTGGTTCGGAGCCCCCCACCAGCCGCTCCTGACCGTGCTGGCCGAGCAATACGTCGAGACGCGCATCAACATCCTCTGGATGTTGCGCCTGGTGGACGTACCGGCCGCACTGCGGGGGCGAGGCTACAGTCCGCACCTCAATTGCGCCTTCAAGCTGGCCGTGGACGACCCGCTGCTGGCCTCCAATCGAGGCTCGTGGTGGGTGCGCATTGAGGCCGGGCGAGCCGAGGTCGAGAAGGCGCGCTCGGGCGGGCTGAAGGTTTCCGAGCGGGCCCTGGCCTGCCTCTACGGGGGCTTTCTGAGCCCCTGGCAGGCGCGTCTGGCCGGCCTGATCGACTGGCCCGACAGGGAGCTCAGCGCTCTGGAGGGTATCTTCGGCGGCCCGGCCGGGATGGGGGACATGTTCTGACTTCCCTGGAACGAGGATTGCAGGATCTGCGAAGAGGACGTTTCTGGCACGCTCACGAGGCCTGGGAGGAAGATTGGCAGACGACCCGTGATCCGGTGGTGCGCGGGATGATCCAGCTCGCGGCTGCTCTCTTCCACCTGAGACGTGGCAACCTGGCCGGGGCTCAGCGACTCTACGAGCGGGCTCTGGGCAAGTTGGCCGAGGCCGACCCGGTTCACCGGGGCCTGCCAACCCGCCCCCAGCCTCTCTCTTCTTACCAGGACCTGAGTTTGCGGTCCTCAGCCCGACTGCTCAGCTGAACCAGCGAGACAGAAAGCCCTTCTCGCGCGTGTTAATCTTCTCGAGCTCGCCGTGGTCGAGCCACAGGCCCTGGCACTCGGGGCACTTGTCGATCATGATGCTCTCGTGCGCTTCTTCAACGAGCTCGGCGCCACACTTCGGGCAGCGCATGTAATGTAGCTCTTTCTGCTCGGCTCGCTCGCGCTCTTTGCGGTCGGCTTCGGCGCGCTCGCGGGCGGCCGCCTCCTCCTTCCGGAAGAACTCGTCCTCCTTGGTGGGGGCCTTGGCAGCCACTTCGTGCTGCCCCAGGGGTCGCTTCTCGTCCATGGTCAGTCCTCTTGTAAAGAAAGTTCGACTGGTGTTTACGACTTGGATATCCAGTTAACCTGTCGGAAACAGCCGACTCCTGGGACACGCGTTGAGATGAGCCTACACTGGACATGTGATGGCCACCCAGACTCAGAAAGCCCTGGCTGAAATGCTCGACCCGAACGTGCTCCTGCGAGGCTTTCAGGCTCTATTGAAGACGGTGGAGTGGGCTGCCGACGTGGCCCGCCACAACGGGGTCGTCACCGACAGCCCCCAGCGCGAGC
>QWHO01000183.1 GCA_021404945.1 bacterium CPR1
GACATGGAAGTGAAAGCAAGTACCACTTACGCGTCAATCAGCGCCCAGAAGCTACGACTGGTTTGCGATACGGTGCGCGGAATGAATGCCGATAAGGCATTGGCGGTTCTGGAGTTCATGCCGAAAAAAGGCGCGGGCATCATTCACAAGACGCTGACCAGCGCCATTGCTAACGCGGTCAATAACTTTGACCTTGATCGTGAAACACTGGTGATCAAGACGATCTATGCTGACGGTGGGCCGATGCTGAAGCGTTTCAAGGCAGGAGCACGTGGTCGCTACAAGCCGCGCCTGCGCCGCACCTCGCACCTGACCATCGTTCTGTCAGACGACACGGCGCAGTAGGAGAGGAAAGAGCATGGGTCGTAAAGTACATCCAGTTGGTTTCCGCCTGAAGGTAAACCGTGATTGGGATGCACGCTGGTTCGCCACTGGCGAGCAGTTTGTGCAGCAGCTTCAACAGGATTTCGCCATTCGCCGTCTGGTGAAGGCGGAAGGCGCTAAGGCCGGGGTTTCTCGCATCGAAATCGAGCGTTTCCCCAACCTGTTGCAGGTCACCATTCACACCGCTCGCCCCGGCATCCTAATCGGGCAAAAGGGCGCGGCAGTGAAGAAGATTCGTACTGCCCTGGAAGAACTCTATGGCGCAACCAAAGACAATGGCCGCAAGGTGAAGGTCGAAGTTGCCGAAATCGAGAAGCCGGATACCGATGCACTGTTGATTGCAGAAAACATCGCCGGTCAGTTGGAGCGTCGTATCGGTCACAGTCGCGCAATGAAGCGTGCTGTTAGCCAGGCGATGCGCCAGGGCGCGCAGGGTATCAAGATCGAAGTGAGCGGCCGCCTCGCGGGTGCTGATATGGCACGCCGCGAATGGGTTAGCGAAGGCCGCATCCCGCGTAATACGCTGCGTGCCAACATTGACTTCAACCGCGCTGAGGCGCTGACCACCTTTGGCCGTATCGGCATCAAGGTGTGGGTCTATAAGGGCGAAGTTTTTGGTATCGAGCAAAAGCAGGAACAGCCGCAGAATAAGTTGGACGTGTACGTAACGTCCTAGGGCGTTCGGCGCGAATCGGTCCCCACCCAAGACCGGGCTTTCGTCGTGCAATGAAGTATCGGGCCCCGTCTACCAACCGAGAGGAGGCTGGCGCGTGTCACCCAGCTCTCCGGGACCCGGGATTCTTGTCCCGAAACGTTCGCTGACCTCGGCGATGAACGGGCCTCAGACCCGGCTCAAATCCGTCACCAAGAGGGGGTCTGCTGAGCGCAGCCGGTCCACCAGCTCGCCCGTTTTTCCTCCCCGAGTTCCCTCGACCTCGGCATCCGTCACCCCCACCATCTGCAGGAAGCACATTTTTCCGTGGGGTGTATCGATGGCGCCGAGCTGGGGGTCCTCGATGAACAAGAGCGCCTCCAGGCGGGTGGGGTTCCAGCCCAGCGGTCCGACCTTTAGCAGCAGTCCGGGCCGGATGTCGACCTGCTCCTGGAATACTGCCGCCGCCAATCGCTGCATCATCTGGAGCGGCCACTGGGGAGGCTCGTCGGCACTGTCGGCCAGTCGGAAGGTGAACTCGAATCCCCATCCGCTCAGTTCCGGGTTGGTCGTGGGATACTTCTCGTAGAGCTCGGTGCAGCCAAAGCCGACGTAGTGCCAGTGAGCGTCTTGCCGATAAACGCTGATACCGTCCAGGTCGTTTGATCCGCCCAGATTTCTGGGCGTCGTGGGAGCGAAGTGAACGTGCACGGGGCTTGAGTACACGCTCGCCAGCGCTTTCTCGATGGCTTTCCAACCGGGTGCCGCGTCGTCATCTTGTTCCGTCATCGCGACCCTCCTCTGGGTGGCGCACCTTCTCAAGATACCTCAGTGTCTCCTTCTCGGTAGACACCTCCAAGAACCGCTCCATCCCAGCCGGTCAGGATACTTCGACTGGCGCCCTGGTGGCAAGAAGGGACGACCCCCTGCCTGAGAGGAATCGGCCTGGCATGCTCGCCGACGACTCGCCTCCGGACGCCACGCTCGTCCAGGCCCCCGATCAGCTCGCCCGGGCCCGCCTCGACTCTTCGGACTCGACGCCGGCGGCCCCGCCGGGCTACAGTCTGAAGTGTCGGCTGGGGGTGGGCTCGTTCGGCGAGGTCTGGGCTGCAGTGCAATTGCGGACCGACCAGCACGTGGCCATCAAGTTCTTTCGCCGCGCTGGCCTCGACATCGACTACCTCAAACTGGAGGTCGCCCGGCTGCGCCAGGTGGCCAGTCATCGCTTCGTGGTCAGTTTGCTGGATGCCGACCTGGAGCACGATCCTCCCTTCTACGTCATGCCACTGCTCGATCGCTCGCTCGAGGACGAGCTGCGCCCCTCGCTCAAGACAGCCGTCGGCTGGATTCAGCAACTGGCGCTCGCCCTTCGCCACCTGCACGACAAGGGCGTGCTGCACTGCGACCTCAAACCGTCCAACGTTTTGCTCGATGAAGAGAAGGCAGTGCGTTTGTCTGACTTTGGCCAGTCGCGCAGTCGAAACGAGAAGAGTGCGGCCTTTGGAACCCTGGGTTTCATGCCCCCCGAGCAGGTGCGAGACGAGGCCGAGCCCGGCGTCTCCTGGGATGTGTATAGCTTCGGAGCGACCTGCTACGCAGTCTTGACCGAGCGCTACCCGCGTCTGTCGCAAGAAGACCAGACCTCGCTGCGTTCCAGCAACAGCACCCTCGAGCAGCTGGACCTCTACAAGAATCTGCTGGACTCGAGGCCTCTCACGCCAGTGCGCGAGCTTCGCTCGGAGGTCGACCCGGAGCTGGCCTGTATCCTCGAATGCTGCCTTCGGCTCGACCCCCTCTCGCGCACCCCCTCGATGCACGAGGTGGTGGAGGACCTGCAACGCTGGCAGGCCCGCGAGCCGTTGCTCTGCCGCCGGCCCTGGACCCGGAGCTACCGTCTGGAGCGCTTCCTGGCCCGGCCGCTGGTGGCTTTGAGCCTGCTGTTGCTGGCTTTTTTTCCGCTCTTCGTGAACACCTACCTGACCCTCAAGACGCGCACCTTGCTGGTGGCGGAGGTCAAGCAGCGCGTGCAACAGGTGTGCCAGATGGCCCGCAGCGAGTTGCACCGAGAGCTCTCCCCCCGCCGGGAAGCGCTCAGTCGCCTGGCCCAGAGCCAGGCCCCCCTCGAGGCGATCGAGGGGTTCGAGAACCTTTTGCTGCTCGACGGCTCGGGGAAGGTGCTGAAGTCGCTCGCTCCCTGGAGCGCGCCGCTGGGCACCCCGGGAAAGGTGATGATGCCCCCGGGAGATGATCTTCTGCTGGTCGCAGCCAGCCCTGATCCGAACCTCTTTCTGGCCGGTGTGCTTCCACGCTCGAGCCTGGAAGATCGGCTGGCCGAGGGTTTTCGGCTGGCCCTGCCGGGCCGGGAGGAGCTGCCCGCCGTCAGCCGCTATGTCAACCAGGCAGGCCAGGACGTGGTGGGAGCCAACTTGCCGCTGGACGGATTTGTGCTTGTCTACGAATTACCAGCTGATACCGCTCTGGCCGCTGCCGACGAGATTCTGGTCAAGAATCGCTGGCTGAACTTGCTGGTGATTTGCGTTCTCCTTCTGTTCGTGCTGGTGGCCAGCGGTCGCCAGGCTGGAGGGGCAGGAATCTGAGGTTCATTCAAGAAATGCCGACCCACTCGGGCTGACCAGACGGTGTGGAGCTCCCAGCCACAAGAGATTTTCCTTTGGCTCCGGAGACTGATCCAGGGGCATCCTTCGGGCTCGACATCGTCGTCGAGCGAGAGTTCTTGCGCCAGGTGAACCTCACCACAGGGACCCCGTACCTGACGACCGAGGAAGCAGGTTCCGTCCTCCTGGCCGAGCGAGAGCGAGCCGAAACCGCGCGAGAACGGCCGAGGCGCTGGAGGAGCAGTTCCGTCAGGTGCAGTAACGCCTCGATTGGATCGGCGGCTGATTATCCCGAAGCCAGTCGGCAGGCGCCCAGGGCCACGCAGTCCTCGGGGTGGTCGGCCACCCGCACCTTGACTCCCAGGAGCCGCTCCAGCATGGTGTCCAGTCCCACCAACCGGGCCGCCCCGCCGGTGAGCACGATGCCCCGCTCGTAGACGTCTCCCGAAAGCTCTGGCGGGGTGCGCTCGAGCACCTGGCGCAGACCCGCCACGATCTCGCCCAGGGGCTGCTCGAGAGCTTCGCGGACCTCGGATTCACTGACCGTGACCGTGCGGGGCAGTCCGTCCACCAGGTCTTGCCCGTTCACGTCCATGGTGCGCTGGCTGGGCTGGGGAAAGGCGGTGCCCAGCTGAAGCTTGAGCTGCTCGGCGGTCGCTTCGCCGATCATCACGCTGTGGACCCGGCGCAGCATGCGAACGATGGCATCGTCCATCTGCTGGCCGCCCAGGCGCACGGTGCCGGCCACCACCAGCGACTGCATGGAAAGGATTCCCACGTCTGCGCAGCCTCCCCCCAGATCGACGACCATGTGGCCTTCCGGCTCGCTCAGGTCGAGGCGGGCCCCCAGGGCGGCCGCCAGAGGGCAGGGCACAGGCTCGGCGCGGCGGGCCCCGGCCTTGAGGGCGGCCTCCACCACGGCTCTCCGCTCCACCTTGGTCACTTCGGCCGGAACGCCGATGGACACGGTCGGGCGCCAGACGCGATAGCGGTTGGCGCGCTTGAAGACGTGGTGGAGCAGGGCGTCAGCTGCTTCCAGGCTGGCCACCACCCCTTCGCGCACCGGGCGCAGGGCCACCAGGCTTCCCGTGGGGCTCTGCGATTGCAGCAGGCGAGCCGCTTTCTCCCCTGTCTCGACGATCTTCCCCGAGTTCCGCTCCACGGCGACCAGGGTCGGCTCGCGCAGAATGACCCCGCGGGAGGTCGTGGCTACCTTGACCCAGGTCGTGCCCAGGTCGACGCCGAGGTGCACGAGAGGTCAGGCGACCTGAGGCAGGGGGCCCTGCACGCGCTCGATCTCGGCCCCCAGTGCCGACAGGCGCTGCTCGAGGTCCTGGTAGCCGCGGTCGACAAACTCCACGCCTGAAATCACGGTCTCGCCTTCGGCCACCAGGGCGGCCAGCACCAGGCCTCCACCGGCGCGGATGTCAGGGGCGTCCACGGGAGCGCCGCTGAGCTTGTTGACGCCCTTGACCACCACGTGCCGGTCCTCGGCCTTGACCTTGGCGCCCAGACGCACCAGCTCCATCACGTACATGAAGCGACCTGAGAAGATGTTCTCTTGCAGGGTGCTGGTGCCTTCCGCCAGGCAGAGCAGGGAGACCAGCTGGGGGTGAAGGTCGGTGGGGAAGCCGGGGTAGGGAGCCGTGGAAACGTCCAGCGCCCGGATGGGCCGGCCTCCCCGCACCCGCACCCAGCGGTCGCCCACGGTGACTTCCTGACCTGCCTCACGCAGGTGGTCGAGCAGGGCGGCCACGTGCTCGGGCTCGCACTCGGTCAAAGTGACGTCTCCCCCGGTCAGGGCCCCGCCGATCAAATAGGTCCCAGTCTCAATGCGGTCGGCCACGATGGTGTGGGTCGCTCCGTGCAGGCGCTCGACCCCGTGGATCCGCAGGCGAGAGGTTCCGATGCCTTCGATGGAGGCTCCCATCTTGACCAGAAAGTCCGCCAGGTCGCCGATCTCGGGCTCGCGCGCACAGTTCTCGAGCATCGTGACGCCTTCGGCCATGGTGGCTGCCATGAGGCAGTTCTTGGTGGCTCCCACGCTGACCTTGGGGAAGCGGATGTGGGCCCCCTGCAATCGGCCGGCCGCGCGGACGTGGGCGAACCCGCCCTCACTGAGAATCTCGGCTCCCAGCTTCCTGAAACCCTCCAGGTGGAGGTCCACCGGACGCGGGCCCAGTCGACAACCTCCAGGCAGCGAGACGCGGGCTTCTCCGTAGCAGGCCAGAAGCGGCCCGGCCACGTCGAATGAGGCGTTCATCTTGCGCACCAGCTCATCGGGCGCGGTGGTGGTGAGGATTTTGGAGGAGTCGAGCAGCATGCGAGCCTTGCCCTCGAACTCGACCTTGACCCCGATCGCCCTGAGGATGTCGGACATCACCCAGACATCGGAAATGTCAGGCACTCGCTCGAGCACGACCTCGCCCCGGGCCAGGATAGAGGCCGCGATGATCGGCAGAGCGGCATTCTTGGCCCCGCAGGCCGGGATGCTTCCCTGGAGAGGTTTTCCACCCTGCACCACCAGCCTGGCCAAGCGATTCGCCTCCTTTACTTGTGGCCCGCGATGTCCAACCGGGCCAGAGCCGCCTTCAGCTCGTCTCGCAGCGCCTCGCGGTCCGCCGATGTCACCGCCAGGTCCTGCAGCTTCTTCTGCACCTCATCGAGGTTCTTTTTGGCGCGGTCGAGGTCGACCTCCTCCGGTCGCTCGGCAAAGTCGACCAGGCAGACGGCCCTGTTCTCGGCCACCTGCACGAAGCCCGACCCGGCAGCCAGCCTGTTGACCTTGCCATCGGCGTCGGTATAGGCCATCAGACCGGGCTGCAGCATCGCCAGCAAGGGAGCGTGCTGGGCCAGAATTCCCATCTGGCCCATCACTCCGCTGACCACGACCTGACGCAGCTGACCGGCAAACTTGACCTCGGTGGGGGTCACAATCTCCATGTGAAACGTATTCATGCCCTATGCCTTCGCACCTACCTCGGTGCCCAGCTTCTGGGCCTGCTCGAGCACCTCCTCGATGGGGCCTACCATATAGAAGGCCTGCTCGGGGAGGTGGTCGAGCTCGCCGTTGACCACACGCTTGAAGCCCTTGACCGTGTCGCCCAGCTTGACATATTTTCCACTTCTGCCCGTAAAGCCCTCCGCCACGAAGAAGGGCTGGGACAAGAAGCGCTGGATCTTGCGGGCCCGGGCCACCACGGTGCGGTCTTCCTCGGACAGCTCCTCAACGCCCAGGATCGCGATGATGTCCTGCAGGTCCTTGTAGCGCTGCAAGATTTCCTGGGTCTGACGGGCCACCTGGTAGTGGTCGTCGCCCAGGAAGCGGGGCTCGAGCAGGCGTGAGGTCGAGGCCAGCGGATCCACGGCCGGGTAGATGCCCTGCTCCACGATGGCGCGTGAGAGCACCGTGGTGGCGTCGAGATGGGTGAAGGTCGTGGCCACGGCCGGGTCGGTGATGTCGTCAGCGGGCACGTAGATGGCCTGCACCGACGTGATCGAGCCCTTGCTGGTGGTCGTGATGCGCTCCTCGAGCTGGCCCATCTCGGTGGAAAGGGTGGGCTGGTAGCCTACGGCCGAGGGCATCCGGCCGAGCAGCGCTGACACCTCGCAGCCGGCGAGCACGAAGCGGAAGATGTTGTCCACGAAGAACAGCACATCTTGCTTGAGCTCGTCGCGGAAGTATTCAGCGATGGTGACCCCCGTGAAAGCGATGCGGAAGCGCACTCCCGGAGGCTCATCCATCTGGCCGAACACCAGGGCGGTATTCTCGATGACCTTGGACTCTTTCATTTCGAGCCAGAGGTCATTGCCTTCCCGGGTGCGCTCGCCCACTCCGGCGAAGACCGAATAGCCGCCGTGCTCTTTGGCGATGTTGCGGATCAGCTCCTGAATGAGCACCGTCTTGCCCACGCCGGCGCCTCCGAAGAGTCCGGTTTTTCCACCGCGCGAGTAGGGTGCGAGCAGGTCGACCACTTTGATGCCCGTCTCGCGGATCTGGGCGGTCGGCTCCTGGTCGGCGAGCGGAGGGGCGCCGCGGTGAATGGGGTAACGCTCCTTGATCTCCACCTTTCCCATGCCGTCGATGGGATCGCCGAGCACGTTGAACATGCGTCCCAGCGTCTCTTTGCCGACAGGAACCGAGATCGGGCTGCCGGTGTCCTCTCCCTCCATCCCGCGGCGCAGGCCGTCGGTGGTGCCCATAGCGAGCGTGCGGACCCGGTTGTTGCCCAGCTCGCCCATGACTTCCAGGGTGAGATACTTGATGTCCTCCGGCAGCTCGACTCCGGGCTCGTAGCCGCGGAAGACCTCGCGGGGCACCCGGATGGCGTTGTACAGGTTGGGCAACTGGCCCGGAAGAAACTCCAGGTCCACCACCGAGCCCAGGATCTGCACGATTTTTCCCTTACCAGCCATCTTTCGTTCCTCCAAGTTCTAATCCGCTGAGCGTCATCGGGCCTTGAGCGCCTCGGCGCCGCCGGAGATCTCCAAAATTTCCTTGGTGATGTTGTCTTGTCGAATGCGATAGAACAACAAAGTCAGCTCACCGGCAAGTTTGTCGGCATTGTCGGTGGCGTTGGTCATCGATTTGAGTCGAGAGCCCAGCTCGGCCACCCGACTCTCCATCAAAATCCGGAACATCAAAGTCTGCAGGTAGCGGGGCAGCAGAATCCCGAGCGACTGCTCGGCGCTGGGCTCGAACTCGTAGGGAAGCGGGCCAGTCTCCTGCCCCTCCTTCTTTTCTGGCTTGAGCGGCAGCAAGGTCTCCATGACCGGCTTCTGGTTCATCGCGCTGATGGACTGGGTGTAGAAGCAGAGAACCTGGTCGACCTCACCGGAGGTGTACCAGTGGCTCAGCTCCTGGGCCAGCTCCTGGGCCAGCGGATACTCGGGATTCCACTTGATCCGCTCGACCGCGATGGCTCGACGTCGGCGGGTCAAAAATTTGACCCCCTTGGAGCCCACCGCCATCAGCTTGACCTTCTTGCCGCGCAAGGTGGTCTCGAGGTAGTTGAAGGCAAGCTTGAGCAGGTTATTGTTATAGGCACCGCACAGGCCCTTGTCGGAGGTGACGATGACCACTCCGATGGTTTCCACCGGACGGACCTCCATCAAGGGATGCAGAGCCCCCTCGAGTTGCGAGCAGAGCTCGGTGACGACCTCTTGCAGCTTGAGGGCATAGGGCTTGGAAGCCTTCAGCCGGTTCTCAGCCTTCTTGATGCGGGCCGCCGCCACCATCTTCATGGCTTTTGTGATCTGCTGCACGTTGCGGCACGATTTGATGCGCCGCTTGATATCGCGTTCGCTGGCCATGTCAGCTCCTTAACCGGCGGTCGCCCTGAAAGCCTTCTTGAACTCTTCCACGGCGGTCTCGAGGGCTGCCTTCACGTCGTCGGTCACGGCCTTCTTGTCCCGCAGCATCGTGAAGACCTGGGGAAACTTTTCCTTGAGCATGGCCAGGAAACCGGCCTCGAAGCGCTGGGCCTGGTGAGCCGGAAAACTGTCGATATGTCCGTTGGTGGCCGCCCAGATGCTGGCAACCTGCTCCTCCACGGTCACGGGAGCGAACTGGGGCTGCTTGAGCACGTTGGTGATGCGCTCACCGCGAGCGAGTTGCTTGCGGGAGGCCTCATCCAACTCGTCAGCCGACAGCTTGGTATAGGCGGCCAGGTTGCGGTACTGGGCCAGGTCCAGGCGCAGAGGCCCGGCCACCTGCTTCATCGCTTTGATCTGGGCGGCGCCACCCACCCGCGACACCGACAGGCCCACGTCCACCGCAGGGCGGATTCCCTGGTAGAAAAGGTCGGTATCCAGGTAGATCTGGCCGTCGGTGATCGAGATGACATTGGTGGGGATGTAGGCCGATACGTCGCCAAGCTGGGTCTCGATGATCGGCAGCGCGGTCATCGAGCCGCCCCCTTTCTCCTTGGACAGCTTGGCGGCCCGCTCGAGCAGGCGCGAGTGCAAGAAGAAGACGTCACCAGGGTAGGCTTCGCGTCCCGGGGGCCGACGCAGCAGCAGGGAGATCTCGCGGTAGGCCTTGGCGTGCTTGGTGAGGTCGTCGTACACGATCAGCACGTGCTTACCACTGTACATCAGGTCTTCGGCGATGGCGCAACCGGTGTAAGGGGCAAGATACAAAAGCGAAGGGGGCTCGTTGGCGTTGGCCGCCACCACCACCGTATGTTTCATGGCATCGTGCTTCTTGAGCATGTCGACCACGGCGGCCACGTTGTTGGTTTTCTGGCCAACAGCCACGTAGACGCAGACCACATCACCGTCGGTCTGGTTGATGATGGCGTCCACGGCGATGGCCGTCTTGCCGGTCTGGCGGTCGCCGATGATCAACTCGCGCTGGCCGCGCCCGATGGGAATCAGCGCGTCGATGGCCTTCAGGCCCGTCTGGAGGGGCTCATGCACCGGCTGGCGCTCGGGTACGGTAGGTGCCGTGAACTCGACGGTGCGCTTGCGTTTGGAGGCGATGGCCGGACCGCCGTCGATAGCTTCACCCAGGGCATTGACCACCCGACCGATCATCTCCTCGCCCACCGGCACCTCGACGATGCGCCCGGTGCTCTCGACCCGGTCGCCCTCCTTGATGTCCAGGTCCGAGCCCATGACCACGCAGCCGATGGTGTCCTCTTCCAGATTCATCACCATGCCCATCTTGTTGTTGGGGAAGCTCAACAGCTCACCCGAGCGGGCCTGCTTGAGTCCGTAGATGGTGGCGATTCCGTCGCCCACCTGGATGACGGTTCCGTAGTTGAGCTCCTCGACGTCGGGCTCGTAACTCTCGATCTCACGCTTGAGAATATCGGAGATTTCCTGAGAGCGAATGGCCATGGGGTCCTCCTTAGTAGACAACCGCTCGCTCGATCCGAGCGAAGCGCTTTCGAATATGGGTCAACTGGCTGCTGAAGCTTCCGTCGATGAGGCGGTCGCCGACCGTGAGGATGGCCCCGGCCAGGAGCTCGGGACGCTCCACCACTTCCAACTCCACCTTCATCCTGGTGGCTTTGGTGATCTGCTCGATGAGGCGATTCTTCATCTCCTCGTCAAGAGGGGAAGCGACCTCGGCTCGACACTTGATGACGCCTTCGTCGCGTCGCAGGAACTCGCGGAACGAGTCGACCACGGCCCGAACGTAAACCTCGCGGCTCTTGTCCACGAGCAGATAGAAAAAGTGCAGCGTGCGAGGTGTGATCTTCTCCTTGTGGAGCACGTCGCGCAGGATGTTCTTCTTGACTTGAGCCGGAATGGTGGGCGACTGGACGGCGCGGCCAAGAGCCCGAGAGTGGGCGATGACGTTGTTCACCTGCTCGAGCTCCTTGAGCTGCTGCTTGGCCTTTCCCTCTGCCCTGGCCATTCCGTAGAGCGCTTCGGCGTAGCGATTTGCGACCGTCTCAAGAAGCATGAGTGGTGCCTACCCGTTCTACAAAGTTGGCCAGGATGGCCCGCCTGTCACCATCGGCCAGGCAGTCCTGCAGCAGTTTGCGGGCGCGAGCCACCGACTGCTCCGAGGCCAGGTCTTGCAGCTCGATCGTCGCCTGTCGCCGCAAGATTTCGGCCTCCGAGCCGGAGCGCTGACGGACCCAGTTGGCTTCACGCACAGCCTCCTCCTGATAGTATTCCTTGATCCGCCCACCTTCTTCCTCAGCGTGCCTGGCGATCTGCTCTTTCTCGGTGGGCAGGCTGGAAAGGAGCTTTTCATACTCGGCCTTGAGCTTCAGAGCGTCCTGATAGAGGCTCTCGGCCTCATCGATCTTGCTCCGGGCTCGCTCTTCGCGCTCTTTGGCGGCTTGAATCATGGGCTGGATCAAGATGGCATTGAAAAGGAAATAGAGAATGCCAAAGTTGATCAGCGTTACGATCCAGCTGAAAAGGTTCTCGGCGTTCATT
>QWHO01000705.1 GCA_021404945.1 bacterium CPR1
GGGAGGGCCTCGACGGGAAGGGCCGCGAGGGAGACAGGGGTGCAGAGGAGGCCCCTCGTCGCGGAGAGGAGCGAGGCGGTGGAGCTGCGGACCGTGGGCGGTGCAGGCCAGCAACGGGGCCAGGGCCTGCGGCAACGGGTCCACCACCAGGTTGGGCGGGTTGACCTGCGCCCGGAGCGCGAGCGAGTAGACCGGCTTCTCGGGCGCGTGATCATGGTCAGCTGGCTCCACAAGGTCATGGCCCCAGGCTGCCAGCCACATGCCGACCACCAGGAGAACGACTAGAAGGGAGCCCGATCTGCGCCTGCGCACGGGTCGTGCTTTGACGGGGAGTTGGGTGTTCCTTTCAAGCGACCAATCATTCACTGGTCGTAGCGAGATGGGACTGAAGGGAGCGGCGATAGCCACGGTGGAATGATTATTGGGTGAGCAGAACCCGTCGAAGCCACGTGATACCGAGATTCTATCTGAAGAATTTCTGCGCTCCTGGTTCGGAACGTATCTGGGTGGACGATCTGCATACAAAGCAGACCTATCTCGCGGACATCGGCAACGTGGGCGTCGTGAAGGACTTTTACGCGGGAGCAGGCGGCCATCATGAGGACGAGCTAGAGGAACGACTGAGCAAGATTGAGGGCGATGCCGCTCCCCATCTCCATCACTTCATAGGGGGCAATGGTGTGATAAGCGAGGACCTATCACGGTTTCTGGCTTGGTTGGCAGCACGGACGACTTGGCTACGACGAGCAGCGCAGAAATCACTCCCAGACTTCATGCGGAACAAGCCAGAATTGTTTTACGAGCACATAGGCGCAGAGAAAGACCAGAAGGATCTATTTGATTTCCAACACGAGCTAACCGGCCGGCTCGAAAGAGTTTCTTTGAGAGAAGCTCTGGAACGTGTTCACGATTCAGCTTGGCGCATGCGTCTCCACCAGGATCAGTACCTCGACCTGATAAGGATTCAAGCATATCATTTCAGGGCCGATCATTTTCCGGCGCTCAAATGGGTAAAGCTAAGTGGTATGTGGTTAGCCCATTGCCTGAGGAGAATGCTCCTGAATGATGGACGCGCGCTGTGGCGCGAGGCCACTCGTCCATGTTTGCGACCAGGTTCTTCCAGTCCCGTCTCAGGTCAGGGTGGGGGCAAAGCCAGCAACTTGGGTCCGGCCCCGAAATGCTGTCTGGCCGCGGCGACGAAGCGCAGGAAGTCCACGCCCCGCTTCCGGCAGGTGGTGTAGATGCTCATCAGCCGCATGAGCCCCTCAGCTCCCCGCTTGCTGCGCGTACCACCGCAAAGCTTGCGGAAGATAACGAACGGCCGAATATCTCGCTCGGCCCGGTTGTTCGTTGCGTCTACGGACGTGTCTGAAAGGAAGGTCAGGATGTGCTTGCGGTGCTTTTGAAGGCGCTTGACGAGGCGCTTACCGAGGCCGCCTCCGAGAGAACAGCCGCAAAAAACTTCCAGGTCGGCCTCCAGTTCCGACCGAAAACCCTCAAGTTGAGCGCCGAAACAGACTTCTCGTCGTTTGATCGCCATCGCCGTCTTCACGAAACACTTCACGCGCCTGGCGAAGCAAGCCGCTTCCTTGTCCGTTCCCGCGATAATCTCCTTAAGAAACCTGAGAAGATGGGCCATGCACTTGCTTTTCTTGTAGGGAAGTGGGTCGTATGTTGCCAGGAAGTCGGAGGTCAACCACCCTGCGAAGTCCGGTCCGAGAACGTCCAAGACGACTCGGTGTCCACGGTTGTTCTCGATACGGTAAATGCAGGTCCGTGGGTCGCTGAAGCTCCATGCCCAGCCGGACTCCCCCATAAACCACCAGCCGGTTTCGTCGCCGTTCACGGCTTGGCTTCCCCTCAGCTGCTGAGTCAGGATGTCCGTGGAGGGCTTGAGGTGCTCTCCGAGGTTGTGCAAGATGTTGAGAACCCCCGCCTTGCTGACTTTCAGTCCGAGATTCTCGGTGAAGAATCGAGCGATCTTGTCAAAAGAGGCGCCCGTCAACACGCGTATCTGGCCCATCAAGGACACCGCGTTCAGGCCAATGCTTGTTCGCGCTGCACCGGGAGCGGCCGAGATGACGTCCGGGTGAAGCTGATAGACGCGCTCACTGCAGCACTGGCCGCGCTCGATGG
>QWHO01000184.1 GCA_021404945.1 bacterium CPR1
CTGCTCCTGGCCGGACGGTGACTCCCAGGGGATTGAGCCCCCCCGTCGGGACCGGCCCACCGAAAGGTAGCAGGGCACCGCCCACCAGGTTGTAGAGGCTGATGGTATTGCCTGCGGCGTTGGCTGCGAAAGCAAACAGGTTGTCGGGGGAGACGGCCACGCCCCCGGGCTGGGTTCCCGCAGCCACGGTGGGGGGGACGAGCGGCGTGAGCTCTCCGCTGACGGCGTCCACCGAGAACTGCAGCACATCATTGGCTCCAACCTGGAATTGGGTGCAATAGAAGAACTGTCCGTCAGGAGACAGGCTGGCCCGCAGGGGGTCGAGGTAGGGCCCGAATGGGGAGTCGGGCAAGGCGATCAGGGCGTTCCGGGGCAGGCTCTGATCGAAGGGATTGCTGTTGACCAGGACCAGGCCCGGCGAGCTTGCCTCCAGGACGTAGCCGGTGCCGGATTTACTGAGCTTGAGGTCGGCAAAGGAAGCCAGCCCGTTGACAGCGTTGACGGTCGGGCTTCCGGTCAGGGTGGCGGGACCGGGGTTGGTGGACAAAATTAAAGTGATGGGGTTGGTGGCGCTGGTGACTCGTACCCCGGCGGCATCGATCACCTCGACCTGGACGTTGGGCATCGTCTCGCGAGCCTGCGAGTTGACCGGCTGGGTCACGAACGCAAGCTGGGCGGGCGGACCAAAGGGGGCGAGCAGGTTGAAGCTTGCGCTGGTCGCTCCCGTCAATCCGGGCGAGGAGGCCGCCAATGTAAGGCCGGGGGCGGCCGGGCTGCCGCTGAGCGTCGAGAAGGTGGCCACCCCGTTCACCGCGCTAACGCTGACAGTTCCGCTCAGAACTCCGCCCGAGAGCGACACGGTGATCGGATTGGTGGCAGTCGGCACCACGGTTCCGGCCGCATCGAGCACGGTGACCTGGATGGCGGGCACGATGACCTGCCCGGCCACGGTATCGACCGGCTGGGTGGCGAAGGCCAGGCTGGCCGGCCGGGCGGCTGCAGCTGCGATGTTGAAGGGGTCGCTGGTTGCCTCGAGCAGCCCGGCTGAGGTGGCCAGCAACTGGAACCCCTGGCCGACCCGGTCGACCGACAGGTCCGAGAAGGTTGCCAGTCCATTGCTGGCGGCAACCGTGGCGGTGCCCCCCAGGGCACCTGCCGGACCCACCAGGCTTAAAGTGATCCGAGCCGAGGAGCTGGTGAGGCGGTTCCCCCGAGGATCCTCCACGGCGACCTGAACGGGTGGGGCCAATGCCGTTGCGACCACTGCGTTGCTCGGGTGGGTCACGAACACGAGTCGATTGACCTCGGGCGCTACCAAAGAGAGCTCGAGCGTCACCAGGGCCCCGGCCGAGAGCTCGATCGGGCCCGAGTCGCCGACCGCCGCCAGGTTGCCAAGACCATCGTAGCTCTCCAGCAGCACTCGGCGGTTGCCCGGGCTGATGCCGGTCAGGCTCTGCACCAGCAGGCGGTCGGTGAGCCCGGTCAGGTCGACTCGAGTGGCCGAGATGACGTCGCGGCTGCTATCCTCAGCATCCACCACTCGGATGATCAGGAGAGCCAGGTCGGAGAGCCGGTTCCGGGTCGCCTCGGGAAAAACCACTCTCAAAGCGAGGGAAGCGGGAGCGCTCGAGGGCGCACCCGAAGACCCCGGGCTGCTGCAACCAGAAATCAAGAGCGCCGTGGCGGCGACCAGGAGAAGCAGGCTTCGAATTGACGACACGGACCCTCCCCGCAAATCGATGCACCGGGGTTCTCGAAATCCCGCCATCGTCCTTTCAGGGGCGGAGCTCGGTTTCACGGCGCCCTGGGAGAGCCAGCGCCCGGTGAGGGTCCGACGCCTGCCCATCGGCCGGCTCCCAGCCGTTGCCTACCCCACCGAGCACACCTCATCCACCCCGCGTCGGGGCGGGGCCGGCACGTGACCGCCGTAGCCCAGTCGCAGCAGCACCTGGGGATGGTCCACCCCGCTCTGCTCCCCCACGTGAGCTCGCCTCGAGGCCCGCCGGGTGACCGCCAGGAAGGGCGACCAGCTCAGCCCACGGGCCCTTCCGCTCAGAGCCAGGGCGGCCAGGCACTCGCCGCAAGAGAGCCACTCCAGCACTCCTTCTCGGGCAGCCCCCAGCACCACCAGCACGGGAGCCTCGCGGGCTTGCTGCCCCTGGCTCTCCGCGATGCGCTCGGCCGGACTCCACACCGGTAGCAAGCGCGGAGCCAGCCAGGCCAGGAAAGGTGGCAGTCCCAGCCGGTAGGCCAGCAGCTCCTCGGCCCCTTCCCAGCCCGCCAGCTCCTTGCGAAAGAGGGCGTCGCTCCACTGCTCGCGAGCCGCCTCCTCGACCCGGCGGCTGATGGCCTGACGGCCCGTGTCATCGCGCACCAGGCCCACCTTCACAGGACCGCAGTAGGACTTGAAGCCGCGCGGAAAGCCGCCCAGGATGGGCCGGGTGACGGCCCGCAGCAGGGCCGGAGTGGGCGTATCCACCCGGAAGGGGCGAAAGTCCATGCGTAGATAGGGGAGGGCCGCGAATTCGGGCTCCCAGTCGAACTCGCACTCGAGAGCAGCGCGGGTGATCGAGGCCAGCGGTCGCTCCGAGCTGGCCGAGACATTCACTGAGAGGCCTGCCCCCACCGACCAGGCGGCCAGACGCAGGCAGAACAGGGACGCCCCGCAGGCCAGCGTCAGCTCGCGCCGATCGGGGTCGGCCACGGCCAGGTGGCGGCTGGTGTCGGGCCACAGCTCCACAGTCTCGCCTTTGAGCACGAACCTCCAGGGCTGGCTGTTGTGACTGGAAGGAGCCAGTACGGCATAGCGCATGAAGTGCTGCCACTGATCGCGCAGCGTCCCGTGGCGCGGATAGTCTTCGCGCCGGGTCAGCCAGGGGCAGTCAAAGGAGTCCTTCGGCAGCGGACACCTCCTGAAAGCGCCTCATCTGCAGAGGCGTGATGAGCTTGTGACCCTTCAGGGCCTGGGCCAGCCGGTTTACGTCGCGGTAGTGGTGGGTCACCATGCCGATGCTGGCTGCGGCCGGCAGGTTGTCGGCGTTGTCGTCCACCATGATGCACTGGTAGGGGCTCACGCGAGCCTGACGGGCGGCCAACTTGAACATCTCCGGGTCGGGCTTGCGCAGGCCCACGTAACAGGAGAGCACGCAGGGATCGAAGGGCACGTAGATGCCCCTTTCGATCAGGATCTCGGCGTGGTCCACGATGGTGTTGGAAACCGCCCCTACGATGAGCCCGTTGCGGGCGATGGCCTGGCAGAGCCAGAGCAGAGGACGGTTGGGCGCCAGCGAGTCCAGCATCAGATTGCGCCACAGGTTCTGGAAGTGCCGCGGGCGGGGCCTGCGCCCCTCGCCTGCTCGCAGCAGTGTCTGCCCGATGCCGTCCCAGAATTCGAAGCTGGTCATCTTGCCCATCTCCAGGTCGCGCACGCGCGCCACCAGCTCGCGCTTCATGGGCTCGTCGGAGCCGAACAGCCTCTGAGCGCGCTCGAGGTAACGCTCCAGGCCGGCCCCGATGACCACCCCCCCGATATCGAACATGACCGCCTTCACGGAGGACTCTGAGGCTCGATGCGCAGCGTCTTGAGCAAGTCCTCGCGGGCCGCCGAGGTGGCCGCGGTCGAGCCGTTGAGTGAGTTGATGTCGCTCTGGCTCAAGTCCATCCGAGCCGAGAAAACGTATTCGTGGAAGCGGGCGCAGAAGGCGCGCACGGTCTCGTCAGAGGTATTCTTGGCGGGGCTGGTGACCTCGGCGATGCGCGTGCCCCGGAAGTCGGATACCGTGGCCGACAACCCGGCCGCCCCTTCGGTCACGTGCACCTTGAAGCCGTTGGAGTCGGAGAAGAACCGGGGCGAGTTGCTCAGGTAGCCGGCCGCTCGTGAGGCTTGCGGGCCGCCGCCTGCGCTCACCTTGACCGGCAAGCGGATGCCCAGTCGCCGGAACATGGCCCCGTCGAGCTGGAAGGTCTTGTCGAAGTGGCCCAGCGCGTCCTGACGCTTTCCCTGGCGCCACAAGAGGTCACCCAACTCGGCCTCCATGCGAGCCCGCAGAAGCGTCTGGCTGGGAGCAAGATCCTTCAGCGCCTTCTCCAGCGCCCCATGGGCCTTCTCGCGGCTGCCTTGCAGCCACTCTCCCTCGGCAAGCACGGCCTGCAGGTAGGGCTTCTCCACCTCCAGGGTGGTGTGTCTCTTGTCTCGGAAGATGCGGTCGACCTGAGCGGCCACCACTCCGGTGCCGAAGAGGTTGTTCACGTCGGGCAACATCCAGCTGGCGTAGAACGAGCCCGTCTGGTGGCACTGCACCCCGGCCGGAAGCCCTCCCTCGCCCACCACCAGGGCGGCGGTGCGGTCGGTGATCTGATCCAGCTCCTGGGTGAGGTTGACGAGTTGGGCCCCCAGCTCGAACCAGCGCGTCCAGGTGCTCCAGCTCATCTCCTCGCGCAGCCGCTCGCAGCGCGCGAGCAGCACGCCGCGGTAGATGCCCAGGTTGATCACTTCCACCAGGTAGGCTTTGGAGGAGGTGCCCATGTTGCGATCGGGCCGGTAAATGATGCGCCGCATCAGGCGCTCGGCCGCGTCATCGTAGCCCATGGCGTAGAGGGCATAGGCGGTGGTGGTCTGGCGCTCGGCCCAGGTCTGGCTGACCACGATGGGCACGCTGGTGGCTCCCCAGGCCTCCATGCGCTTGATGGCGGACAGCACCTCGGGAAAGCGGCCCTGGTCGATGTAGAGGTTGGCCAGATCCCCCCACGGATTGGTGTAGGCCCACGGATTGGGGTGCTTGGAGGACTCCAGCAAAAGCTCCTCGGCCCGGCTGTAGTTGCCCAGCATCTCCTCGGCCTCGGCCAGGTTGCGGGGAAAGGTGCACTCGAGAGTCCAGCCGCGCTCTTTGATCTCCTGCCACAGTCGGGCATACCAGTCGCGGCTGGCTTTGATGTCGTGGGCCTCCAGCTCAATGGCTCCGAGGGTATTGTAGGCCGTGACCCGGGCCCGCTCTTCCTTGGAGCTGGCCAGCACCGCCTCCATCTTGTGAAGGGCTTCGGCCAGCCGCCCCAGTTTCATGAGCGGCCAGCCTTCCTCCTCGGGCATCACGGGGCGGAACCAGGCGTTGTAGTCGCGCAAGATGCCCAACTGCTCCTCGTAGCGCTCCATGTGCGAGCAGGTGGTGATCAGGCCGTGCAGGAGCTCCCACTGGGTGCGCCAGGGTCCGCTGGAGTCGACCGGCTCGCCCCAGTCGCGCCGCATCAGGCCCCGGGCCCGCTTGAGATAGTAGTAGGCCCGCGGCAGCCCGCCCGGCTCGACGTAGAGGTAGAGCTTGCCCAGAATCGCGCAGGCGGCCCAGTTCCGTGGATCCTGCTTGAGCAGCTTCTCGGCCAGCTCGCGGGCCTGGATGTACTTGCCAGCCTCCTGAGCCTTGATGGCCTGCTGCACCTCCGGCATCTCTTCGTAATTCTGGCGCGCCAGCGCAACCTGCGCGAGCAGCACGAGCACGAGAAGACAGAGGCGCAACTTCACTTGAGGGTGGCGCGGCTGAGGGCTTCCACCGCTTCCTTGCTGCACTCCTTGACCACCGCGTGAGGCTCCACCACGCCCGGCGCCAGCGACAGGCGATGGCTGAAAACGTAGGGGGCCAGCCACTTGACGTCGTCATCGGTGACGTAGTCGCGTCCCCGCATGAGGGCGGCCGCTTTCAAGGCCGGCACCATCAGCACCAGGCTGCGGGTGGAGATGCCCTGCATCACCTTGGGGTTGGCTCGAATCGAGCGGGCAATATCCACCAGGCAGGTGGAGACATGGGCGTTCACCTTGACGTGCTCTTCCATGGCCCGGCGGGCGTCCACGATCTCGCCCCGGCGCACCTTGGGCAGATCCTCCTCGCGCACCGGGTTGCCCAGGATGCGGTTATTGACCACGTCGATCTCGGCCTCGCGGGCGATGTAGTCCATGCGCACCTTGAAGAGGAAGCGGTCGAGCTGAGCCACCGGCAGGGGGAAGGTGCCCGCAAGATCGAGCGGGTTCTGGGTGGCGATCACGAAAAATAGATCGTTGAGCGGGTAGCTCACATTGTCCACGGTGACCTGTTTCTCGGCCATGGCCTCGAGCATGGCCGACTGCACCTTGGGCGAGGTGCGGTTGATCTCGTCGCCGAGCACCACGTAGGCGAAGATCGGGCCGCGCCGGAAGTGGAAGCTGGCTGAGTCTACGTCGAACACCGACACCCCGGTGATGTCCGAGGGCAAGAGGTCGGGCGTGAACTGGATGCGCCGGAAGCTGGGGATCTCGTCCTCCTCCACGTCGTCGATGATGCTCTCGCCCAGCGTCTTGGCCAGAGTGGTCTTGCCCGAGCCTGGGTAGTCCTCGAGCAGCACGTGGCCATCGGCCATCAGGGCGATCAAGATCAGGTCGATCACCTCGTCGCGCCCTTTGACCGAGCGTTTCAGACGCGCCTGCAAGCGCCGGATCACCCCGGCCGGGATGTCCAGCGGGTGGCGCGCGGCAATGGCCGGGGTTTCTATCGACTCCATGGTCTCCATGGGGAGGTCTCCTTTCGGGTCATTTCACCCACCACCACGAGATCGGGTTGAGGATGAAGAGCAGCTTTCTCCCGAAGGAGGCGTGCCGCTCGGCTTGACGAGTGGTTTCTTGCATCAGCTGCAGGTAGCGCTGGCGGTTGGAGGGCCGCGCCCCCGGTCCCAGGGCGTGCTCGAGATGGCGCTCGGTCAGCTCGGCAAAGGAGGGGCACAGGCTGGAGAGCCGGCGGGCGAACTCGCCCCGGGTCTCGCCTTTGGTCCGCAAGAGCCCCCGGTCGGCCAGCTTGTCCAGGGTGGCTCGATAGACCACCACCGGCAGTCGCGCGTCGGGCGCGAAGTAGGGCCGGGTGCGGCGATAGATCTTGATGCCGTAGAGCCCCGCCAGCACAGCCAGGAAGCACCAGGGAAAGGCCTTGAGCAGTGCCAGGGCCAGCTTGCGCAGGATTTCCTGCAGGTCCTGGCGCGGCTTGTCATCCGGCGGAGGGTCCTCAGGGTCCTTGCGGGCCAGCTCGCCCATCATCTGCTGCAGGCTCTGATCCACCTGCTCTTGGGGTTTCTCCAGGGTGCGCTCGGGGGAGATGTCCATGTCGGTCCAGCCCAGCCCGTCGAGGTAGACCTCGGCCCACTCGTGGGCGTTCTTGGAGCGGATCAGAAGCGACGAGCCACCCCCTCGTTGGGCCGCTTCCACCGCATAGCCGTGGCAGACCCGGGCGGGAATGCCAAGCGTGCGGTAAAGGTAGGCGGCCGAGTGGCCCAGGAAGACGCAGTAGCCGGTGCGGTCGCCGAACAAGAACGACTCCACCGGCGTATCGCTGGCGTTGTGCTTGGTGGTGAGGCTGTAGATGCAGTTCTTCTCCATCCACAGCTTGATGGCGATCACCCGGGCCATGGGGATGTCGCGGTACTCCTCGGGCAGGGTCTGCAAGATCTCCTCGGCCAGCTTTGCGTAGCGCGGGTCCCTGGGGGCGGCCAGGTAGTGGTCCCAGGTCTCCTGATCCCAGCTGGGGTTGCCCGGTTGGTATTGCAGGATCTCCTTATAGGGCTTGGTGACCACCATCGAGGTCACCGAGTAGGCACGCTGGAACTTGCTGGGGTCGGGGTTCGAGCGGGGCGCGAACGAGACCGGGTTGTTCAGCCCGAAGGGACGGCTGTGCTCTGCGATGAGCGCCACTGTGGTCTCGAGCTGTTTGAAGGCGGTAGGATCGAGGCTGCCCACGCGAGGTTTGTCGGTCTCGCTGAAAAAGCGGAAGTCGCGCAACTCGGGCACGTCCACCGGGGTGGCCCGGGTGGGAAAATCGTTGAGGGCGTCGCGGTCGAACTTGCCGCTGGCGTCGCGCACGAGCTTGGTGCCGTTGTAGACCGAGAACGCGTCCTGGCGGAAGTAGTAGACTCCGCCGGGGGGCTCGTAGTCGTCGCGGAAGATGACCACGGCCACCGGGGAGTCTTTCTCTTGCTCCTGGCGGTCGGAGAACTTGAGCTCGTCAGTCTGCTGGCTCTGCCCGTCCTGGCCCTGCTGTTGCTCACCGCCCTGGCCCCCCTGGCCGCCCTGCCCACCGCTCTGCGCTCCACCTTGCTGGCCCTGGCCTCCGCCCTGGGAGCCGCCCTGCTGGCCCTGGCTGCCGCCCTGCGAGCCGCCCTGCTGGCCCTGGCTACCGCCCTGGCCGCCTTGCCCTTCCCCGGTGCCATCGCCCGGTAGCTTCAGGTCGCCCGTGCCTCCATGCAGCTGCTTGCCCTGGAAGTCCTTCAGCCTGGCCACCGGCACGAACAAGAAGCAGCCGAAGATCAGCACCATCAGCAGGAAGAGGTCCAGAAACGAGCGGCGCTGGGCGCTCAGGCTGGCCATCAGACCGATCAGCACCACCCCGACCAGGGCTCCCAGGCCCAGGAAGACCGGGGTGGGATCCCACCCCGCCCCGAAAAGCGGATCCACCAGGAAGAAGGGGCGGTTGATGAACCCGTCGCGGTGGCCGGCAAAAATGCTGGACAGCACCAGCCCCACCGCTCCCACCTCCAGCACCACGAAGGCGCTCTGGCGCTGGGTCGAGGCGCGCAGCACGGCTACCAGGATCCAGGGAACCAGGAGCCAGCCGCAGGCCTCGCTCAGGCTGAACAGCAGCGAAGGGCCCAGCACGACCGAGAACAACGTGGTATTGCGGGCAAAGGAGATGAGCGCGCAGACCAGGGCGATCAGGGCGGCTGCGCCCAGCCAGAGTCCGGCCAGGCGCAGGCGACTGCGGGCCAGGAAGAAGCCGCTGGCGGCTCCGACCAGCCCGGCGGTGACGGCGGCCAGGATCGACAGCGCCATGGGTGAGCGCTGGCTGCACAGCACGCCCAGCGAGGCGCTCCAGATCAGGGCGCCGCTGAAGACCCAGAGGACGTGCTTGAGCTTGCTAAGCACTGGCCTTCGCTTTCAGGCGGGCCCGGGCCGCCACGATGGCGTTCAGGTCGCTGTAAACATTGCCGCTGGAGCGATCCACCAGCAGCACCTCCTCTCGCCCCGAGCCCCAGCGGCGGGCGATGGACTCGAGCGAGGGGGGAGCCTCGGCGCTCTCGGGAGCCACCAAAAAGCGTTTCCAGGCCGGAGCTTCCGGCTGGTCGAGGGGGATGTGGTCCAGAGCGATGCACAGGATCACCCGCATGGGTGTGTTGCGGGCGGCCTGCAAGATCCGCTCGGCCTGCTCGCCCCCTCCCGGAGGGACCACGATAAAGCAGGAGCCGAAGCCGGCCGTGGCCGCCTCTTGCATGTATCGTTCCAGGTGGCTCTGGCCCTGCGATTCGGGATTGCCCGAGCGGGCCAGGATCTCCAGCGCTCCCTGCGGGTTGGCCGTGTGGGTGGCGCTGCCATCAGCCCCGAAACGCCACCCGTCGCCGAGCAGGCCGCGCTCGAGGATGACCCGGGCCAGACCGGCCCCCGCCTCGTCGGCCGGGCCGCTGGCCATGTAGGCGCAGGCTCGCGGGCGGGCTGTCAGAGCCCGCTCGCTGACGCGCACCATCAGCTTGCGGGTACGCGCGAAGACCTTCCACAAGATGGTGCGCGGCGAATCGCCCCGGGCGTACTGGCGCATGTCCACCCGGTCGCCGGTGGGATCGCCGCGCGGGTCGGACAGGTCCTCGCCGCTCACAAAGCGCGCCAGCAGCGACAGCCCGTCGATGTGCCCGGCCCCGGGCATGATCTGCACCTCGACCGGGGTGGTGAAGCCCCACGAAAGGTTGGTCAGGTGCAACACGTCTCGCACGGTGATGCGGCGGCGCAGGCGGGTGTAGATGCCCCGCTTCTGGGGGCGCACCAGCTCGAGCGCCCGGCTGCCCACCCGCTCGAGCTTGACCTCCAGCGCGATGGTGTGCCCCGGCTCGCTCTCCCAGGCCCACAGCACCTCGATGCAGGGAAAAAACCACGGGAAGCTCAGCTCAAAACCGGTCGGCTGCCAGACCCCGGCGTTCAGGCAAAGTCTCGCCGGGGGCGTCTCCATGCGGCGGATGCGAAGGTGCAACAGCAGGGCGGCCACGAGCACCAGCGCCAGCATCGCGATCAGGATGACCGCCCCCACCAGTCCGGCCATCAACAGCAGCAGGTCCAGCTTGTCCACGCCCTGATACTTGATGGCGTGGGCCGCCAGCCCGCCCACCAGGAGGCCCGTAAGAGTCAGGGGAACAAAACCCCTGGCGATTGCCGCTGAGCGGCGCAGGCGTTCACGGAAAGCGGGTCGGGGAGGCTCGTCGGCGGACACGTTGTGCGCAGATTCTTTCTTGGCGGGCAGGTCCCTTCGGTTTTCAGGTTTTTTTAAGGGCGATCGGAGAGTCTGCAAGGGACTACGGGGAGCAAGAGCATGAATACCATTCAAAGACCCCTGACTTTGCCCGTCGCCAGCGCGCGCGTGGACTTCTCGGACGGGTTCAACGATCCGCTGGAAGTGGCTCTGCACCCCAATGTGGACCTGGTGTTGATGGAGGCCGCCGGTCCCAACATCAAGCCCGGCACCAAGGCCTTCTACCACATGGAGATCCGCCACAAGGAGCAGCCCGATTTCCATCAGGTCTTCGAGGGCCAGGGAGAGATGAACGCGGACGGCTTCTCTATGGCCTGCGAGACGAAGTTCGGCACCCACGGCGCTCCCGAGATCACTGTGCTGGAGCAGACGTTCTACAATCCCTACGTGGGCAGCCAGACCGTGGGCCAGATCGCCCCCTCTGAGCACCCTCATCCGCAGGAGCAGCTGCAGGTCGGCATTGGCTGGAACGCCGATACCCAGGTCCAGGGCCAGATCGAGGGGATGCAGGTGGCCGAGTCCAGCCGGATGGTCTTTGATAGCTGGATGCCCAAATGGCAGCACCAGGGCAACGTGGCCGGCACCCCGTTCCAGCGCCACGTCGAGATGACCATGGACGGCGTGAGCCACATCCGCGGCCGCTTCGGCGACCTGGAGGAATCCGGCACGATTTCCCCCGGTATCGGAGCCCTGCGCGTCCAGCGCGAGATCGGCCCTTACCAGATCTATGGCCTGCTCTGGTTCGAGCAACCTCCGCCTCCGCCTCCGCCGCCGTTCCCGGAGCCTCCGCCCCCGAGCGAGCCGCCCGCCTAGCTTCGCCGCCTCAAGATCGACCCGAGCCGTGAGGCACGCGGATCGCGCCTCATGAGGCGCACTCTCGCCGCCTCAAGATCGACCCGAGCCGTGAGGCACGCGGATCGCGCCTCATGAGGCGCACTCTCGCCGCCTCAAGAGCGACCCGAGCCGCGTGCCACACGGGCCGCCCGGGCCTCGGCTTTCAGCCCACTTTCAGCCCCACGCAGTAGACTAGGGCTATGAACGGCTTTCCCGGAATGCAGTGGGGCAACTTCGGATCCGCTCCTGCTCACCAGCGCCCCCAGCAGCCTGCCCAGACGCAGCCCGCGCCCGTGGACGTGCCCGAGATCGACTTTCGCGACGGGCTGAACAAT
>QWHO01000185.1 GCA_021404945.1 bacterium CPR1
AGCTCGTCGAGCGAGAACAGCAGCACGCCCTCCTGGTGGGCGCGGCGCTCGAGCGCGGGAGTAAACGAGGGAGCAAAGAGCGCCCTCCAGACGGTTGGAATCAGTCGTCGCGCTCCCACTCTCTGTCATCATCCCACTCGTCGCACTCGTCTTCAGGGTTGTCCTGATTCTGGCCGACTCGAAAGGTCCAGGTCAAGGTGGTCTGCCCCGCCTGATAGCCGCTGACTTGGACGACGAGGTGTGCCTGGTGAAGACCCGGCGCCAGTGTCATCGGGGGACGAGCCTCGAAACGCAGCTTCTCCATGGGACGACCGTCCCGCAAACGATGGGGGACTTTGGTTCGGACGCTCAAATCGGGTGTCATGTCTTACCCGTCCAGCGTCAGCTAAATCCTGGACGGTCGAGACGGTCCTGGAGCTGAACGTCGGGCTGGAGGGCGACTCAGTCTTGCTCCCAGTCTCGAGCGTCGTCCTCGCGGCGGTCGCAGTCGTCGTCATGGCTCTTGCCCACGGTGAACTCGACCAGCGTGCGCGTCAAGCCGGTGCCGCTCTCCTGGTAGTAACCGGAAGACCGGGCCACGATCTCCAGGGTGTGGCGGCCGGGCGCGAGGGGTAGGGCCGGGCGCCCGCTCAGGAGGATGCGCTCAAATACCCGGCCGGGCTTGAGCGACTTGTCGACCCGGACGCGCGCCCGCAGCCTGGGCCAGAAGTCCTGCCCGTCCAGCAGAATGGTCGACCGACGAAGGTCGATCCCCTCAACGCTAACGTCTCCCGTGAACATCTCGAGGCGAATCTTGGGCCGCGGACCGGTGTGGCGAGCATGCCGAGGATGAATCACTCGCACTGTCGGGGAAACGAATTTCGTGGCCAGATGACTCCAGGTTCCGGTTTTTGCCTTCGTCAGAATGTATTCTAGAGAAATGATCCCGTCACTATGCATGGAGAAAGCCTGGCGACCGAAGATCGCGAGCGGAACAGCCCGCTCGTATTGCTTCAGCTGGCAAACCAGCCCCCCCAGCATCTCCCCGTAGACCTCGGCGAGGCCGTAACGGACTTCGACGGGGAGGGCCAGGACCTGCGCGCTGAGACGGTCCAGGTCTCTTCCCCGGAGAATGGCCGCCAGGGGCGGCCCTCCGTAGGACTGGGCCAGCCGGTCGGCGTCCGCAAGCCAGCCCTCCATGTCGGAATATCCGTACTGGCCGTTCAGCAGATCCAACCTGGCCCAGATCTCGAATCGCGAGCGCGGATAGCCGGCGATGATGGCGTTCAGAATGCGAGGTCGGTCGGAACTCTCGGACCAGCCCGACTGCTTGAAAAGGCAGACGGCGCCCAGGGTCGTGCCCGGATTGGCCGCGGCAATCTCGGCCATTCGGGCTCGGAACTCCTCGAAGCGGGAGGCGTCCAGTAAACGCCAGGCCTCCTCATACTCGGTGGTCTTGACGAAAGGCTCGTAGACCTTCTCAGGCGGTGCCTGGGCAGCCCCGGGCCGGAGCGCCCAGGCCAGGATCAGGAGCAAGATCACAAGTTCTGTGGGTTTTCGCATGGGTTTCCTCCGGTCAACTAAGGAGCTAAAGGGGTGCCGGGAATCGAGATCTCCTCACCTCCAGGTTTCTGCAATCGCTTGTTGGGTTGAATAACCTGGTTGTCGCCGTCGACGAGCGGGATCCGGAAGACTCCCAGTATTCTCCGTGGCTCGCGCCGAAGCTCCGGGTTCTCTCGTCCCAGGGGCGGGAAGTAAGCGATGTAGTAGTAGGAGTCAGCGTCCCAGGCGCACGCGTTCAGAGCGCTTTCGGCACCTGGTTTGCGGGCCTCCGTCAGGTTGGCGGAGATCCAGGCCAGTTGCTGGAGCTTGTCGGGGGGCACCAGGCTCGCCAGGCGGTCGAGCTCGGCGAGATAGGTCTGGACGGCGTTTCCGGCGGCCCCACCGACGACCGGGAAGTTGTAGCCCAGCAGAATGGTGCGGCCCCGGCCGGTCCCCCGCCACCAGAGCTGGCCAGGCGCCAGGGTGGTGCCCGAGTAGGCCGTCCTCCGGGACAGGGGGTCCTCGGCGGCAAACTCGTTGTTGTTGTAGTCGTAGAGGTCCAACACGTTGCAGTTGGACAGCAGAAGTGTCTTGAGCGAGCCCAGGTCCGCCGTCGACAGGAAGTGGGTCGCTCCAAGTTGCTGCTCGCTCCAGCCCGCGGACGAGGCCACCTCCGGGTGCAAGGCCTGGCGTCCTGAAGCCTCGGGCGTCAGGAACTCCAGCGAGGCTCTCGAGGGGGTCAGCGTCCGCATTCCGCCGTGAACGACCACGAGGGCATGGTTGGCGGGATTTCGCACTTTGACCACGGCCTTCAGCGGGAACATCATCAACTGCGGGTTATCGGTCAAGTTGATCTCGACCGTAACGGCCTCAAAGCCGAAGCTCCGAGTGTTGGATGGAGGCCCTCGGCCAGGTCCGCTGTCTGCCACTCGGCTTCAAAGTCAGGCCCGACACGACTTGTCTCGAAGATCGGGTTTCCAGCGGGGCTCGTCACCGTGAGCCGCCAGGTGAGTTGCGGCTCCTCCTCGAAATCGGTGGCTTGCGCCTGAGCCCGAAAGGTCACCAGGGGCGGAGGGCTGGGAGCAAAGGTGATCGGGTTGGCGGTGAAGCTGGTGATCTGCACCCGCCCTCCGGCCCCGGGCACCAGGAAGTCGGCCGTGGCTTCGGCAGGGAGAATGATCGGGTTCCCGTTCCGGTCCACCCTGGACTTCTCGCGCACCTCCACGCTCAACGAGCCGGTGTAACTCCCCGGAGCAACCGTCTCTCCAGACGCGTCGAGCCGATCCCAGGGAACGCTCAGCTCGAAGGTCTCGTCGAAGTCCTGCCACTGGGTTTGCGCAAAGACCCGCCCGGCGTCCTGAATCTCGAGCGACCAGCGGATCTGGGGCTCCTCGAAGAGAAAGCTGACCACATCGGCACGGAAGGTGGTGGGCTCCTGACCCTCGGCCACCTCGGGCTCGAAACGGACGTTCTCGAGGCAGAGCTGCCGCACGCGAGCGGGCACCATGCCGCCCCCGTGTGCGGTGGCCCGTAAGACCGGTGGGGTGCTGAAGCTGATGGCTTGCCCCTCGACCGAGTAAGGATAGATGACCTGGCCTTCGCGCGCCTGGGCCTCTTGCCGGAAAGCCTGACTGGAGGCGTATTCCTCGATCAGGCCCTCGGGCACCAGCCGAATGCTCTCAGGTCGCTCTTGCCTGGCCGAGAGCTGCAGGCTGTCCGGGTCGTAGGTGAAGCTGGCCGATGCCCCCGCCTGGTAGGGTTGCACAGGCTGCGTGCTCCAGCGAGGAAAAGTGTCGCCGGGAAAGGTCGCGCGCCAGCGAGCGGTGGCATCGTCGACGGTCGCATCGCCTGTGTCCCAGATCAGCCGATTGCTGAACGCGATGGGGCTGAAGTCGCTGGTCTCGATGACCGGCCAGTCCTGCTCCCAGGTCAGGCCGCGCTGAAGATAAGCCTCGTCCACCAGGGTCGCGCCGTCGAGCTCGACCGAAAGGGCAAACATTCCCGACAGGGGATACTTGAACGTTGGGAAGAGCGGTAATTGAGCCCGGTTGGTGATGTTGCCCTGGGCATCGAGGATGGCCGGGCCACCATCTGCGTTGATGGACATCAGGAACTGTCCAGCCGCCAGCACCTGACCGGTGATGCGGAAACGATCGCCCTCCAGCCCGACGTTCAGCTCCAGGACCGTCTCGACCGGCTCGGAGGAGGGAACCACGAAGAGGTCGGCGCTCGAGAACTGCGACAGGTTGACCGGCTGCACCGCCACCAGAGCGGTTTGCTCGCCCGCCGGCAAGGTCCAGCGGTAGCGGACCAGATGCCCTCCCATCTCCAGCGAGGGCAAGGGGAAGGTCACCCCGTTGTGCAAGCTGCGGACCTGGAACGCTTCGGGGCGATAGGCAACAAAGGGGGCTGAGCTTCCCTGCAGCCGGTCCAGGGCATAGACCAGCTGGGGCGAGCCCTCCTGTTGATGGGTGGTCAACTGAAACAGGTGGCTTTCCTCGGCATGGCTGGCCTGAATCTCCTCCCGGCTCGCCCTGGAGAGAATCGCGTTTCGCTCGCGGGCGGACACGCTGCCGGGAGTCACATCCATCACTCCTTGCCCAGTCGGAGCAAGAAAGCTCAACGACCCGACGCGCTCGTAATTGCCGGTGAGGCGAGGTCCTGTCTCGAGCACCTCGAGGGTGGATGGATCAGGCGAGGAGCGAGCTCCCCCCCCCGTGCCGCAGCTCAGGAGCAGCATCAAACTTGCCAAGAGCAGGATGCGCTTCAGGTTGAGCTTGCCGAAACGAGCCTCATTGCCGGTCCCCCCTGGTGGTGCTCTGGATGAAACCCTTCGACGTAGCCTTGGAGAATTTCTTTCCAGGTCATGGTGGGGCGTGCCGGCCTACGGTGGAAGCCTGCTTTGCTCGCCTCGTAGCAGCAGTACACTCTAGCCTTTGCGCTCAACCGCGTCTACGAATTTGCACAAGCGTGTCCGCGGCCAGACCCGAAGGCACCGAACCAGGTATCGTCGAAGAACCAACTCGGATGAGCGAGCTTGATCGGATTGAGACCAACTTTCGCCTCTCGTTAATAAGCCAGCGAGAGACGACCACAGAGCTCCGCCGACTGGCCGAGAAAGTCAGTGGTCTGGCCGGAGGGCTGAGCGAAGTCGCCCAGGGACTGTCGGGCCTGGCCGAAAAGAGCGATCAAACAGCCGAGCGACTTGAAGACTCGATCGGTATCATGAAGTCGTTTGCTGAAGGACAGGTGGAGATCCGGCAGACACTGGCAGAGTGCGTCCGCCGACTGGACGTCCTGGAAGGCAAGAAAGCTTCCTGATCGAAAGAGCCCGCTCGTTGCTCCCGTGTGCACGACGTAGCTCATCGCCCAGGTTTGCATGCCGCTCAGCTATCTTCGGCCAGGCCCGCCAGGATCATAGCCGTCCAGACTGGTAGAGGCGGAAAGGGGGGGGGAAATCGCTGGGCGTTTCCCCTGGTCAGCTTCCAGCAGCCTACCAATACTTGAAGCATTCAAGTAAGCTCCAGAGAGGGTGCTTTGAGTTTCAAGAGATGCCCGAGTAGGCCAAGCCATCGCCGTGACAGGATAATGTAGTCAGAAATAGTATAGTTTAGACTATGTTCTTGAACAGAGAGCGCGAGCTCGAGTTCCTTGAGGGCTGGTGGAGCCGTGGAGCGGGGCTGGCGGTGCTCTATGGCCGCCGACGGATCGGCAAGACCGAGCTGTTGCGCCAGTTCGCTCGCAGGAAGCCGGCCCTGGTCTACGTCGCTGCCCAGACCACCCTGAGCGAGCAACTGCGCGAGTTCTCGGCAGCCCTGGAAGAGGCGGTGCCCGAGGCGGCCGGGGTGAGTTTTGCTGACTGGACCTCGGCCTGGCGCTTTCTCGTTGCCCGCTCGACGCAGCCCCTGCTGCTGGTGCTCGACGAGTTCCCCTACCTGGCCGAGGCCGACCCTGCCTTGCCTTCCGTCATCCAGCGGGCCTGGGACGGGGGCCTGAAGGACAGTCAGTTGCGGGTGGTTCTGTGCGGTTCCTCGATCTCTGTGATGGAGAGGTCGGTGCTGGCCGAGAAGAGCCCGCTGTTCGGACGGCGCACGGCTCAATATCTGCTCGAGTCGCTTGATTTTCGCGAGGCCGGGCTGTTCTTTCCCCGGCTTTCGACGAGAGAGCGCTTTCATCGCTTCGCGGTGCTGGGGGGCGTTCCGGCCTACTGTCTGCAGTTTGACCCCGAGCAGGACCTCTGGGACGGGGTGCGGGATCGCATCCTGGCCAAAGGAGCCTTCCTGCGCGATGAAGTGACCTTCTTGCTGATGCAAGAGTTACGCGAGCCGCGACTCTACATGGCCATCCTGACCGCCATTGCCGAGGGTCGCACGCGGCTCGGCGAGATCGCCAATCGGGCCCTGGGCCCGAGCGGGGCCAACCAGGTCTCGTTCTATCTTCAGAGCTTGCAGACGCTCGGCCTGATCGAGCGCGTTGTGCCCTTGACCGAGAGCCAGCCCCACAAGAGTCGGCGGGGTCTCTATCGCCTGCGCGACCCGTTCGTGCGCTTCTGGTTTCGATATGTCTTTCCCGAGCAGACGCGCCTGGAGATGGGATTGCTCGAGCAGGTCCTCGAGCAACGCATCCGTCCGGATTTTGCCAGTTTCTGCGCGCCAGTCTTCGAAGAATGCTGTCGCCAGTCTCTCCTGAGAGCCCGGCTTGCCTGGTCCCCGGCCCGGGTAGGGTCCTGGTGGAGCGCCTCCTCGGAGGTGGACGTGGTGGCCTGGGATGTAGCGCAGCGCAACCTCCTGGTGGGAGAGTGCAAGTGGTCGGGCCGACCGGTGGGAGAGAACGTGCTCGCAGACCTCGACCGCAACTCGCGCGCTCTGATCGAGGAGTTATCGATTCCAACGGTCTGGAGGGCGCTCTTTGCTCCCTCGTTCACTCCCGCGCTCAGGCGCCGCGCCCACCAGGAGGGCGTGCTGCTGTTCTCGCTCGACGAGCTTTACGGCTGACGCGGCGCCTGCCGGTTGCGTCCGGCGCTCTTGGCCTGATAGAGGGCCGCATCGGCCCGGGCCAGCAGGTGGTCGAGCGTCTCGCCCTGCTGCAGGGTGGCCACGCAGGCTGAGGCCGACCCATCGAAGACTTAGATGGAGGCCCTGCCAGGCCCAGACCAAGCCGAGCACACCCGTTCGCGAGTCGCCTGGCTCTGGCTGGCCACCGCCATCCAGAGAATGCTGGCCCGCCTTGCAACCTGGGTGCGCTGGGCCTACCGGAAAGGCCACCTGGTGATCGACCTGGCTGAAGACCTGCCGGGCACCCCGAACCCACGGTTCCAGCGCCCGGCCACCAGCGCTGAGATGGTCCAGTTGCTCGGCGTGATCGACCGAAGCACGACGCCGGGTCGCCGTGATCTGGCCCTGCTCGAGACCCTCTACGGAATCGGGCTGCGACGCTACGAGCTGTTGGCGCCCCGAGCTGGTCCGCGAGGCCGGCGAGCAGGCCTTCTTCCTGGGCCGGACCGGGCACCGAATCGGCGCGCCGCGCCTGAGCCAGATCGTTCGCCAGCCAGCATGGGTTCGACGCGGACTGAAAAGAGAGCTGTCTCCCCGCACGTTGCGGCGCTCCTACGCGAGCCACGTGCGCGTTCCAGGACCGCCGCTTCCCTTCCTAATCGATGACCGGAGGTGACAGAATGGCTCTACGGGGATACAATGGAGCCGTGGAATATCCCTACATCGTCCAGACTCCCGGCACGTGCGGCGGCGCTCCTCGTCTCGATGGGCACCGCATCCGCGTGTCCCACATCGCGGCCTGCTCTGAGAAAGCGGGCTGGTCTCCCGAGGAAATCGCCCAGAACTTCGAACTCACGCTGGCCGAGGTTCACGCCGCGTTGACCTATTATTTCGATCACCTCGAAGAGATCCGGGCTGAGTGGCGGGAAGCCGCGCGGCGCGGCGAGGAGATCAAGAAGCTCTTCCCCCCGCGGCTGCCCCAGATTGCCTGACAAGATCCGCTTCTATTTCGACGAGAGCTTCATGGGACCGGTGGCGAAAGGGCTCCGCCTTCGCGGGATTGATGTCGTCACCGTGGAGGACCTGGGACTCAAGGGGGCCGTCGATGAAGAGCACTTGACCCGTGCTGCAGCCGATGAGCGGGTGCTCGCGACCATGGATGATGACTTCCTGGTTCTGCACAACCACACCGAGCATTGGGGCATCGTCTACGCTCCGATGGGCGAGCGCAGCATTGGCTACCTCGTGCGCACGCTGCAGCGTATCCACGACGAGATGGCGCCAGAAGAGCTCCGCAACCGCGTTGAGTATATCTGATCCAGGTCCACCCCCCCGCCCTCGAATTCAAATCCTAATAACAGCGCTCCCCAAAGTGCATCATGCGTGCGCGGCACCATGGCCTCCCAATCTACCTGTGGAATGTCAGAATCTTGCAGAGCAACAGTATAGATCTCCTGGCGCGCGATGATCACCGGCAACTCCGGGGACAATGGCTTTGAGGCTGTTTCCGATCTGGACTCACCCGAGATCGCCGACGAGGTGATCGACCGGCTATAACGCGTCCGTAACGCTCGAGAGCACGACCAGCACGGCATCCTGCTCCTCGAGCAACCGGCTCCCGACCTGGTCCTTCTGATCGGCGGCGCGCAGCGCGTCCAAGGGGACGACCAGGGCTTCAGCGACCCTCTCTCTGGAGCATTCGGCGGCGCGGGCGGTTCATATCGTTTTCCCAACGCGCCACATGGCTCTGCCTGACATCGAGCTGCGCACTGGAAGTTGGTCTTCCGAGTAGCTGAGCTGGAGCCCTCGTTAGCCGGCAGCTCGATCTCTTCGAGCAGTCCATCGAGGTAGCTGAAACCGGTCGCCTTACCCCGCGCGCTGACTGTCAGATCTATCCTGGACGCGCACCTGGCTGAGCTCAGTGGGGCGGAGCTGAAGCTCCTGGTTCTTTTTGGGCGTTTGTGGTCATTCTTTGTTCATGAGTTGTGTCCGAGAAGTATCACTTGTGACCATTATGTAACCGGGCCGGAAGGGGCGATTCCTTTATGATGGCAACGTTCTTGGCCCTGATCGAGCCCTTTGGGCGTGCGAAAGTTGCCGAGAATTGTTTACCTGGAGTTTACGCTTGTTACAAGTCGGAAACATGACTGCAACCATCGCCTCCTCCAGGGGCCCTATCCTGAGACTCAAGATGGCAGTTCAAAAAAGCAGCAGCAGCTCGGTCTCGCGGTCGTCTCGGCCGGCCGCGACAACGGCCAAGAGGAGCACTCAGAGCAGCTCCAAGCGGAGCAGCTCAGGCGCAAGCGCCAGCCGAGGGACCAGTCGGACGTCCAACCCGTCCAAAGCCCGCTCCACCCAGCGCAACGAGAGCACCACCGCCGCCAGCGCCAAAGCGCGCACCAGCGAGGTCAAGTCGGGCAGCCAGGTCGACAGCTTCAAGGCGAGCGCCGAGCTGCGCGAAGAGCAGGCCGCCGGCAAGAACCGGGCCGCCGAGGAAGCCGGAACCAGCGCTCTCGTGGCCGGGCTGAACGCCAACTATGGCGCCCAGGCCGTAGGCTCGCCGCAGAGCAATGGCTCGGTGAGCTCTGTCAGCGGCCAGGACTCGGCCGCGGCCAACAGGTCGGTCGGGACCCAGGATCCGCGTGCCAACGGCGCACAGGATGCCACCAACGGCAATGGCACCCAGGCCACCACTGCCACTCAGGGCAACGGCACCAGTGGCACTCCGGGTGACGGCGCTCAGAACGCGGCCGGCGCCACTGGCACCCAGAGCGGCCAGGCCCCGGGCGAGACGCGCCGCGACGAGGCGGTGCGGATCCAGAACCAGGTCGAGGACGGGGTCAAAAGAGGCCAGGAGGCCGGCACCCCTCCCAGCGAGACCGTCAAGCAGCTGCAGCAACAGCTGGGCGACCCGCCCAAGCTCGACAACGTGTTGACCGTGCACGGCCTGTTCGCCGACGAGAGCTCCTTCAAGACCATGACCGACTACTGGACCTCGACCGGTGCCAACCAGATGGGCGGAACCATCAAGGGCAGCGACCTCTCCAAGCTGTCGATGGACGAGATCAAGGCCATCAAAGACCCCGGGGAGCTGGCCAAGCGATTGGGGCTCAACCCTCAGGGCAACATCTTCAACATGCAGTTCTCGGGCAACGCGGCCCACAGCGACGTCAACAAGGCCGAGCTGGCCAAGGCCGTGCAGGTCGTCAGCCAGCTGCGCGGCGGCGGCATGGTCGATCTGGTGAGCCACAGCAAGGGCGGGGTCGACTCGCGCAACCTGCTCGACAGCGGCCAGGGCGACAAAGTGCGCAGCCTGACCATGCTGGGCACTCCCAACAAGGGCTCGGGCGTGGCTGACCTGGCCCAGACCCTGCCTGGCCAGCTGGCCACCGACAACCTCTTCGCCACCGAGCGCACCAACAAGGACCGCGCCGCTCTCCCCGAGCTCGGCAAGGGCAGCAACTTCCTGCAGAGGCTCAACCAGCGCTTCCAGGACCAGCTATCCAGGCTGCCGGGCGGTGCCCTGGCAATCCAGGGCTCCACCCCTCTGGGCGGAGACGGAGTGGTCTCGCACGACTCGGCCACCGTTCCCGGGGCCATCAACAAGACGGCCTGGGGAAGCACCCATATCGAGACCCCCGGCTACAACCTGGGAATCACGGCCAGCCCCTCGGTCATCGGCGAGGTCTCCAAGTTCCTCTCCGGACAGCAGCTCACTCCCGGCCGGGACCTCTACGACGGCATCGGCGGCAGGGCGCTGCACACGGCCTCGGATACTCTGGATGCGGGCCTGAGCCTGGCCGGCAAAGCTTACGACGGGGCCGCCTACTACGCCCAGCAGGGCTGGGATGGGGCCAGGAGCCTGGGCACCCAGGCCGTGCAGGGGGTCAGCAACGCCGCCCAGTCCGGCTGGGAGGGGGCCAAGTATTACAGCAACCAGGCCTACGAAGGAGCCACCCACTACGGCCAGCAGGGCTGGGAAGGCGCCAAGCACTACGGCAACCAGGCCTACGAGGGCGCCGCCCACTACGGCAACCAGGCCTATGATGCGGTCACCACCACGGCCAGTGATACCTGGAATCGATTGACCGGATTGTTCCGCTAGAGGCCGCAACCCCCCCTGTGGTGTCGGAGGCTCCCTCCGACACCACAAGTCGTCAAGGCCCCTGGGTGTCTACAAGGGCTCGCACCAGAAAGCAGCCAACAACTCGTCCGGCAGGGGCTCAAAGAATGCGTCGCTCACCACGAACAGCCCTGTCAGCGCCTGGAACCCGGGGTGGAGGAGGTTCGAGCGGCACCAACCGGGCAACTGGCGCGCCGCTGCGGGCGATGACAATTTCCTCGCCCTGCTCGACTGCGGCAATCAGCTCGGAAAGTCGCGTCTTCGCCTCGTGTATGTTGACCTGCCGCATAAACTAACCCTAATCCACCTGGTCAGGGATGTCTAGTGCCAACGGCGGTCTCCCGGGAATCCTCCCGCGTGAGGACGAACGCTGCACTGCGTGAAGGTCCCCGAGATTCCGGGCTATCGAATCGACGGCGAGCTCGGGCGCGGAGCGCGCGGGGTGGTCTACCGGGGCAAGCGCGGGGATGTGACCTACGCGGTCAAGGTCCAGAACGACCCCCAGGATCGCTCCCTGTTGTTCTACGCCACTCTGGCCTGCATCCGGCATCCCGGGCTGCCGGAGATCATCGAAGTGGGGGAAGCCGCCGGCCGCCCCTACCTGGTGCGCGAGCTCGTTCCCGGCTACACGCTGCAGGCCGAGCTCGAGGCCGGCCCGCTGGAGGAAGGCGAGCTGGTCGAGGTGGCCAAGATGCTGGCCGGGGGCCTCGACCAGGTGCACCGCTACGGGCTGATCCACCGCGACGTCAAGCCCGCCAACGTGGTCGTCTCCAGAGCCGGGACGGCCCGGCTGATCGACTTTGGCTTCGCCACCTTCGTGCAGA
>QWHO01000186.1 GCA_021404945.1 bacterium CPR1
GAGCGGCCGGGTACCAATCCCACTCCCCCTCCAAGCGGGCCGCCAGCGACTGCAACCCGTGCTCGCGCAGCTCGCCGGCGAGCTCGGCGCGGCGCTCGGCAAAGCCGCTGGAGAGCTGCTCGGTGCCAAAGTGCACGCTCTCCTCGCACAATCCCCAGGCTTTGCGCACCAGGGCCGCCAGCGGGTCAGTCGGGGGGTCCAGAGCGATCAGGGGCAGATCCCATTCGGGGGCCGGCTCCTCCAGATCGGGCACCACCACGCGGTCGGGGGTGCGGAAGGCGACCGGCTCGAGCACCAGGTCGCCCGCCTCGTGGCGCAGAAAGCCGCTCACCTGGAGGGCCGACGGCAAGCCCCGGGCCAGCGCGTCCAGGGCTCCGGGCGCGGCCCCCTCGTAGGCGCGCGCGATGCGCACCTCCTCTCCATCGGGCAGGACGGCGCTGGCCACGATCTCCTGCTCTCCCGGGGCATAGGCCACCTCCAGCTCGGCCACGCTCAACACCACGAAGTCCTCGGCCAGCACCAGGGGGCGCAGCAGGCGCGGCGGACGGGGGGGGAGCTCCAGCGATTGCAGCGACTCGGGCAGAGACTCCCAGGCCCGGCCCAGGGGCATCACCGAGTGCTTGCTCTTCTCGCGTCGCAGCGTCAGGCTGCGATTGGCGTGGCGGCGCACGCCCTGGCTGACCAGCTGGCCCCGGGCCAGGTCGCCCAGGCGCACCTCTCCGGCCAGAGTTGCGCCCGGGTGGGTATAGACCCGCTCCAGCACCAGCACCTGGCCGGCCGGATCGGCCAGGTAGAGCCGCACCCGATCGCCCTGGATGCGGGCGCCCAGCGAGATCAGGCGCAGGTGGTCGAGCTCGGTCTCAGGGGCGGTGTCCTGGCCCAGCACGTAGGTGGCCGACAGCTCGCTCACCCCGGCCAGGCGAGAGCGCAAGCTGAGCAGGGCGAAGGCTGCCTCGCCCACCTTGTAGCGGCCCGAGCTAATCTTGTAGAGAGCCAGTTGCTCTTGCAGGCTGTCGAGCAGCACCAGGGGCCAGGTCATACGCTCGGACGCGAGCTGGCGGCGGGCCTTTTCGAAGGCCTCCTCCAGGCCCTCGGCGTGCACCACCCCCTCGCGCAACAGTCGCTCGGCCAGCGAGTGCACGGCCGGCAGCTCCTGACGGCGGGCTCGGGTGGCGCCGAACTCGACCGTCTGCTTGCCCTGGCGGGCGGCCCAGACGGCCAGGGCCAGGTGCTCGCAGGCTCCTCTGTCAGCGCAGTCGCAGCGAGCCATGGCCAGCTCGCGGGGCACCAGAAAGCGCACCGAGCAGGTGGGCAGGCGCACGGCGGCCCCCTCGACCTGGGCCCGAAAGCCCCTGGCCAGGAGCACCCGGGCTTTCTCCAGCAGGCGCTTGCCAAGAAAACGCTCCAGCTCGTCGTCACCGATCGCGCCCGGGCTCCAGGGCTCTTCTTTCGGGGCCTCTCCTCGCGGATAGGCCAGGGCCACCGCCACCCGGTGGCGACACACGGTGGTGGCGCCGCAGGTGCAGCTGCCCTGGGCCAGGCTCTTGCCGGGCGGCAGAGTGGCCACCACGCCGTCCTCGAAGAAGCCCCGCACGGTGCCATCAGGGTCCTCCTCCAGACGAGGACCCCTGCCCTCCTCGATCTCGCGGGTGGCCCGCTTGACCAGCCCCATGTTGGACAGGGCCCCGATCGCCTCCGGGGTCAGGGCGGCCAGATCGCTGCGCATCAGGCCGATACCCGCTCGCCGATCCAGGCGGCCAGCTGGCCGGGGGTCATGGCGCCCACGTGCGCGCCGACGTCCACCAGCCGTCCGGCCAGCTCCCTGTCGTAGATCGGCTCGGCTCCCTCATCCAGGGCCGCCAGCCCCAGCACGGTAGTTCCCTGCTCGCACAGGCCCCTGACGGTGCGCACCAGGCGCGGTGCGTCTCCTCCCTCGAAGAAGTCGGTGATGAGCGCGATGATGGTGCGACGAGGGTTCTCCACCAGGCCGGCGGCGTAATCCATCGCTCTGGCGATGTCGGTGCCCCCGCCCAGCTGCACCTTCATCAACAGCTCCACCGGATCGGTGCAGTCGGCGGTCAGGTCCACCACCTCGGTGGAAAAGACCGCCAGGTGGGTCTTGAGCATGGGCACCGACCAGAAGCAGGCGGCCGTGATGGCCGAGTGGATCACCGAGCCCAACATGCTGCCCGACTGGTCCACCAGCAAGATCAGCTGCCAGGCCGCCCGGTGGCGTCGACTGCGCTGGAAAAAGTAAGCCTTCTCGAGATAGAGCTTGCGGGTTTCGGGATCGTAGTGCTTGAGGTTGGCCCGCACCGTGCGCTCCAGGTCGAGATCACGGGAGAGCTTGAAAGGGCTCGAGCGGGCGTTGCGGCGCGGCCCCGAGAAGCTCTTCTGGACCTCGCTGGCCAGCTTCTCCATCAGCTCCTCGACCACTTTGCGCACCAGCTCACGGGCCAGCTCGAGCACCTCGGGGTTCATCAGGTGGCGCGTCTTGAGCACCGCCTGCAGCAGCGTCTGGTTGGGCTGAACCCGCTTGAGGACCTCGGGATTGGTCACCACCTCGTCGATCTCAAAGCGCTCCACGGCGTCTTTCTCCAGGCGCTCGATAGTCTCGCGGGGAAACAGGGTGTGCACCTGGTTGATCCAGTCGGCCACCGAGAGCTGGGGCGCCTCCTGGCCGCCCTTGCGCCCTCCCATGATGTCCCTGGTTTTCAGCCCTGGATCGCGATCATAGAGCCAGGAGAGGGCGGCATCGCAGGCCCCTTCCTCGCCCCCGAGGGCGCAGCAGCCGAGCTGGGGCTGGGCCGCCTCGCCCAGCACCAGGCGCCAGCGCACCAGGCCATCCTCATAAGCCATAGCGCTCGATGGTCCTTTCCAGCTCGGCGTCGAGCTGCATGCCGGCCGCCACCAGGGCGGGGTCCACCGCGTTGCGCAGCAGCTCGAAGGTGGACTCCAGCCCGTAGAGCCGAGCCACGATGGCGGCCACGGCCTGGCGTTCGCGGGGAGGGAAGGCGGAAAAAGCCAGGCGCAAGCCCGGCAGGGCGCGCAGAAAGTCGGTTCGGTCCAGCCCCTTGAGCAGCTGGTCGAGCAACATGAGCAACCCCTCGGCCCGCTGCACCTCCTCGCGGGCCAGGGCGAAGAGGCCGGCCAGGAAGTCGCCCAGGGCCTCGGGGGGATGCAGGGCGCGCACGGCTTGCTCGGCCTCCTCCGCGCCGGGAACCAGCTCGAGCGACCAGAGGTAGCCCAGAGCGGCGCCCTGGCACACTCGGGGCGCGTCCTTGAGCCGCCTTCGCATGACCCCTTCAGCCAGCTCACGCGCAAGCTTGAGCTCGCGGCCCAGCTTGTGCATGTCGCGCAGCGTGACCACCGCCTTGACGATGCCCGGGGTGGCCCCGTCCAGACCTTCGAAGAGCCACAGGCCGCGGGCAAAGCCGGCCTCCAGGATGGGGGGGAAGTCGGGGGCCAGCTTCTGGCGGTAAAGGCCGAACAGCGTCTGCAGCGCGCCGCCCAACAGCTCCAGGTCGACCTCTGCCCCCAGGGCCCGGGCCACCTCCTGCACCAGCTCCCGGCCCAGCTCGGAGAGGCCGGCCCGCACGGCCAGGGCCAGGCAGGCCGCCAGGCCAGCCGCATCCGGCTCGCCCGAGAGGGCCTGGCGCAGCACGCCGATGGCCGCCTGCTCGAGGTCGGAGCCGTAGGCCGAGGCCTCCACCAGGGCCGCCTCCAGATCAGAGCTCTCCTGCAGAGTCCAGGTCTCCTCCACCAGTTGCTCAGCCTTGAGGTGGAAGCCGGGCAGGCGCAGCAGGGCCAGTCGGCGCAGGAAGTAGCTTCTCTGTGTGCCCACCTCCACCGTCACCTGGCGGGCCGGCCGGGTGGGCTTCAGATCGAGCGCTTCCAGGCCGGCCAGCACCTCGTCCACCAGCGGCGGACGAGGCGTGCCGCCGGCCAGCTTGCCCACCCGCTGGCCCGAGAAGGCAGCCACCAGCTCCACCAGCACCGGGTCGGTGCCTGGCTCGAGCATGCCTCGCCGGCTCCAGGGCAGCTCGCTCTGGAGGGCCTCCTTGACCAGGGCTCCCACCAGGCCGTCCAGCAGATCGGTGCGCATCGGAAAGTCGTGCCCCCGCAGCCGGGCCAGGCCGTGGGACAGCGTGCTGGCCGCCACCAGGTCGGCCGAGGAGAGGGCCAGCTTCTTGTCGCGCAGGCGGTGGGTCACGTCGTGCAGGGCCCGGCGGGCGGCCTCGCCAGCCCCCGCCTCCCAGACGTGCTGGTAGTAGCCGGGCGAGGGCATGCCTGCGTCGTAGCCCTGGAAACTGTCCAGCCGGTGGAAGCTGAAGGGCACCAGGTAGCTGCCGGTGTCGCTGGCAGGCTCGAGCTCGGGCCATTCGGGTCGGGGCAGGGCGTGCTCCAGGAAAGGTGCGTGGTAGCCTCCGCACACGGCCACCACCCGGTCTTCGTAGGTGTGCCGGGCCCAGCCCAGGCAGGCGGCCATGTAGGCCTCGCGCTCGGCATCCTCGGGGCTGACGCTGGTGCGAATGGTCTGGAAGTAGCGCCTGAGGCGGTCTTCCAGGTCGTCGCCGGGATGCTCGAAGAGGTGGTCCCAGAGGCTGTCCGGGTCGTCAAAGCCCAGCTCGCGAGCCAGCTGGTCCTGGCCGGGCTCGCGTCGGTCGGCGTAACGGTTGGTGCGCTCGCGCATAGACCTGTGCCAGGCCGGCAGGTCCATGAAGCGCACTTCGGCCCCCAGCTCGCGGCCAACCGTCAGGGCCACCCACTCGGGCGAGTAGGCGCAGAACGGGGTCCAGGCAGCGCACTCGCCCTTTTGAAAGCTGAACACAGCCAGGGGCAACTGGTGGCCCAGGAGCAGCTCGTCGAGCCGGCCGTTGAAGTCGCACGGCCCTTCGATCAACACGCAAGCCGGCCTGACCTCGCGCAGCACCCGCTCGACCAGGCGGGCGCAGGCGGGGCTGTGGTGGCGGAGGCCGAGGACCCGCCTAGTCGCCATCCCGGGGCCGGAACCAGAAGCTCAGGGCGTAGAGAGCCAGCGCGGTGAGATAGAGCGAGCGAAGTCCGAAGGCCATGGAGGAGTATTCCAGCGCCCCGCCGACCATCGCCCCCAGCATGTTGCAGGCCAGCGCGCTGGTGGCTCGTTTGGTCTTGGAGAAGGAGACGCCGAAGATGATGGCCGCGAACAACAGGGGCACTGAGATACCGGCCACCGCCCCCATCTTCGCGAGCACCGAGCCGCCCACACTCAGCTCACGCAGCGGCACCAGGTAGAGCAGCACCACCACCCCCAGCCAGAGGGCGTAGGGCAGCTCCAGAGCGGGTTTCTTCTCGCGCCCGAGCAGCCACACGTTGGCCAGGAAGATCATGGTCAGGATGCTGGCAATCACGATGGAGTTGACGATCCAGGTGGAGCCGAACATCAACCCCAGCTCGGTGATGCTCTTGGTCTCGATGAGCATGAATCCGGCCCCCAGAAAGAACATCTGGGGCTGGAACTGAAAGCCCGTGCCGCGCACCGTGGTGGAGATGAGCAGGGTCGAGATGAGCAGCAGAATACCCAGCGCGATGAGGTAATCTTTGGGGATGGTCTTGCTATTGAGATACAGCTGGGGCCAGTCGTCGGTGGCCTGGATCAGGGCCCCCGGCATGTTGACCCGGGCATTCTCCAGGTTGACGTTGAGCCGCACCTCGCCCTCGACCTGGACATCCTGGGTGATGGAAGCTTCCTGGCAGATGTACTGCGAGTACTGCTGGTTGTAGATGAAGAAGGCGGGGTCCTTGCCAAACACGTCACGCAGGGTGACGAACAACCGGATGGGCACGAACTCGCCCATGTAGCCCACGTTGACATACATCACGCCGTCTTTGGCCAGCAGCCTGCGGGCCTCTTCGAAGGACTGGCGGGTGTAGACGTAGTTCTCGATCTTGATGCTGGACATCTGCGAGAACAGCCCGTGCGAGTCGAGTGTGCCGAAGATGATCAGGTCATACTTCTCGGTGGCGCGGCGCAGGTAGGAGCGAGCGTCGTCGTTGATGAGGCGCACCCGTGAGTCCTGGTAGGCCTTCATGGGGTGCCGCTCGCGCCCGAGTCGGGCCACGATGGGATCGATCTCGACCGCGTCCACCTGCTCGGCGCCCTGCTGCAGGGCCATGGCCACGTCGTTGCCCATGCCGCCGCCCAGGATGAGCACCTTCTTGGGGTGGGGCTTGAAGAGGTAGGGGAAGGCGTAGAATCGACGGAAGAACTCGCTCCCCTTCTCGGGCGAGAGGTCCAGCCCGGTCAACAGGCAGCTGTTGCCGATCTGGATGTAGACGTTTCCGTTGGGCTCGGTGTGAAAGCGGATATTGTAGTAGGGGGACCAGTATTTCTCGTAGTTCTTGCTTTTCTCCAGGTGGCCCTCGAAGCCGTAGAGCGCCATCCCCAGGAAGATGGCAAAGAGCGCAAAAGCGGGCTTGCGTTTGGTGAAGGGCAGCAAGAGGAGCATCCCCACGGTGACCCAGACCGCCGGACCGGTGCACAGGAACGAGAGGATGGAAAAGCCAGCGATTCCCAGCAGGCTGGCCAGGATGTTGATGGTGTAGGCATAGAGCGGCGGGAACTGGTCGAAGTAGCGCTGCAGCAACTGGCCCAGCGGGACGAACGTCATGGCCACCAGGGTGGTGAACAGGGCCAGCGTGACGTACATGTCGATGTGGCCTTCGCGGTTGCCGATGAAAGCGTCATCATTGAGAAAGACCCCCTCGTTGGGAGGCCGCACCTCGATCTCGAACTGGAGGAAGACCGCGAAGAGAGCCATCTGCACCAGGCAGAACAGCACGAAGCGGGTCAGCAACGCGTCGTCGGTATCGCGCTCCTTGAGCGGGCGGGCCAGGCCGATGCCCAGACCCAGAAAGCACGAGAGCAGCACGAAGTTCGAGAAAAAGCCGAAGAAATGAATCGCGTCCGGCAGCCAGCGGATGAAGAGTAGCTCGAAGAACAGAACCAGAAAGCTGGCTAAAAACAGCTTGATTTTGTGGTCACGCATCCCGGAAGCGTTCCCGCGGGGGCTCTCTCAGCCCTGCCGGACTTGTTCGATTACCCGCCGCGCCGTTTGAGCACCACGCCGCCCACCGCAATTCCACGGCCCAGCTCGCCGATACTGCTGCCCTGAGGGCGATGCAGCTCCTGCAGAGCCAGCACCTCCTGCAGCTTTCGCATGGCTCCCCCGGCGATCATCGAAGTCAGCTGGTTGCCGCCCTCGTGCTCTTCGAAGAAATTGTAGTTGCCGAAGGATCGAGTGAGAAAATCGATGGCCGTGCGGGTGCATTCGAGCTTCTGCTCGGGGTCAAAGCGCGCCACCAGGTTGGCCAGTGCCCGGATGTGAGCAAAACCGGGCTGCTCAGGATGCCACCGATCCGAGTCGACCGAGCCAGCCATCTCCTGCCCCAGCTGCACCATCTGGCTGGGGGTCAGGTCCTTATCCAGGGCCTGCAGGGCCAGGTCCACGGGGCGACCGGCACAGTAGCGAGGCTGAGTCTGATCGCGGCTCTGGCGCACCAGGCTCGGGCCTTCGGTCTGGGGTAACTGGGACTCGTCGCCCAGAATCGCCAGGGCCAGAGAGGCCACCGGTCGGTCTTGCAGGGCTCCGAACAGAAGGTTGGCCGCCTGCAGGCGAAGCTCCGGCTCGTGAGCGGGGATCTGGCCCACCAGCTCGCGGCCTCGCGTGAGCATGGCCTCGGCCGGGAGAGTCTTCAGCTCTTCCACAGCGGCCAGGTTGCGGGCCCGCTCTGCTTTCTGGGCGGCGATGTAGGCCTGCGCCTCAGCCAGGGCACTGTCGTAACCGGACTGGCCCGAGTCATAGCGATCACCCGCCGCCCGGCTGACCCGGGTGGGCAGACCAGGCTGGTTGTAGGAGAAATGGTTGGCTCCGATCAGCATGGCCTCAGATTAGGAGCGGTGCCTGAAAAGAAGCTGATTCGGCGCTGGCAGGTTCGTCTTCGGAAACCAGGGAGCTTCTGCTGGTGCGGATCTTTTCCTTAACGATGCTCATTTTGCTGGTCTCGGGGACGGTTACGTTCGCCTCTCAGGCCCTTTACCACATCATGCGGGCAGTGAACGACGAAGAGAAACGACGCGCGTCGCTCGACGATGCATTGCGTTACGCCATCCTGGGCGGGCTGTCTACCCTCTTGCTCTACGCGGTCGGCCCGAACCTGGCTTCGTACGACCGAGCACGAGGCGACCTGACGACTTGCAAAGCGAACCTCAAGAAAACCAATACCGCCCTGCAGATGTATGCCGAGGACTCTGAGGGGCGCTTCCCGGCTCGACTCGGCCAGCTGACTCCGAATTATCTGCTTCGCATTTGCCCGGCCGCCAGGCAGGATACCTGTAGCGCTACCTACGTAACGGACGGAACAGTCTTCACGATGTTCTGTCAGGGCCACCACCACAAAAGAGCGGGTGCCCCGGCCGACTCTCCCGGGTATTCCTCCAGGGTGGGTTCCTGGAGGGCTGAACCGGGCTCGGGCACGTCATCTCCCGAAAGCCCCCCCCTTCAGAAGCTCCCGTGAACGGCCCTGAAAAGGGCGCCCGATTCGGGCGGGTCCACTGCGGGTTGACGCGCTCGGAGGAGACCCGGGCCACCAGCACGACCACCCCGCTGCGCAGCGTGGGCGGAAGCACCACGTCCTGCCAGAACGAGCCTCCGTGACGGACCGTGAAGCGTCCTTCCCTCTACGCTGGCCTCACCGTCTTTACGCCAGCGGGCGGCGCCCTGGTTGGCCTTCGGGTTGCGCAGCAGATTGCGCTGGCCCAGGATCTGCCCCTCCTGCGGGTCCACCGCGGCCGCCGCAGCGGGGGTCGCGGATTGAGTCCGGGTGGCCACCGGGGTGGCTCCGGGCCGTAAGGGAGCGCCCGCCTGGCAATTTGCGACGCACGGGGTGGCTTCACCCCGAGAGCGTGGGGCGGGGAGGCAGTTTTTCCAGATCAGTCGATCTGAAGATCAGGGCAGGGCGTGCCGGGCGTCAAAGAACGCCTTCCAGAGCGGCCCGCGGCGCTTGGAGATGCGCTGCTCGAGGTAGCGCCGCAGGCGCTTGACGTCCTCGGCGTTGTCCTTGATGGCCGTGCCCAGGATGCACTCCATCAGGTCCTCGGGATTGGCGGACCGGCCGCCCAGGTAGTGGGCCCGGATGCCCACGGCGTGGGCCACCGAGACCGCCTCGGCGGTGGACATGGCGGTGCTCAGGCGCTCCAGAGCGTCGCCCTCGGGGGTCTTGCCGTCGCGCAGCTCGCGGAAGGTGGTCACCAGGATTTCCAGCAGGTCGCGCGGGGGCGCCTGGGGTACCCCCGAGCGCTGCAAGAGCTGAGTCGTCTCGCGCTCGACCAGCTCCAGCTCCACCTCGCGGTCGGCGATGGGGAACACGGTCTCGAAGTTGAAGCGGCGCTTGAGGGCGGCGCTCATCTCATTGGTGCCGCGGTCGCGGGTGTTGGCCGTGGCCAGCAGGTTGAAGCCCTCGCGGGCGTAGAGCCGGGTCTCCTCGCCCTCGAGCTCGGGCAGGAACAACACCCGGTCGGACAGCACCGACAGCAGCGAGTCCTGAATCTCGCTCGGGCAGCGGGTGATTTCCTCGAAGCGCACCACTTTGCCGTGCAGCATGCCGAGATAGAGCGGGGCCGGCACCAGCGCTTTGCGGCTGGGCCCCTCGGCCAGCAGCAGGGCGTAGTTCCAGCCGTACTTGATCTGATCCTCGGTGGTGGCGGCGCTGCCCTGGATGGTCAGGGTCGACTCGCCGCTGACGGCGGCGGCCAGAAGCTCGGACAAGAACGACTTGGCCGTGCCCGGCTCGCCCACCAGCAAGAGCCCGCGGTTGGTGGCCAGGGCCACCATGGCCCGGTCCACCAGCGAGGGATTGCCCACGAACTTGGGCCGAATCTTCTGTTTGGGATCGCCCAGAATGAAGCTGCGCACCGCCCGGGGCGAAAGGGCCCAGCCGGGCGGCCGCGGGTCTTTGTCGCTCTTTCTCAGCCGGGCCAGCTCGTCGGCGTAGACCAGCTCGGCCGGGGGGCGTTGCAGGCTCTCGTCGGACACGATGGGCGGGGTTCGACCGCCCGGGGCGGGTTCCCTGGGTCTTCCAATATGTGATTCTATCAGGCTCCTTTCAGCCGTCAGGCTTAGACTGATCCCCATGCTGCGACCCGTCCACGCCGCCTCGGCCAACCCGCTCTACGCGCTGCAATCTCGGCGCGAGAACGAGGTGGTGGCCTGGCGCGAGAAGTTCGAGGGCGACTCCTGCCGCCACCCCTCTGGCTCGGTGGTGGTGAGCGACGGCCAGCGCCTGATCAAGCTCTCCCAGACGGGCCATAGCGAGTGGAAGGTGGACAACGGCAAGTGGACTCCCTTCCGCCCGGCCGCCCTGCCCAACGGCGGCGCGGTCTGGTCGCCCGGCGGGAAGGGCATCACTTTCTACACTCCCGGGGGCGCGGTGCAGAAAGTTTGGGGGGGCGAGCACCAGACCCAGACCACCGTCCCGACCGTGGCCCCCGATGGCACCGCTTACGTCTGCCTGCGCACCGAGGACGGCTCGGTGCTGGCCGCCCTGCGAAGTGACCAGGACGAGCCTGTGTGGGTAGCCAGGCTCCCCTTCTTCGGCTCCGGGCCGTGCCTGCCGGATGGGCAGGGCGGCGTGATCTTCCGCACCGACGACGAGCGGGTGCTGGCTTTCGACAAAGACGGCCAGGAGCGCTGGTGCCAGAAGCTCCCCGAGCGGGTGGACGGCCACCTGGCTCTGGGCCCGAAAGGCGAGATCTACATCGGCTCGGAGAAGGGTCAGGTCTACCGTCTGGCCCCCGAGGATGGCGCTGTCACACTCTTTTTCAAAGCCCGCAAGGCGGTGAGGGCGGCTCCCACGGTGACCGAGGAGGGCCGGGTCTACCTCACCAGCTTCGACCACAACCTCTACGCCGTCAGCCCCGAGGGCAAGGAGCTGTGGCACTTCGACTGCCAGGACCTGGTGAACAGCTCGCCGGCCGTGCTCGAGGACGACACCGTCGTGGTTGGCGGCAACGCCAGCAAGGTCTGGGGCCTGTCTCCCGAGGGCGAGGAACGCTGGTCGCAAGACGTCGGCTTCTGGGTGGAGGGCGCCATCCTGAGCGACGGACGCACGGCCTACGTGGCCGGCAAGGACGAGGTGGTGGCCCTGCGCCCGGGTGGCATCGCGGCCGACCTGGACGACTTTGTGATCGCTCCCGCCAACCAGATCGGCGAGCGTGGCGGCAAGGTGGTGGTGGGTGGCGTGCACCTGCCGCGCTGCAACCGGGGTGCAACAGGCTGCGACTAGCCTGTCCGGGTGAGCCTCGCCACCATCCATCGCAAGGGACAGGTCTACCGCCAGCTCGACGCGGCTTTGCCCGCCGTCGAGACCAGGGCAGGCACTGTCGTCTGGCAGCCAG
>QWHO01000706.1 GCA_021404945.1 bacterium CPR1
CCCGCTCGGCGCTCTCAAGCTGCCCGTTCCAGGCCTGTTCCTGCGAGGCGGGCTGGTGCTGGGACTGGGACTGCTGGCCCTGGGCTTCTGGCTGCTGCGCCCCCGCGCCCCCGGACTGCAGCTGGCCTGCGCGCTGGCCGCCCTGGCCCTGACGGGGCTCGATCTTCACGGCATCGTAACCCGCACCGGATACGAGCTGGCCCGCCTGCAGCTCAAGCTGAGCGGGCTCAACGAGACGCTGGGCACCTTCCAGCTTCCCCGTCTCGAGCTCTTCGAGCCAGGTCAGAGCGGCTGGAGCTACGTGGGCTCGGGGCTTTACCTCGCTCTGGCGGGTGCCGCCCTGTTACTGCTTGGGGCCCTGGTCGAGGTCTTGATTCAGGGCCGTCAGGGCCGCAGTCTGGGCTCAGTGCTGGTGGGCCGGCCTGCCTGCAAGGCCTGTCAGCAGCGACTGATAGCCGGCATGAGCTTTTGCCCCGGCTGCGGGCTCAAGCTCCTGCCCGTGCGGCGCTGCTCCGAGTGCAAGGCGGCCGTGTCCGAGACCTACCGCTTCTGCCCCGAGTGCGGGGCCAGCGAGGCAGCGTAGCGGCGGGTGGCCTCCAGCGCCCCCTCCGGAGCGTAGAGGATGCCTGAGCTGACGTTGACCCGGTGGATGGGGGCGCTGTCGCCCAGGGCTCGCAGCACCGAGGCCGCGTCCCCGCCCTGGCTGCCCACCCCCGGAATGAGCAGAGGAAAGTTGGGCGGCGCACCGCCCACGAGCTCGGCCAGCTCCTCGGGCCCGGTGGCGCCCATGACCGCGCCCAGACCGGGGCGAAACCAATCGGCAGTGAGCAGGGTCGCCAGCCGCCGCCAGGTGCCCTGAGCCAGCTGCAGGTCGGCCGCGCCCGGGTTGGAGGTGCGCAGCAGCACGTAGACTCCGCGCTCGGGACAGCGCTCCAGAAAGGGCTCCAATGAGTCGCGGCCCATCCAGGGGGAAACGGTCACCGCATCTGCCCCCCACACATCGAACAGTGCCCGAGCGTAGGCCTGGCTGGAAGGGCCGATGTCGCCTCGCTTGGCGTCCAGGATGATCAGGGCTTTGGAGCGCCAGCGCTCGAGCAGCCGCTCCAGCATGCCAAGACCCCTGGAGCCGTATTGCTCGAAGTAGGCCAGGTTCGGCTTGAGGGTGGAGGGCAACTCGCCCGCCTCCTCAAGCCCTTCGAGCAGGCGGTTGAGAAAGCTCTCGGGAGTTTCACCCGCACCCATCCGTGCGGGGTCGGGATCGAGCCCCAGGCAGAGCAGGCTCTCGGCTCTGGCCAGCTTCTCGAGGTAGGTCATACGCCCGCCCGGTAGCGCGAGAGCAGCTCGGGGTCGAGACCCAGGCGCGCGAACAGATCGTCCACCGTGAGCAGAGACCGCACCCTGACTCCGGTCTCGGCCTCGAAAGCGGCCGAGGCGCCTCCCTCCTGCCGGTCCACCCCCACCAGCACCCCTTCCACCTTGCCGCCCAGGGTGGCAAGGTCGTCCAGCGCCTCGCGCTTGGTGCCGCTCGTGGTCATCACGTCATCCAGGATCACAATGTGATCATGAGGCCCGGGAGGTCGACCGAGCACCCGCCCGCCCTCGCCGTGCTCCTTGCCCTCCTTACGCAGGCTGAAATAGGCCAGATCGACCTGGTGCTCGTGGTAGAGCGCCTGGCAGGTCGCCAGGGCCAGGGGCAAGCCCTTGTAGGCCGGTCCATAAAGCAAGGTGGCGCGGGGAAAATGCTGGCGCACGCCGCGGGCGAAAAAGCCACCCAGGGCCGCCAGATGGGCTCCGCTGGCCACCTCGCCGAAGTTCAGGAAGTAGGGAGAAAGCCGACCGCTCTTGAGGCGGAACTCGCCCAGTCGCAACACGCCGCTTTCCTTGAGAAACTCTGGTAAGCCATCCATAGCCGGGTCATACGCCATTGGTCGGTTGATCCCCGCCCTCGTCTCCCGCTCCGCTCAAAGGGGAGTGACCCGACCCGGAGCGAAGCCGATCCGATAGAACATGCCCAGCGACCTCGAGCGTCTGCGCCAATCACCTTACGATCAGGCGGCCTTCGGGCGGCTGCTGACCAGCGCCCGGGGCGGCAATCCTGAATCACTGGCCGGATTGATCGAGCTGCTCT
>QWHO01000707.1 GCA_021404945.1 bacterium CPR1
CACCGTGGCGAGGAGATCGTGCTGCGTCCCGGCTGGCGCGACTCCCGGGGCCCGCGGGTGGTGGCCCGGGTGCGGGGAACCTTTCTCAACTGCAGCACTCCCGACCTTGCCCGCCAGGCCATCGATGGGTTGCTCAACCCCTCCGCCAAACGGCCCCAGGGGCCTCTCTGGGATGCCTATGCGCGCCTGAACCCGAACCGGGACGTCTACGGAGCTCTGCTCAACCGCAATGGCTCCCTGGGCCAGATGCTGAGCTGGGCCTGCGGCGACGAGCTCGAGCCGGTCCGCCGCAAGGTGGGAGTGGAGCAGTTCGAGCGCGTGACCAGCTCCGTCACGACGGTAGCCTGGGAAGGGGAAGTGGTCTCCGACGATCGCATCGACCTCGACTTGAGCTTCACCACCGCCCACCCCGGCCAGGTGGCAGAGCTCAGCCAGGTCTGGGAGGAGATCTGTCAGGTGCTCAAAGGCAAGGGTCGTCTGGGAGAGTACAAGCTGGTCAGGACCGCTTCGGGTGCTCAGGTGCATCTCTCGCTCGTCGGCTTCCGCGAGGCGGTCGGTGGTTTTCTGGGGACGCTCAAGCTCTAACACGATGAGCCTCCAGGTTCGGTCACACCACCCGACCTGCCCGGGCACGCCACCTGGTCAGGTAGGATGGCTCCGTAAACCAGTGCGGGTTTTTCTGCGGACTCTGCCTTGACGCATCTGAGTTGACTAACTTTTTGAGTCAAGTTAGAATCCGACCATGAAGCAGGTCACGATTCACGAGGCGAAGACCCATTTGTCCCGCCTGATCCAGGAAGCTATCAAGGGCGAGCAGATCATCATCGCCAGGGGGTCAACACCACTGGTGGAGTTGCGGGTCCTGCCGAGCGCTCGCACCAAGCGCACTCCGGGAGTTTTTGCCGGCCTGGACTACTGGATGTCAGAAGACTTCGGCGAGCCTCTCGAGGACTTCAAGGACTATATGCAGTGAAGGTACTGGTGGATACCCACGTCTGGCTCTGGTGGCTGTTCGATCCGGGCAAGCTTTCGAAATCCTGCCGGAGAATCTTGAGCGACGATGCCACCGACGCTTTCTTCAGCGCGGCCTCGGGCTGGGAACTGGCCATCAAGACTCAACTGGGCAAGCTCTCCTTGCCGAAACCTTTGGCGGACGTCTACCGAGAGCTCGACGCTCAAAACGTGATCTGGCTGGAGATTGCCCGTTCCCATTGCCTTCGCCTCGAAATGCTACCGCTCCACCACCGGGACCCGTTCGATCGGATGCTGGCCGCCCAGGCTGCAGAGCTAAGACTACCGGTACTCTCCATCGACCCGTGGTTCGAGCCTTATGGCCTGCAGCGCATCTGGTAAAGCGTTGCCCACGACCTTCTTGCCCTCCGGCGAGAGGCAGCACGGCTGCTTTGTTTGACCGGGCCTGAGTCAGGATTTGCCGAACAGGAAGTTGCCTTCTCCCATCTGGCAGAAATACATCATCGTGTATTACGACAGTGCGACTCGCCAGGTGCTCACCACCGAGGTGCCCTTGGCACCCCGACGGTGACTCCCATTCCCCTGGTCGGACTGGCTGGCTTTCGAACCGGGGGCAGGCTCCTGGCTAAGAATGTCACCCGCTGCAACTTCTCTCTGAGCGAGGACATGCTCTCACTCGATCTCGAGTTGCAGCGAAAGCGATATGGGTCCGAGAAAGAGAGGTCGTGGAGCTGCCTGCCCGCGCCTTTCTCAGGAACTGACGTCCAACGGTCGGTCCCCTGCGGCGGGTGGTGCTCGTGCGGCCTCTTACTGAAGAAGGGCCACACGCCCGTCTTTGAGAGTATCAGACAAGCGTATCCGATCGTATTCGTGCCCTTGCTGCCGTAGCGACAGCGCGGGGGGAGTGGTGCTGATTCAGGCCGCCCTTTTCGCTATTGCGCAGCGCGCATTTCCTGCGGACAAAGTTGTGACCCTCAAGGACGAGCCCGCAGCGCGGTACCCTCGGCGATCTGGTCTCCCCCCTCCAGCACGACCTCGTCACCAGCCTCCAGGCCGCTCTTGACCTCCACCTGATCGGTGGTGGCCTGTCCCAGCTCGACCTTGAGGCGGGCCGCCTTCCCAGCGCGCACCGCGGTGACATAGTCGGCCCCCTGA
>QWHO01000187.1 GCA_021404945.1 bacterium CPR1
TGCCCGAGGTCCGCTGGCGAGGGCGACGGCTCCTTGGGCGGCTCGGCCGGCGACATCGAGGGCGACAGGCGTCTGACGGGACTCCTGCTCGGGGGCGCGAAAGACCGTTCCTGATCCCCTCGTCGCGGTGCCCGCCGTGCGCAAGGGTGAAGCTACGCCGCCCGTTGGGCGCCCTTGCACCCGGCGGGCACCGCGACGCTGGGGGAACGGACCTTTCGCACCCCGCATCGCAGGAGTCCGCCATGACATCGTTTCTCGCCCTCGAAGTCGCTCGCCCGGCCGCCGTCCGCGCCATTCGCATCGCCCACGCCAGCGGACCTCGGAGCCGCTCCATCGCCGACCAGCTCATCCGGTCCGCCAGCAGCATGGCGCTCAACTTGGCCGAGGGCGCTGGACGGCGCGGACGGGACCGGGCGAACCACTACCAGATCGCCTACGGCTCGGCGATGGAGGCGGCGACGGCCATCGAGCTGCTGGCCGCCATCGACAAGCTCGACCGGACCGAGGTCGCCGAGGTGCTCGCCGACATCGACCGGGTCCGGGCCCTCACGTGGCGGGCCATCCGGGCCGGCCTGGAGCTGGCCCCGCTGGGCTCCATCGGAATTGCGACCGGGCGGGTTTTCTGCGGTATTCGCGGCAGCCCCCGGCGGCGCGAGTACTGCCTGATCGGCGATCGGGTCAATCTGGCCGCCCGCTTGATGCAGAAGGGCGATGCTCTGTGCGATCCCGAGACGGCCCGCCTGGTCCGCGACCGGGTGCAATTCGAGCAACTCGAGCCCATCGCGCTCAAGGGCAAGAGCCAGACCATCGCGCCCCACCGGCCCCTCGGGCTCAGCGAAAGTCCTTCCGTCAGCGCGCCCCTGGTGGGACGAAATAGGGAGCGACAGCAGCTCGAACGGCTGCTCGACGGGCCTGGCAAGCTTCTGCTCGAGGGGGAGCCGGGGCTGGGGAAGTCGCGGCTGGTTCAGGACCTGCTCGAGGAGTGCCCCCTGCCGGTGGTGCTGCTGCAGGCCGATCCGGTGGGCCAGGGCATTCCCGGCTCGGTCTTCCGAGAGCTCGACCGGCCCGACCGGGATTGGCTCGAGCGCCATCCGCTGGCCCCTCTGGCTGCCGAGCTGGCGGGCCAGAGCTTCAGCGACAATGCCGCTACCCGGAGTCTGACGGGAGCGGCCCGCGGCGAGGCGTTGCGCGAGCTGCTACTCGACCTGACCGATCACTGGGCCAACCAGAGCTATCTGGTGATCGTGGAGGACGCCCACTGGCTGGACTCGGTCTCGCGCGGAGTGCTGATGCAAGCTCCCGGGCGGCTGCTGCTGGTGGCCCGCCCGGGCCACGGGCTGGATGGTCTCGAGCGTCTGGGGCTCGATCCGCTGGACGAGGAGGCCATCCTGGCCCTGGCCCGAGCCCGAACCGGAGCCCAGCAGCTGGACGCGCGCTTGCTGCGCCTGTTGCGAGAGAAGGCCGAGGGCAACCCCTTCTTCACCGAGGAGCTGCTGCTGGCCCTGGACGGTGCCGGGCTGCTCGAGCAAGAAGGAGAGACCCTGCGCCTCAAAGGCGAGCCCGAGCTGCTGCAACTTCTGGATACCGTGGGAGGAGCCATCACCAGTCGCATCGACCGGCTTGAGCCGGCCCACCAGCTGGCCCTGAAAGTGGCCAGCGTGGTGGGGCGGATCTTCGCCCTGGCCATGGTGGCCGAGGTGCGCCCTGCCGAGGCAGCCAACGACAATCTGGAGGCGATCTTCGGGGAGCTTGACCGGCTCGAGCTGACCCCCCGCCTCGATACCGGCCGGCACGCCTTCAAGCACGCTTTGACCCGGGAAGCGGCTTACAATACCCTGCTCTATTCCCAGCGCCGCGAGCTGCACCGGGCGGTCGCCCAGCGCGAAATCGACCCGGTGCAACTCGCTCACCACTGGTGGGAGGCGGGGGAGCCCGAGCAGGCTTACCCCTACCTGGCCGAAGTGGGCGAGCGGGCTCTCCACCAGGGCGCCTTTCCCGAGGCGGCCGGCCTGCTGCGCCGGGCCCTGGAGGCGGCACCGCCGCAGGAGCGCGCTCGCCTGTCGCGACTCCTGGCCGAGGCCTGCTATGGAGCGGGCGACCTGGTCGAATGCCGCCGCCACCTGGTCAGCTCTCTGGAGAGCAAAGGCTGCCGGGTGCCCCGCTCTCGCTCTTCGCTGTGGACGAGCCCCCACTGGTGGCAGTTCTGGCTCCTCGAGCGCCCCTTCTCGGTGCCGGGCCAGGCCGGTCGCAAGCTGGCCGACTGGTTCGACCGCTCTTCGGTTGCCGCACTGGCAGGCCCCACCGCCCGCCTGTGCGGCTGCCCGGCCGTCGCTCCTTCTGCGCAGATGGAGGCAGTGCTGGCCTGGGATCGCCTCACGATGGTGGAGGCTCTAGCCGGGGAGCTGGACCTGTCATTTCACGCCGGAGGTGAGCTGGTGGCCCGGGCCGAGGCCCTGGGAGGCCCTTCCCCGGTGCTGGCCCGGGCCTATGCCATGATGGCCGCCGGCTGCTCCACCACTCTGCCCTTGCCCCGCCTGGCTGACCTCTACCACAAGCACAGCCTGCAGCTGGCCCGAGAGCTGGGGGATCCGGTGCTGATGGCGCGGGTGCTCTACTGCCTGTCCACCGTGGCCATGAGCCGGGCCGACTGGACCGAAGCTGAGCTCATGCTCAAGGAAGCCCGCCAGCTCTCGATCGAGACCCGCGACGCCCGCCAGGCGGCCGAGTGCCAGGTCATTCTGGCCGACGTTCTCTACAGCCAGGGCAAGCTGCAAGCAGCCCTGGCCGCGGCCGACGAGGTGCTGATCGAAGGTCGCGCTCGCTGTGACCCCCAGCAAGAAGTGCACGCCCGCAATCTACGCTCGCTGGTGCTGAGCCTTTCGGGCCGCAGCGACGAGGCCCGGGCCTGCCTGGCCGAGGCCCGCCCCCTGGTGGAGGTGCGCGACGCCATCGGGGTGGCCAACTGGCGAGGCGCCTCGGCCCTGGCCGAAGGCCATCCCGCCGTGGCCCTTCCCCTGCTGCGCGGCGTCGACCGCCTTCCCTCACCCCACTGGTGCCGTCTGGGGGTCTTCTGGGCCAGCTATCTGGCCCTGCTGCGCGGAGAGTTGGCGCTGGGGGCGCGTGGGGCCCGCTACCTGCTCAACCGGGCCCGTTTCTTCCCACTCTGCGCCCCCGGGGCCTGGTTGTGCAACGGTCTGTGGCAGAGTCGAAGGGGGAAAGACGGTCGGCCCTCCCTGGAACGCAGCCTGGCCCTGGCCGAGGCGCAGCAAATGCCGCTGGAGGCGTCCCTGGCCGAGCACCACCTCGGCCGCGTCGCTCGGCTGGAGCTTGCGGTCGCAGGGGGCGGTCGCCCGGGTTGATGGCATTGGCCTGACCTGGGATGAGCGGCCTGCAACGCCCGACCTGCTCATGACGAGAGCGCATCCGGGCTGTTGTTCTGAGTTCGGGCGAGGTAGCCGCAGAGAGTCTGAATGGCCGTATGATGGGCTCTTCGACGTCTCCAATTTCGTTTGAGTTGCGCCCAGGTCGGGCGAAGCGCGCGGACTTGGTACCCAACTGGTACCAAGTCCAACCTCGAGAGGCGAATGCTCCCGTCGCCCCGGTTCTCCTCTCCAAATCTTGCAATCTGGTGCTGACGAGACCCTGACCCCAGACGAGACTCTCTTTTAGCAGGCCCTCCGCCTGCCAATGCCCACCTTCCTTCCGCCCTGACAAAGCTCCCGTGCTTGTGGGCATGTGGTAAAGCCCCAGCCCATTTACCCGGGGGCTTTTCCACATGTCCACAAGCCGCCTACGTCCAAGCCTTCGCAGACCCGCACCTGGCCCAACTCCGTAATCCATGCCGATCCCGTCGAAGAAGTTCAACCTGGTCCAGCACGAAGGGGCGCAGGATGAAGGCCGGGCTCATGGGGGGTGGCTCCTTTGGTGTAGTCACACCATGGAGCAACCCGCTCGCCGAGCGGTGTCAAAGATTGCCGCCGGCGACAGGCAACCATCCGGGCGGCTTCCTGATTGGCAGTCGCCCGTTGCTTTGCAGGAGGAGGGACAAATCGATCCGGTGTGAGCACCCCGATGCTGGAGAGGACGTCTCCGGTTGAGTTCGAATCGCCATCACGGAGCTTTCTTATTTATCGGAGCATCCTTCAATCTTGTGGGGGAGATGCGAGTTGACTTTCTCCGTATCCACTCTTCCCAAGGCCGAGCTGCAACGCATCATGGCTGCCCTTCGCTCGGGAGCAGTCCCTGAGCACGGCCTCGAGCACTTTGCCGTGGGCCTGGATCAGCCGATGGAGGCCATCCGTGAGGACCTGGGCCGGGTCTCGGGCGGCCGCGACAGTGCCTTCAAATTCATCCGTGGGGCCTACGGATCGGGAAAGACCTTCCTGGCCTCATTGATCGCCTCCGAAGCTGCCCGAGCCAACAAGATGCTGGTCTCCAAAGTCGAAGTCTCGAGCAACGAGTGCCCCATCTACAAGCTAGCCTCCCTCTACCGGGCGATCTGCCGCAACCTCAGCCACAACAAGAAGAAGGGTGCTCTGGGGGCGGTCATCGAGCAATGGCTCTTTCTTCTCGAGGGTCAGGTACTGCAGAACAACGATGTCGCGGAGAACAGCGAGACTTTCTTCGAGCTCGTGGGCCAGAAGGTCGAGATGCACCTGGTGCAACTCGACGAGCATGGAGGCACGCTGTCGAAACTGCTTCGCCGGTACCACAGGTTCAAGTTCGAGCAACGGTACGAAGACGCGCGGGCTGCTCTCGACTGGCTGGCCGGCAACGAGAATCTCCCCGCCAAGGTTCGCAGCAAGCTCGACGTCAAGGGCGTCATCCAGGACGACGAGGTCTGGGTGTACCTGCGCGGCCTCCTGGACATCGTGCGCTTCCAGTATCGCGGGCTGGTCCTGATCCTGGATGAGGCAGAGACGCAACTGAACCTTCTCCCGAAACAGCGCAAGAAAAGCTACGAGGTTCTGCGCGAGTTCGTGGACGCCATTCTGGCCAACCGCTACCCTGGACTCTACCTGGTGGTCACCGGTACTCCGGAGCTCTTCGAGGACCAGGAGCGCGGCATTCCCACCCTGGTGCCACTGAATCAGAGAATTCTCCTCGACCGGTCCACCGGCTGGGTCAACTATCGCGGGCCCCAGATTCCGCTCCAGCCCTTCAATCGAGATCGACTGCTGCTGGTGGCAGAGAAGGTCTGCCAGCTGTACGGCGGTCAGGCCAGCAATCCAGACAGGTTCCAGGCGGCAGCTGGGGCGGGCTTTCAGGAGCACGCGGTAAGCTGTTTCGAGAAGATCTTTGAGGGCAAGTTCGAGGTCTCGCCTCGACTCTTTCTTCGGTTCTTCCTCCAGGCGCTTGATCTGACCGACCAGGAGCCGGAATATCAACCGCTCAGAGACTTTGTCCCGACCAGAGAAGCCGTTCTCGCCCTGGCCAACGAGGAGGAGCGAAAAGCGCTTGGCTGAACCCGACGAAGCCACGACCCTGTTGAGCCTGGGCTTGAGTGCCTCCAGGCTCCGCCAACTGGCGGCACTGGGTATCGATTCCCTGGAGGCGCTTCTCAGTTACGATCCGCTCGCACTGCGAGCGCGAACCGCCCTCTGGGAGGAGCTGGAGGAGGCGCTCCGGGACCTCGTCTGCGAGTTCCCTCTCGCCACCCGGGTGGTCACCTTCTTGAAGACCAGGCCTCCCGAGCGTCCCCGGGCGCCTCAGTCGCTCCCCGATCAGGTCGCGCGCGTCCTGTCCAGCGAGGAGCGGCCGATCACGGTGCGCTACCTGCGCGACCGCCTGCGGCTCGACTTCCAGGTCACCAACCTGGTCGGGCTCGACGCGGTCCTTCGCGAGCACGAGGAAGTGATCGAGTATCCCTTCGGGCACCATCGCTGGCTCGGTCTGAGGGAGTGGGGAGATCGAGGCTGGCGCCAGGCCGCCACCGCTGCCTGGGTCGTCCTGCCGGATCACCTGGAGCAGCTCGAGGCCTCCGAAGGCAAGCTGCCGGCCGACGCCATCCGAATCCTGAGCCAGCTTGCCGAGGAGCAGGGAGATGCTCGAGTTCTCGACCTGCTGTCACGCGTAGGCTCCACGGCCGATCGAGTGGCCGAGGCACCCGCCCCCAGGCGACAGGTGCTTGCGGAGGCTACCGATCCGCCGCGCCTGTTTGAAGGCCTGCACGCCGGAACCGACCTCAGCCAGTTCGCGGCTCGACTCCTGCGGGAGGTCGCACTGATTCGAGCGATGGGCATTCTAGAGTGGCCCTTCTCCCTCTGCCAGCTGCGCCTGAGCCAGGGCGATTCCATGATGTTGCGTCTCTGGGCGCGCCTGCTGAATCGCAGCCGAATCGAACGATGGTCCGAAGGAAACTGGCTGACTCTCGAGGGCCAGTCCTGTCGCGCGCGCGAGGTTCTCGGCTTGGTGTTCTGGACCCTGGCCTCTGAGGTCGCTCGTCGAGACGCACGCGAAGGGGACGCCTGGGGAGTCGTCATGCGCTGCTTCTCGGAGGAGGCCCAGACCGTCCTCTTCTCCCAGAAGGGCCCGACGCAGCTGCTGCGCTGGTTGCTCGAGGAAGCGGCGCAGACATTCGGGCTCAGGCAGGTCTTCGGCCAGGAAGGACAGGCCTGGTACAAGTGCCTGTTCCTGCAATTCGGCTTTACCCGTCAGGGGATCAGCCAGTTGCCCAGCTGGCTGAACTCCGGCACTCAGAACACGGTCGCCGTTCAGTATCTGCGCGACAACTCCGCAGAGTTCCGGAACCTCTGGTCCGCGCTCAGCGCCTACCATACCCGGCCGGATCCCGTGCGCCACAAGCAGTTGACCGAGGTCTTGCGGGCCAGCTCCTTCGTCCTGCCGGACTGGCACGAGTCGATTCTCCTCCAGGCCCGTCGAGCCCGAGCGGAGAGCCCGGAGGGACAGGTCTCGGCCGGCCAGGCCTGGGTGCGGCTCGACTGGCCGGAAGGCCGGAGCCCGCGCTTTCTGTTGCCGCTGGCGGAGAATCTTCCCGACCTGGAGGAGTCGGGCTACGAGGTGCTCCTGGACGGGCGTTCGGCCGCCTGCCTGTATCGGCTGCCCGAGGGCTATCGGGCCCAACCGGAGGAGATCGAGCTTCGTCCCACCCTCTCCGAGGCCAACCTGACGCTGGTCGGCTACGACAGCGAGGAAACCCGTACCGAGGTCATCTCCCTGTGGGATCAGGAGAGCCCGGCTCTCTACTTCAGCCTCGAGACCGGGCGCCGCGAGGAGCGACCGACTGGCCGGGCGCTCGCGGTTCTGACGTCGGAGGGCATTGAGCTGGCGGCGGGAGCCGACGAGAGGTTCCCGCTGCCCAACGGCTGTCAGCTCTGGCGGCTGGGCGCTGGCTGGACCCGCGAGCAGCAACTGCTCCAGGACGGAGACCCGGTTGCCGCTTCGGTGGCGGAGCGAGACCCCGCCTGGGCCCAGCAGGTGACCGTCGCCCCGCAAGGGGACTGCGTTCTTCCCGGCGAGGTCACCCTGTGGGTGGCCGGGCTCCCCGAGGGGTGCACCCTGCGCTCATGCCGGGCCGGACAGCGCCCTTTGAAACTTGTTCCTCAGAATCTCGGTTTTCAGGGCGTCGTCCAGGTCGGCGCCGAGCTGACGAGCGCCCGCCTCCCCGTGTTTCTGAGCTTGCGTTATCAGAGCCGGAGCGTCCGATTGCGACGAGCGGTGGACCTGCCGGTGACGGGAGTCACGCTTCATGAGGGGGGCTGCTGGTCGCTTCTCCGAGGTCAGGAGAGCCTGACCGTCCGCCAGTTGCGCGAGGGGGTGCTGCGCTTTTATACCGGCTCCGACCCGCCCGGCGAGCATGCCGTGCTGGAGGGTGCGCTGCTGGCCCATCGTCCTCGTGCCGGTTTCCAGAGCCTGGAGGGCCTGGAGGGCTATGGCGCGCCTCTCACCCTGACGCGCGGTCCCTACAACGCGTCCCACCCCGGGACCCGCCTCGTCTCCAGCCTGGTCAACCAGGGCCGGGTGCGCGCGATGCACCGGAAGGACGAGACGTTCGAGCTCCATTTCCACAAGCACCTCGAGGGCGGGCCCGAGCATACCCTTCTCTGGTGGGGGCAGGAGGTTCACCGGCTTCCGGCCTCCGACCTCGAGGTGTGCGAAGGCCCGGTCTGGGAAGGGAGCGTTCCCCCGGACGGGGCGCCGATGAAGGCGGTCGGGTTGAGCATCGCCGGCGAGTGCCGGGGCGCGTGGTGGGAGCCCCTGAGCGCGGACGACCCCCTGCCCGCGTCCGCCGCCCCCTGGCTCCGGTGGTTCGGCTTTCCGCTTCAGGACGAGCGTTGGAAAGAGTCGGCTCGCGAGCTCGTTCGCGCTCACCCGGTCGAGACCCTGACCGCCTGGCTCAAGGCGACCGGCCATGAGAATCTCCCCCTGAGGGACCTCTCCCCTGCCTGGCTTCAGGCGGTGGGTGAGCTGGTCCGGGGCTGGGCACCCCCGGCCGAGTCCTGCCGGGAGTTGTTGAGCCGGGTCGGCTGCCAGCCCCTGCTGGACGTCAGTCCCTTCTTTCTCTATCGCGTGGTGCGCAAGGCCGGGGTAGATCGCGAAGGGGTGCTCCTCGAGCTGGCCGAGGCCGAACATTTCGGGCAGTTGGCCCGGCAGGCCGACCTCTGGCTGCGCCAAGCGGTGAACGAGATGAGGGTGGACGATCGGTTCGCGCGGCTCCTCGGGGAGAAGGTCCGGGATCTGTTCTTGTCCGACAAACAGCCCGATGCTCGCCAGCTCCAGAATATCGAGCTGGCCTGCAGCCGGCCGGCGTATCGCCGCTGGATGGCCGTGCAATTACTGACTGGAGGAAGGCTGGATGGCACGACTGCAAGCACTGGACCTCTCCCGCCTGCTGCGCGCGAGGGTGCTCGCGTTCACGGAGAGCGACGGGTTCCTGAGGGACCCGGAGCTCCGTCGCCTGGCTCTAAGCCTGTGGGCGGACAGGCCGGAGCGGGGCGGCCTCGTGTCCGACTTGTGGATCGAAGGGACCGTCCCCCACAAACTGAGTGAGCATGACCTCGGAGGGCTGGCTCGGGAGGGCGAGTTCCCGCTCCGATTGGCCGAGCACCTGGGCCGTCGCGGCATCTTCCCTCCGGGCCAGAAGCTGTATTCCCATCAGGAGGAAAGCCTGCGGGCCTCAAACCAGACCGGGGCCCGGCCCGCGGTGATCGTGACCGCGGGAACGGGCGGAGGAAAGACTGAAGCTTTTCTGTTTCCGATGTTGCAGGCCATCGAGGACGCGCCCCGCCAGCCGTTCGGAGGGGTCCAGGCGCTCATCCTGTATCCGATGAATGCCCTGGTGAACGATCAGGTGGATCGCCTCACCAACTGGCTGGCGGGACAAAAGCATGTGCGCTTTGCGCACTTTACCTCCGACACCCCGGAGGACTGGGCCCACGCGGGAAGGATGGGAGTGCCCGAATGGGATGAGTCGCGCTGTCGAACCCGGCGCCAGGCCCGCGGCCTGGAGACGCACAAAGGAAAGAAGATCGATGACCCCGCGGAACGTCTGAGCGTTCCGAACATCTTGATCACGAACTACTCCATGCTCGAATACATGCTGGCCCGGCCTCAGGACCGGGTCTTCTTCGGGAGCGACCTGCAGGTCGTGGTCCTGGATGAGGCCCATCTCTACACCGGTACTCTGGCGGCCGAGCTGACCTTGCTCCTGCGGCGAACGCTCGAGCGTTGCGGCAAGCGCGCAGAGGACGTCCTGCACCTGGCGACCTCCGCCACCATCGGAACGGGCGCGGACGAGGAATTGCTCGAGTTTACCTCCGTGCTCTTTTCGAAGCCTCGCTGGCTGGTCAAGCTCCTGAGGGGTGTCCCGGCCGAGCCTGACTGGCCGGCGCCCCGTGCTCCCCGGGTCGAGCCGAGCGCAGACTCGTTTCTGGACGCCGACCGTGACGAGCTCAGCCTGCGAGCCACCACCATCCGACTGCTGGCCCGCCAGGACCGCCAGGAGGAAGAGCTGGTCGTGGACGAGCGGGAATGCCGACAACTGGCCCCGCTCCTGGCCACCCTGGTGGAGGAGGAAACCGTGCAGCAAAGCCTGCGCGACTGCCAGGGACAGGTGGCCGGCTTCCTCTACGGCTGCCTGCGGCATGCGCCCGTCATGCAGCGGCTCGATCAGCTCCTGCGCGGCCGGCGATTCCAGACCGTCCCCCAACTCTCCCACGCGCTGCTCGGCCAGGACGATGCTCGGGGTCAGGAGGTCGCCTTACGCCTCCTGTCCCTCGGCTCCGCGGCTCGCCTTCACCTCAAAGAGCTGCCCCTGATTCCCCATCGGCTGCACCTCATGGTGAGGCCTGCCAGCGGGCTCTCGGTCTGTTTGAGCGCGGGCTGCTCCGGTGTGCGCTGGCCACCCTTCGGATGCGTGCAGGATGGCAACCGTGACGTCTGCGAGCACTGCGGACATCTCGTGCTCAGCCTGCTGCGCTGCTCCAACTGCGGTGAGGCGGCTCTGGCGGCGGACCGCTCCGGAGGGAAAGTCGTGGCGCACCAGCCCAGGGGCTTCAAGCCGCGCGCCGCCGAGCTGGTTCTCTGTCAGGCCGGCCGCCAGGGCACCCCCTACCATCTCGACGCGCTGAAGGGGCGTCCTGTCGGGCCCGGGATGGGAACGGAGCTGACCCTCGTGGAGGAGTGCCCCAACTGCGGGGATGAGCTGGACGCTTTTCGCGCCGTGGCCACTCCGGGCGGCTTCTTCCAGTCCATCGTGGCCGAGACCCTGCTGGCGGGAGTTCCCCCTCTCGTCGGCGAGCACCCTCCCCACATCCTCCCCGCGGAAGGCAGGCGGCTCCTGGCCTTCAGCGACAGCCGGGCCGAGGCCGCGCGGCTGGGTCCGCGTCTTCGGGTGCAGCACGAGCAGCAGGTCGTTCGCGCGGCCCTGGTGGACCTGCTTCGCGAAGGCGGCGGAGCCGACCCGGCCGTCATCGCCTACCGGCGCGCGCAGCTGGCCGACCTGCAGAAGAAGCTCACCCCCGAGCTTCCGGAGACCCTGGCCCGCGAGATTCGCGCCGACATGGGCCGGGTCGAGGCGGAGTTGCTGGCCCTGGAGCAGGGCGGCACCATCGCGGACTGGGGGCGCAAGCTGGGAGAGCATAAGCTGCTCGAGCAGCTGCTCGACTTCGAGGGTGGCGAGCGCCACCAGTGGAAGGAGTGGAGCCAGCGGGTCTGGGCCGCCAATCACGCTCGGGTCAGGCTGCAGGCCGAGATGCGGCTCGGTAACGAGCTGGCGGCTCCCAACCGGCGGAGGTTCAACAACCTCGAGACCATCGGGTGGGCCGAGATCACTTATCCGGGCCTGGACCTCCTCGGCCCTCCGGAAGGCTTCCTGGGCGAGCTGCCCCGACGAGCGCGCCAGAGCCTGGCCCCGGCCTGGACCGAGCTGCTGGCAGCCTTGCTCGATTGCCTGCGCG
>QWHO01000188.1 GCA_021404945.1 bacterium CPR1
CCACCCATGCATGGGAAGCGTCGGGCACACTGGTGTCGTCGCGGTGGTAGAGGTAGCCCGAGACATAGCGGGCCGGAATTCCCAACTGACGGGCCAGGGCCAGGAAGAGATGGGCAAAGTCCTGGCATACCCCTGCTCGGGCCGCCAGCACCTCATCCAGCGCCGTCTCCACGGCGGTGGAGTGGGGAGCGTAGCGAAGATGCTCGTGGAGACCCTGGTTCAACTCTCGCAGCACCGTCAGGGGATCGTCGCGTCGGAAGGCTCCCAGCTCGCGACGCAAACCTTCCAGCGCCTCGTCGCTGGCGCAGGTGCGGGCGGTGGGGCTGAGGAAGTCAAAATGCTCGCCTTCCTCCAGGGCTCGATCAAGCTCATCCCAGACACTGGTCGAGAGCGCGCTGGGAGGGGGCTCGGGCTCCTGCACCTGCAATCTCGACAGGGCAGTGATGCTCAGCTCGCAAATGGGGCGGGGGATGTCGAAGTGGTGCACGACGTTGCCCTGGTAGTCGCGAAAGGATTGCACCTGCGCGGTGGGCTCCACGGCCAGCTCGAAGCTCAGGCAGATTTGCCGATCTTCCGAGCGTGGCTGCATGCGGACCTCCATCAGCGTCTCGCGTACCGGCGCCGAGTAGACAAAGCGGGTCACGTGGCGCACCACGTAGCGCAAGCTCACCAGAACTCTCCTGCGTGGAGGGGCTCGAGGGCTTGCTCGATGGGGTAGGCGATGTAGGTGGCGTAGACGGCGTCGTGGATGTCGGCAAGCTGGCGGCGGATCTCCTCCAGGAAGCCGGGCAGGCCGGCGGCCAGGATCTCCTCCAGGGTGCCGTAGCGAAGCGAGGCCACCAGCCGCCCTGTCAGGCGCAGGAGCCGGGTGCTGTTGGCCTGGGGGGCGTTCTCGCTGATGCGCTGAAGCGATCGGTCGATGCGATCCACCGCAAAGCGCACCGAGTGGGGAAACTCGGAATTGAGCAGCAAAAACTGCACGATACGAGCTCTTTGTAGCTCCGGGCTGTAGACTTTGCAGAAGGCTTCAAAGGCAGTGCAGCACTTGAGCAGGGCCACCAGATCAAGGTATTCCTCGCTCCTGGCCTGCTTGAAGTGAGCCTCCAAGAGCACCGCCAGCGAGCGGGCTCGCTCCACGAAGCGGCCCAGCTGGATGAAGCTCCAGCCCGGCCCCCGGTAGGTTGTGGAGTCGGTGATGCCCTGGAAGAGCTGGGCTCCCTCTTTGACGGTCTGGTAGAAGTCGTGGGGATGAGCCCCGATCTCCTCATCGCGCCGAGCCTCAGTGACACCAAGGTAGAGTCGGTTGAGCTCGCTCCACATCTCCGAGCTGATCAGCTCGCGCACGTTGCGGGCATTGTCGCGGGCCGCCCGGATGCAGGAGTAGATCGAGCTGGGGTTGTCGGCGTCGAAGGTCAGTGTCTGGGTCAGCTGGTGGGAATCCAGACCGCTCTTCTCCAGCTCAGCGAAGGTGGAGCCGAACTCGAGCGAGGTCAGCAGTTTGTCCCAGTGGCGCGCAGCCGATTCGGGGGCCTGCTCGAGCACCAGGTTATAGAAGACGTCGATCATGCGGGCGGTGTGCTCGGACCTTTCGAGATAACGGCTCATCCAGTACAGGTGATCGGCCACCCGGCTCAACATCGTCATTCGCAGAGCACCCAGGTATCCTTGCTGCCGCCCCCCTGCGACGAATTGACCACCAGCGATCCTCGGCGAAGGGCCACGCGGGTCAGTCCGCCGGGCACGATGTTGACTTGCTCGCCATACAGTATGTAGGGCCGCAGGTCCACGTGGCGTGGCTCCACCACCCCATCGATGAAACATGGAGCGCGCGACAGGTCAAGGGTGGGCTGAGCGATGTAATTGCGCGGCCTGGCCTCGATCCGGCGGCGGAACTCCTCTCTCTCGCGCTCGCAGGAGTGGGGCCCGATCAGCATGTCATAGCCGCCCGACTCACCTACCGCCTTGACCACCAGCTGGTCAAGCCGATCGAGCACGTGCTGGCGCTGCGAGTCGTCGGTCAAAAGATAGGTCTCCACATTGGGCAGAATCGGCTCTTCTTTGAGATAGTAGCCAATGATGGCCGGCACGTAAGCGTAGACGGCCTTGTCGTCGGCTACACCGGTGCCGATGGCGTTGGAGAGGTTCACGTTGCCGGCTCGATAGGCGTTGAACAGGCCAGGCACGCCCAGAGCCGAGTCGGGTCGAAAGGCCAGCGGGTCGAGGAAATCGTCGTCCACCCGGCGATAGATCACGTCCACCCGGCGCAGCCCTCCCACCGTCCGCATGGAGACCACGCCGTCGTGCACCAGCAGGTCGCGGCCTTCCACCAGCTGGATGCCCATCTGGCGGGCCAGGAAGGTGTGCTCAAAGTAGGCCGAGTTGTAGACCCCGGGGGTCAGCAGCACGATGGTGGGCTCTCGGTCTCTCTGGGGGGCCAGAGCCCGCAGGGTACTGAGCAAGACCTGGCCATAGTGATCGATAGGACGCACCCCGAAGTTGCGAAACAGTACCGGGAAAGCCCACTTCATTACCTGACGATTGGCCAGCATGTAGCTGACCCCGCTGGGGACGCGTAGATTGTCCTCCAGCACCGCGAACGTGCCATCGGCCAGCCGCACCAGGTCGGTCCCGGCCACCGAGACGTAGACCTGGCGAGGTACATCCACGCCGCGCATCTCCTTGCGATAGTGCTTGCAGCTGTAGACCAGGTCGCGCGGAATGACCTTGTCCTTCAAAATGACGCCTTTGTGGTAAATGTCGTCCAGAAACAAGTTGAGGGCGACCAGTCTCTGGGTAAGTCCGCGCTCGAGGTGCTCCCATTCAGCCGCCGTGATGATGCGAGGCAGCAGATCGTAGGGGAAGATCTTCTCGGTGCCCTCCTCGCGACCGTAGACGGTGAAGGTGATGCCCTGGTGGAGAAAGGACAGGTCAGCCGCTTGCTGACGGCGGCGCATCTCATCGGGGCTGAGCTCGAGAATGCGCTTATAGAGCGGGCGATACTGCGACCGGGGCTTTCCTGGCGCGGTGAACATCTCGTCGAAGGCACCGCTCAGGTGATAGCTCTGAAACGGGCCAGATGCAGGGGCGGGCGTGGTTCTGGCCATAAGCTCCCCCCGTTCTTGTCCTGGACAGCGGTTCCCTCTGTCCAGATATTCACATATTGGTAACCGAAACGACCCAATTCATGGCTAGTCTTGATCGAAAATTTGCGAGACAATGAAGACACAAGGAACATAAAGACATGCTGATCAACCCTTCAGGATATCATTTCTCGGGCGACCATCCCGCCCCCCGAGCCGAGCAGCTGAGCCTCGGGAATGCTGCCTTCATGCAAGATCGCGTCAGCATCGGCGGACGCACGACCAACCTCTCCGGCAAGCCCACCTCGGCCACCGGCAGCTGGGACTACAACTGGCGTCCCGATGCCAATCCCCAGGAGGACGACGCACGGCGCCGACGCATCAACGACATCCGCAACGAGATCGCCAACGTGGAGTGGAAGCAGCGCGAGGGACAGAACCGCCTGCAGCAGATCCCCAACGAGATCTGGCGCAAGGAGAACGAGCGCTCTCAGCTCGAGTATGAGAAGAGCCGCCTGCAGAGCGAGCGCTCCGGCCTGGTATCGGAGAAGAACCGGATGGAAGGCGACCGCAACGTGGCCAAGGAAAATGACCGCTACGGCTACCCGCCTCCACCCGGAGCCTACGGCTGGGGCGAAGTGCTCAACGGCATCAATGACAAGCTCTATCCGGTGCTCGAGCGTATCCGGGCCATCGACTACGCGGTGCGCGACCTGGAGTACAAAATGGCCGACCGCACCCGGGAGATCGACGGCCTGCGCACCGAGCAGTATCGGCTCAACGACGAGGTCAGCCGCACCACCTGGTTCATCAAGGAACGGGCCTCCGAGTGGAAGACCATCTACTCAAGCATGCAAAATCCTACCTACGATCTGGCCTGTCCCTACTGGTAGGGACCATTGCTTGCAGTTGCTCCCGCGCTACTTGTCACGGTGCGGCAGGCAATACCACGCACAGGCAAGTTCCCTGGCCCACGACGCTGCTCGCCTCCACCGCACCGCCGTGGCGCTCCACAATCTCCTTGACGATAGCCAGGCCAAGCCCGGTGCCCTTGATTGTGCGAAGCTTGGTATCCTTGCTGCGGAAGAAGTGGTCAAAGAGCAGAGGCAGGTCTTCCTCGGGGATGCCTGGCCCGGTGTCCTCCACCTCCAGGCGCCAGCGGCCAGATTCCACTGAGGTGCGGACCGTCACTTTGCCCCCGCTGGGGGTGAACTTCAAGGCGTTGTCCACCAGGTTGATGACGACCTGCTTGAGCCGGTCGCGGTCCAGGCTCATGGAGCGAGCCTCGGAGTGGGGCTGAAAGCTCAGGGTGACCTCGCTGCGCTCTGCCTGGGGGCGCAGCAGGTCGACCACGTCCTCGACCACTTCCTCCGGCACCATGGGTGCAAGGTCCATCGACAGGCTGAGACTGCGCAAGCGGGTCAGCTCGAGCAAATCCTGCACCAGGCGGGTGAGGCGGTCGGCCTCGGTATCGATGCGGGTCAGGGGCTTCTTGAGCGACTCGTCCTCGCAGCTCTCGAGCAGGGTCGCGGCAAAGCCCTTGATGATCGTCAGCGGAGTACGCAACTCATGGCTGACCGAGCTGAGAAAGAGGTTGCGCATCTCCTCCAGGCGCCGCACGTCGGTGATGTCGCGCAGCAGCAGCAGGCGGCCGATCTGTCCCCCTTCATCTCGGAAGGGAACCACCAGAGCCCGGTAGATGCGCTCTTGCAGATGAGCCTCGTGAGCCTGGGGCTCGGGAGGAAAGGCCAGCGCCTCGGGCAGCGGTTGGCCCTCCCAGCGGTCGAGCCGCAGGGCGGCCTGGGCGGCCGCGTTGAGATAGGTCATGGTGCCGGCCGCGTCCACCGCCACCACGCCGTCCGGAATCGAGGCCAGCAAGGTGCTGATCTTGTTGCGCTCGGCCAGCAGCTCGCCCAGTTGGCGGGAGAGCTGGCCCGCCATATGGTTGATGGTGGCGCCCAGCTGGCTCAGCTCCAGCGTTCCCGAGGGCTCGACCCGCTCCTCGAGCTGCCCCTCGGCGATGCGGGCGGCGGTCTGGCGAATGCGCTCCAGTGGACGAGTCAGCGTTGCCGCCAGCAGCATGGCGGCCAGCACCGAGCCCAGCAGGGCCAGGCCCAGAGCCGTCAGCAGCTGATCCTTCAACTCTCGATAGGTGTCATCCAACTCGCTCAGATTGGAGGCCACGTCCACCACCCCCACCCGCTGCACGGTGGGGTACTGCAACTCGATGGGAGTGCTGGCGTGGGCCACGCGCACCCCGTCCTCGGTGGAGAACCAGGTGATGGGCTGACCTTCCAGCGCCTTCAGCGCCTCCGGCGCCATGGGCTCGGCGAGCCGCTCCAGCGAGTCGCCCAGGATCGTCCCCTGCTGATCGGCGATGCGGATGCGGGCCCGGGTCAGGCGAGGAAAACGATGCATCACCCAGCGGGCCGATTCGGACAGGTCGTCGGGATGCTGGGTGTACATGTTCATGAAATGAGCCAGAACGCGGCTCTGCGAGATGAGCTGGCTCTCGGCGCGACGCTCGAGGGACGACTGCATCCATCGAAGCATGAACCCGGCGCTGATGCCGAGCGAGAGCGAGACCAGGAGCAGATAGGTCAAGACCAGCCGCGAGCGGATGGTGTTGAGCAGCCTCACTCGTCGCCGAACCGGTAGCCCTTGCCCCACACGGTGCGCACATACACGGAGGCGACCGGCCCGAGCTTCTCGCGCAGGTAGCGCACGTGCACGTCGACCGAGCGGGCATCGAGGTGGTCCGAGCCCCAGACCTCGGTCAGGATGTCCTGACGACTGTAGATCTCACCCGGATGAGAGATCAGGAAAGTCAAGAGATCATATTCGCGGGGAGTCAGTTCGACCGGCTTGTCCTTAAGGAATACCTTCCGCTTGAGCACGTCCACCGTCAGCTCGCGATAACTGAACACGGTGCGCTCGGTGCGGGTGGGAGCCCGGGCCCGGCGCAGGATGGCCTTGACCCGGGCCATCAGCTCTTTCGGATTGAAGGGCTTGACCACGTAGTCGTCGGCCCCGGTCTCGAGGCCGACGATCTTGTCCACGTCGTCCTCACGAGCCGTCACCATCACCACGGGCACTTCCGAGAAAGCCCGGATGCGCCGGCACACCTCGAAGCCGTCGATGTCGGGAAGCCCCAGGTCGAGCAGGATCAGATCGGGCTCGCGCTTCTTGACCTCATCCACGGCCTTCCCTCCGGTCTCGGAGGTGACCACTCAGTAGCCTTCGCGGGTGAGATTCATCTCCAGAATCTCGCGAATGCCCTCTTCGTCCTCCACGACCAGAACGGTTTTCTCCATGAGAGGGCATTCGGAGCCGGGCCGGCGAACTCTTTCTGCATGAGGCGGCATCCTCGAGGCGGCTTTACCCTGGCCGAGTGCATGATTGCGCTTCTCTTCATCAGCATTGCCCTGTTCGCTTATGTCAGCCTGCACACGCGCTTGATTCACAGCGGCTATAAGCTCGAGACGCGCATGCTTCATCAGGAGGCTGCCCGCACCAAGATGGCCGAGCAGATCGCCAGCGAGCGCCAGAAGCAGGCGGTGGCCGGAGGTGGACTGGCGGCCGAGGCCCAGAACACCAGCACGCTGATGAGCATGGATCCCAAGGACGGCACCATGTCGTTGATCTTGCCAGACCCCACCGATGGTGGGTTCAAGCTGGTCAAGCCAGAGAACGGCCTGACCCCTTACTATGACTCGGCCTACAAGCCGTTTATGCCTTACTACAACTCGGGCTACATCCCGTTCGCGGCCTACTACAACCCGATCGCGCTGAGCGGGGGCGCCAAGGCCCAGCCCCAGGTGCTCGGGCAGGCCTCGGCCAACGTGACTCCCATCGGCTCGGGCCCGAAGGTGGCCGCCATGATTCGGGTGGAAGAGACCTGGACCGACCGCAACGGCCAGCAAAGCATCCTGCTGGAGACGGCGGTGGCGCCCCTGTTCCAGGGTTGGTAGTCGCCGACCACCCGGCCGTCATCGACGGCTACGAAATCCTCGAGCCGCTCGGCCAGGGTGGCATGGGTTGGGTCTATCGAGCCCGACGCCAGGGCCTGGTGGTCGCGCTCAAGGTGCTGCGTCCGGCCGTGGGCTCCACCCTGCACGACCGACTGCGCTTTCAGCGCGAGTTTGCCCTGGCCGGCCGGCTGAATCATCCGGGCCTGGTCAAGGTCTACGAGCAGGGCAACTTTCAGGGCCAGCCCTATTTCACAATGGAGCTGGTCGACGGCCTGACACTGCGCGAGTATTTTAACGCCCGGCGAGGGCAGAGCGACTGGATGGCGACCGTGCAAGGCGTTTTCAACCGCTTGCTGGAGGCTATCCAGTACATCCACCGCCACGGAGTGCTGCACCGTGATCTCAAGCCGGAAAACATCCTGGTCGAGGACTCGGGCCAGCCCCGGCTGCTCGACTTCGGGCTGGCCCGGCCGCGCGATCTGAAGAGCGGGGCGGTGACCGAGCCGGGAACGCTGGTGGGTACGGTGCACTACATGGCTCCCGAGCAGATTCGTGGGGGCGAGCTCGACTTTCGGGCCGACCTGTATGCGCTGGGGGTTCTACTCTACGAGACCCTGACCGGGCGCCTGCCTTTCGACCACCCCGACCTCATGGCGCTGGTGTGCGCCATCCTCCACGAGGAGCCGCCCCCGCCAGGAGTTGGCGACGCCCTGGACCGTCTGGTCTTGAAATTGCTGGCCAGGGAGCCGGCCGATCGCTACCAGAGCGCAGGCGAGCTGTTGCACGCCTGGGCGGCCGTCGGCGGGGCCTCCCCCGAGCGGCAGCCCGAATCTCCGGAGCTCAACCTGCTCACTCCGAGATTCGTGGGGCGAGAGGCAGAGCTGGCTGCGCTGACGGAATTCCCATCAGGGCTGGTGCTGGTGGAAGGGGCCAGCGGCGTGGGCAAGTCGCGCTTTCTCGAGGAAGCGGCCGCCTGCCTTCGTCAGCCAACCCGGCCGGTTCTGGCCTCGCAGGCCGGGGAGACACCCTACTCGCTCTGGCTTCCCTTTCTGCGCCGGACCGCCCTCCCATCGCGCCTCGAGCCGTTTCGACCGATGCTGGCAGCGGTGCTGCCCGAGCTCGGCTCCACCAACCAGAGCGCTGACGACCCGGTGTTGCGATTTCGCCTGTTCGAAGGCATGCGCCAGCTGCTCTCGACCCAGGCAGGAGCACGGGGACTGGTCCTGATACTCGAGGACCTGCACCGGGCCGACCCGGCCAGCGTGGAATTCCTGGGTTACCTGCTCGGCCATGAAGTGGGCGGACTCCTGCTGATCGCCAGCTTGCAAGGAGAGCCCCCTCCCGGGCTGAGGGGCGCAAAGAGGGTCTTTCTCGAGCCTCTCAACCCGGAGCAAACAGCGGTCCTGGCCCGCTCGATGCTGGGCTATGCGGGTCTGGCCGATGACACCGTCCAGGCTCTGCACCAGGAAACCGAGGGCAACCCCCTGTTCCTGGTGGAGCTGCTGCGCACGTTCGTGAGCGAGGGACGCTTGCGGCTGACCCCGACGGGCTGGAGCCTGGAAAGCGGCAGCCTCAGACCGGGCAGTCTCTCGGTCACGGTGCGTCAGGCACTGCAACGCCGACTGGAGGCGCTCGAGCCTCAGGATCTTGAGATCGCCCGCCAGGCGGCCGTGCTGGGAATGAGCTTTGAGTTCGATTCCTTGCAACAGGCCGCGCTGCTCCCGGCCGAGCAACTGCTCGAGTGCCTCGAGCGGCTGACCCGCGGTCGCATCCTGGCCGAGAACCTGGAGTATCGGTTCTGCAATCGCCCCCTCTGGGAGATCTTCAGCGAGAAAGCCCCCGCCGAGCTCCACAGGCGGGCGGCACTGGCACTGAGCGGTCGAGCCGAGCCGGCCCGTCTGGCCCACCACCACCGCATGGCCGGCCAGGGCCGCCTGGCGGCCGAGCAGCTGGTGCGGGCCGCCGAAGCTGCCATCGCGGTGTTCGCCTATCGCGACGCCCTGGAGCTCTTGCAGCTGTGCTCGGAGCTGCCCGAGCCCGACCAGGTGCTCAGCTCTGCCGAGCTTGAGGAACGGCGGGCCGAAGCGCTGGAAGGCTCGGGCCGGCCAGCTCAGGCACGCCAGAGCTTTGAACGGCTGGTGGAGGGCGCCCCGAACCGAAAAACCCGGCTGAGACTGATGCGCAAGCTGGGGACCTGCTGTCAGCGCATGGGTGAGCTGACCCTGGCCTCCAGGGTCCTGAGCCAGGCCCTGGCCGTGGCCGGCTGGCCCCTCCCGTCGCGCAGCTGGACAGGCTTTCTGCTGGGGCTGGCCCGGGATCCGCTCTGCCCGGATGAGGTGGCCCGCATCCTGGAGCATCTGACGCGAGTCCTCTTTTACCTGCGCTCCCCCGGTTGGAAGAAGGATACCCTGGCGATCGGCGTCCTCCAGCGAAAGCTCCTGCACAGGCCTGGCTCGCGGGCAGACTCGCACCAGGCCAGCCTCACCACCGCCTACATCCTGAACCTGACTCTTCCTCGGGCCACTCTCCCGCACTCGCGTCGGCTCTTGCTTCGAAGCGTCTCCCTCTATCGAGAAGAGCCGCACAGTCTGCAGAAAGCCGCCTACTTCCGAGAAACAGCCTTTCTGCTCTTCCACTTCGGGGATGCCCGGGACGGGCTGCGGCTTTCTCTGGAGGGATTGGAGTTGAGCACCCGTCTCGGGGACGTGCACGGGCTGGCCCCCGTCCACTCGATCGTCTACATGCACTATCGCTTCTTTGGTGACCTGCGCAACGCTCGGGAGCACTCGCTGCGGGCCCAGGCTGCCGCGCGCGAGACCGGCAACCCGATCGATCTCGCCCTCAGCACCATCAATCTGGGCACCATCCTGGCTCTCCAACGCCGATTCGCCGAGCTCGATGAGCTCCTGGCCGAGAACGCCGAACGAACCAGTGGGTTTCCCTTTGCCGAAGCCTCGACAATGTTCACCCGGGCCTTGCAAGCGCTCTTCCAGGGCCGGTCGGAGCAGGCCCTGGAGCTGGCTCAAGAATGCTACCGCTACTGCAGTCGGCACGAGATCCCGGTCTGGAAGCGGGAAGCTCGCGTCCTGGAAGTTCGTGCCCTGGTGGAGCTGAGCAGCCGGAACCCGGCTCTGCGCGGGCAGGCAGGTCGCTTGCTGGCCCGGGCTCGCTGGGAGCTGGCCGGCCTGGTCCCCGGCCTGGAAGCCGTCTTGAGGCGCACTCAGGGAGATCTGCTCTTCCAAGCGGGAGAACGCGAAAAGGCCCGGCGGGATTATCTCGAGGCTCTGGATCTGCTGGTGGGCCTGGGTCACACTTACGAGCAGGGGAACACGCACATGACCTTGAGCAGCTTCTACGAGGGCGACCAGCCCGAGCGCTCTCGCCGCCACCGCGAGCTGGCCCACGAGTGCTGGGCACGCTGCGACGTGCTCTTCTAAAGTGCAAGGCCTTTGGTCTTGCACTTTACAACGCACCGGAGCTGCGTTCCGGCGCGTTCGTCAGAGTGTGCTCAAGGGCAAGACCAAAGTGCGAGGACATTGGTCTGGGAGCGAAGCCGAAAACCCGGTTTTCCGGCTGTGCGAGGAACGGGGAGCTGAGGACGCGCAGAGATCAGGCTCAACGAACGAAGGGTTGTCAGGCCTGGTTTTTTGTCAGGACTCGATCTGACCCAGCCGGGCCGCGGCCAATCCAGCCTCTGCGGCCAGCCGGCCCAGGTCGGCGGCCAGATTGCCCAGACGAGAGGAGATGTGGCCCAGCGCAGCGGCTGTCTCAGGGCCGGGCTGACAGTGCTCGGTCAGAACCGCCAATTGAGCCCCGGTACGCCGCTCGAGAAGCTCCAAATCGAGCAGGCAGTCGCTCAGCGCGTCCACAGGCCGCTCTTGCCCCCGCTCTTCTCCAGCAACCGGATAGGACCGATCTCGATGTCCTTCTGAGCCGCTTTGAGCATGTCGTAGACCGTCAGGGCCGCCACCGAGACCGCCGTCAGAGCCTCCATCTCCACCCCCGTGCGTCCCGTGCAACGCACTGTGGCAGTGATCAGGATGCGGTCCGGAGGGATCGGCTCGAGCTCCAGCTCCACACCGGTGAGGGCCAGCGGGTGGCAGAGCGGGATCAGCTCGCTGGTCTTCTTGGCGGCCATGATTCCAGCCAGGCGCGCCGTTGCCAGCACGTCCCCCTTGGGAGCGCGACCCAGCATGGCAAAGGTCTCCTCGGCCAGGCGCACGGTGGCCTCGGCCCGGGCCTGGCGAGCGGTCTCGGTCTTTTGTCCCACCTCCACCATGCGGGCCCGGCCCCGCTCGTCGAGGTGGGAGAGCTCGCTCACGGGCTCTCCCAGAGCACCGTGCCGGCCTGGCGGAAGTCGTATTGAAGTTGGTCGAGCGGATCACCTGCAAGAGCCCCTGGATGGCGAACAGGTTGAAGAACCTTTTCGGGATGGCCAGGTCGAGACGCTCGGTGAAGCAGGGCACGAAATCGAGTCGGGACGCCTTGGCTGTGGCCGGGATGCCCAGGCCGGCATCGGCCGCCCCGCTCGAGACGGCGGCGGCAGCCGACATGTGGGTGTAGGCCTCCTGAGCAAAGCCGCGGATCTTGCCGGTATCGAGCTTGAGCTGGCGCAGATGGTATTCCATCAGCATGCGGGTTCCCGAGCCGAGCTGACGGTTGATGAACGAGACCTCAGGCCGGGTGAGATCGGCCAGGCCCTGAATCTTTTTTGGGTTTCCGCTGGCGACCACCAGACCCATATCGCGCGAGAACAAATTGACGAGTATGACCGGGAAATCGGCCCGGCGCACCTGGGGAATGTTGTATTCCCCCTCATCCTCGTCGAACATATGCATGGCCGCGAGGTGACACAGGCCCCGCTTGAGCGCATCCAACCCGCGCTTTCCCCCGGTGGCGGCCGTGAAGAGGGTCAGCTCGGGGTGATTGCGCATGAGCTGGCCGTTGATCACCTCGTAGGTGATGTCGTGGGTGCCCAGCAAGATGATGTTTCCCTCGGTCGGGCGCACCGGCGTCAGGCGCTGCACCTGGACCGGCGTCCCGGCCGCCAGCTCCTCGGTGTGGGCGCTCACCTGCACCAGCCCGTCGGCCCGCACCAACGACATCAAGAGCGCCGCGCCGCGCGAGATGGGAACCGCCACGGTCCGACCTCCCACGATGCCCAGCTTCACACGCAAGAGCTCTTCCACCCCGGCCGGAGAGCAAATCGAAACCGCCAGCTCGGCCGGCTCGCTCATCGGAGAGCTGACCGGGATCGCCATCTTGCGCTCGAGCACGGGGCGGGCAAAGAGCTTGTAGGTCAAAAAAGTGCTGACTGGATAGAAAGGCAGGCCCAGCACCGGTTTGCCCTGCACCCGCCCGGTGGCCAGCGAGTGGCCCGGCTTCAGGGCCACCCCGTTCAGGATGCACTCGCCCACCTCGCTCAACAGGTGCGCCACCAGAGCCGTGCCATAGGATGGACCGGCTACCACGATCACCAGGTCGTGGTCGACCAGGGCCATCAGAAGCGCCTCGCGCACCTCCTCTGTCCGCTCCGCCACAACCGGCAGACGCCGGGGAAGAGCCCCCAGCTCGGCCACCAGGGCGGCCAGAATGGGGCTGTTGGAGTCGATCATCTGGCCCACTCCGGGTGTCGCGCCGGCCGCCACCAGGTGCGAGCCAAGCGGCAAAATAGCCACCCGGGGCTGGCGATAGACCTTGACCAGGCTCACTCCGCCCGCCAACATGGCCCCCAGCTCCAGGGGCCCGACGCGGTGGTCGCGCGGCAAGATGACCTCGCGGGCAGCCAGGTCTTCCCCGGTGGGGCGCACGTTGCGCCAGGGAGCCGAGGGGCGGTCGACCTGCACCACCTCGGTGGAGACGAGGCGGATCTCGTGCATCGGCACCACCGCATCGAAGCCATCGGGCAGGGCCGAGCCATTGTCCACGAACACGCCCTCGGGGCCGAGCTTCAGCTTGACCGGCGACTCGCGGGTGGCGGCGAAGGTGGCCGTGGAGCGCACCGCCAGGCCGTCGGTAGCAGCCTGGTAGAAGTGAGGCGAGGAGATCTGGGCCACAACCGGGGCTGCGGTCACCCGCCCCACCGCCTGCACGGTGGGAATCTCCTCCACCTCCATGCGCTCGAGCGCGCCCGCGAACTCGAGCTCAGAAAACCAGCGATCGAGTGCTTCCTCCAGAGGAATCTCGTGCAGTTGACGCTCCATCTAACCCAGGGCCTCCAGCAGGAGCTGTTTCACCAACTCGGGATTGGCCTTGCCTCTGGTGCGCTTCATCACCTGGCCGACCAGACTGTTGAGGGCCTTCTCCTTGCCGGAGCGGTACTCGCTCACGGCCGTGGGCTGCTCGTCGATCACGGCCCGAACCTCCACCAGCAAGCCGTCCCGGTCGGAAACCTGAGCCAGGCCCAGCTCCCGCACCAGAGCGGCCGGATCGCCGCCCTGCTTGAAGAGATGCTCGACCATGGTGCGCCCGCCCCGGTTGGAGACCGTGCCACCACTCACCTGGGCGATGACCTCGGCCAGAGCGGTCGGCGTGAGCTTGCTCTCCTCCACCCCATGCCCGGCCTCGCCTGCCAGGCGGGCCACCTCGTTGTTGAGCCAGTTGCAGGCCGCCTTTGGGTCCGCGCCCCGGGCCAGGGTCTGCTCAAAAAACTCAGACAGGGCAAGGCTCTGCACCAGCAGACCGGCCTCCCCTCCTGACAGGCCGAAGCTCTGTTGATAGCGCCGGGCGCGAGCCGCCGGCAACTCGGGCAGGGAGCGATCCACCTCGGCGATGCGCTCTCTGGGAATGGTCAGCGGCAGGAGATCGGGATCGGGGAAGTAGCGGTAGTCCTGGGCCTCCTCCTTGCTCCGCATGGAGATGGTGACCCCGCGGGCCTCGTCCCAGCCCCGCGTCTCCTGAATGATCCGGCCGCCCTCGCGGCGGATGGCTGTCTGCCGCTCGACCTCGGAGGCGATGGCGGCTCGCACCGACTTGAAAGAGTTCATGTTCTTGATCTCGGTGCGGGTCTCGAGCTTCTCGCTGCCCGGCGGCCGGATGGAGACGTTGGCATCGCAACGCAGCGAGCCCTGCTCCATCTTGCAGTCGCTCACCCCGATCCAGCGCAGGATGTCGCGCAGGGCCACCATGTAGTCGTGGGCCTCGTCGGGCGAGCGCATGTCGGGCTCGCTGACAATCTCGAGCAGGGGCACCCCGGCCCGGTTGTAGTCGACCAGGGTGAAGTCGGATCCGCCCAGGCGCCCGGAAGCGCCCATGTGGGTGGACTTGCCGGTATCCTCCTCGAGATGGATGCGGGTGATGCCGACGCGCTTGCCTTCCAGGTCGATGTGCCCACCCGAAGCCAGCGGCAGGTCATACTGCGAGATCTGGTAATTCTTGGGCATGTCGGGATAAAAGTAGTTCTTGCGGTCGAACTTGCTGAACTCGGCGATGGCGCAGCCGGTGGCCCGGCCGGCCAGGACCAGCATCTCGACCGCGCGTCGATTGACCACCGGGAGGGTTCCCGGCAGGCCGAGACAGACCGGGCAAACCTGGGTGTTGGGAGGGGCTCCGAACTGGTTGGGACAGGCACAAAACAGCTTGCTCTCGGTGGCCAGCTCTACATGCACCTCGAGCCCGATGACCGTTTCAAACTGGTCGACCATCAACGTCGCACCGCCTCCTGAGCCGCCCCCGTGCGCGGCTGTGACTTGCGAGGCCTCTTGCGCAACAGCTTGACCATTTCCTCCAGGGTCTTGAGCAAGAAATCCTGCTCGTCGGCTGGTCGCGACCCCACCAGGGCTCGAATTCGGTCGCTGAAGGCCTGATTTTCGATGTGCTCGTCCACGAAGAAGGAGAACAATGGCACCGAGAACTCCTGCGAGATCTTCTCCAGGGTGGCGATGCTGGGGGCTTTCTGGCCCTTTTCGAGGGGTCCGATGTAGGAGGCGTTGACCCCGATGCGGCGGGCGAAAGCCTGCTGGGTCATGGCGTTGTCCATCCGGACGCGGCGAATCTGAAGACCGACCGTCTGCCTGAGCGATGCCATAGAACCGGGCCTCCTTCAGGGAAGAAGCTCGGCGAAGCGAGTCAGCACCCGCACCAGGCGGGCACGCAGGCTCGCGATCACCTCCCGGTCGACCTCGGGCACCGCCTCGGGGGTCACCTCCGTGGTCAAAAAGAGCCTCGGGTTGAGCGCCAACTGGAGCCACGGAGTGCGACCGCGTCCGTGTCGGCGGAGCAGATAGCCGCCCTCCATCGCGCCATTGAGGCGCACCAGTGGCGTCGACGGCGAGCGCTCGACCTCGGAAAACTCCTCCAGCAAGCAGCCTTCCAGGAACTTCAAGGTTTCGGCCGGACAGGTGGCCTCTTCGCCCTTGCCGGCCGCGTCCCCCTGGTTGCTGAGGGTAAATATCGCCTGATCCTGATCGCGCGCCGTCATGGGCACGAGCACTCGACAGTCGAGCCCGAGCCTCACCCCGCCACGGCTGGCCGAGCGCTCGAGCACCTCATGAAAGGGACGGTGGTGCCGGTCGACGAGTCGCTCCATCTCCTCGGGGGTAGGAAATCCGCTCCCGGTCCAGACCTCATGTCCGAGGCTGGACTTGCTCTTGATCACCCCATCCGGGAACTCGGGAGGGCGCTGTCGAGGATCACGATCGAGATCGATGACCGCCCGGGCCACTTCGGCTTCAACTCGACCCTGCACCCCTTCTCCCAGAGAGAAAATCTCCCGCGCGCCCGCTTCAATCTCAAAGAACAGTTGTTCAGATGTCAGCGCAACGCGTGGTGCCAACTCACGGGGGATTGTGGTACCGCCGCTCGGGATGGCCAGCAGGTATGGGAGACGTGCCATAGAGCTCCCGTCATGTTAGCACCGGGCTGGAGCCAATTCAACCACCCCGGGAACTTTGGCCCGGCCGAGCGCGTCCTCAAATTCGAGCTTGATTCTTCCACCTCCCCACGAAGAACGAGCTCGATTGAACCGACCCCGGGAAGGCCAGCGGTCTTCTCCGGGCGAACCCGCCCTGCGCGCGGCCCCCGGCTGCGAGCGAGAAACAGGAGGCCAGAGCTTGTTGACTACCGATTTGAGCGCATTGAAAGACCAGATCGAGCGCGAGAGCCATCACTTTAAAGCACTGCAAAATGAGATCGGAAAGGTGATCGTGGGCCAATCGGCCGTCATCGAGCGCGTGCTGGTGGGCTTGCTCGCTGACGGTCACATCCTGCTCGAAGGCGTGCCGGGCCTGGCCAAGACGCTGACCTTCCGCACGCTGGCCCAGACCCTCTCGGCTCGCTTCTCGCGCATCCAGTTCACCCCCGACCTCTTGCCGGCAGATGTGGTGGGCACCACCATCTTCAACCCCCAGAGCGGCCAGTTCACCGTCAAGCAGGGTCCAGTCTTTGCCAATTTGCTGCTGGCCGACGAGATCAACCGAGCTCCGGCCAAAGTGCAGAGCGCTCTGCTCGAGGCCATGCAGGAACGCCAGGTGACCGTGGGCGATCAGACCTTTGCCCTGCCCGAGCCCTTCCTGGTCATGGCCACCCAGAACCCGATCGAGCAAGAGGGAACCTACAATCTGCCCGAGGCCCAGGTGGATCGCTTCATGCTCAAAGTCCGGGTGGATTACCCCACCCGCGAGGAGGAGGGCCTGATCATCGACCGCATGACCCGGGGCGAGACCCCCAGTGCCTCTGCGGTGGTACAAGCCCAGGACTTGATGCGACTGCGCAGCCTGGTTCCCCAGATCTACCTCGACGAGAAGGTCAAGGGCTACATTCTCGACCTGGTCTTCGCCACCCGCGACCCCGAAAAGGCGAAGCTGGCCAAGCTCAGACCTTTGATCGCCTACGGAGCCTCTCCCCGAGCCAGCCTCTGCCTGGCCCAGGCCTCGCGTGCCTATGCCTTCTTGCGCGGACGCTCCTACGTCACGCCAGACGATGTCAAGACCATCGGCTACGACGTGCTGCGCCACCGGGTGGCTCCTAGCTACGAGGCCGAAGCCGAGGACCTGAGCTCGGAAGCCCTGCTGCGCATGCTGTTCGACGGGGTTCCCGTGCCGTGAAGGAGGACCTCCACAAGAAAATCCGCCGCATCGAGATCACCACCTCGAAGCTGGTGGAGGAGGTCTTCGCAGGCAAGTACGAAAGCCTGTTCAAGGGCCAGGGGATGGAGTTCTCCGAGGTGCGCGAGTACCAGCCCGGCGATGACGTGCGCAGCATCGACTGGAACGTCACCGCCCGCAGCGGGCGTCCCTTCGTCAAGCGCTTCGAGGAGGAGCGCGAGCTGACCGTGATGCTGATGGTGGATGCGAGTCGCTCGCTGGACTTCGGCTCGGACCAGGAGACCAAACGGGAAAAGGCCTCGGAGCTGGCCGCTCTGCTGGCCCTGTCAGCCCTGCGCTCGAGCGACAAGGTGGGCCTCTTGCTCTTCACCGACCGGGTGGAGCGCTACATCCCGCCCCGCAAAGGCAAGCGCCACGCCCTGCGCCTGATTCGCGAGATCCTCGAGCCGGCCCCCACCGGGCACAGCACCGACCTGACCGCGGCCCTCAACCACCTCAACCGCATTCATAAGCGGCGTGCCCTGGTGTTCTTGATCTCGGATTTTCTGGGGCCGGGCTTCGAGAAAGCCCTGCGGCTCACCGAGCAGCGCCACGATCTTAACGCTTTCCGGCTCTACGACCCGCGCGAGCAGGAGATGCCGGCCCTGGGTCGCCTGCGGCTGCGCGACCTGGAGACGGGCGAATTAGTGGTGCTCAACAGCTCTTCGAGCGAGTTCCGCAAAGGCTACAAGCAGGCCGCCGCCGACCGACGGGCAGGCTTCAAGCGCCTCTTCGAGGGCAGCGGAGTGGACTACGCCGAATTCTCCGCCGCCGACTCGGTGGTGCCCACCCTGGTGCGTTTTTTTGCCACCAAGAAAGAGCGGCGAAAGCGAGCCGGCTGACGTGGTCAAACCTTGCTCCCGTTCTGGGAACATGGTATCCTGGGAGCAGTGAGGGTCATTGCTCTGAGGACTCTT
>QWHO01000189.1 GCA_021404945.1 bacterium CPR1
TAGTGGCTGTCAAAGCTCTGGGCCCGACGGAAGGGGTGCAGCTGAACGACCTTGGGAGAAGTTTTCTCCGGACCAACAGGTTCCACGCCTCGTTGTTCGCCTGCCGGTCGCCCGCATCCTCTCGGAGGCTTCTCTTCGAGGAAGAAAAACGCCCGCCGGGTCCAAATCGGCGGGCGTCACCTGTCGTCTCTCGCGCCTGGCCTTACAGGCCCTGTTTTTGTCTCCAGGCCTGGAAGTCGCGCAAATCAAGCTCAATCTCCCGCAAGACGTGATCGAAAACCGCCTCGACCGATTCGGGTCGACGCCAGAAGTCGCGCACGTCGCGAGCACAAGAGAGGTAATAAAAAGCTGCGGTGGCGAGGATCAGCGTGTGATAGCTGGGCCCACGGCACTCGCCGCGCTGGTACCAGTAGAGCATTTGGAAGAGATCCAGGGCTTCGCGTTGGAACCTGGCCAGCTTGCCATTCGGCTTGATGGCCAGCTCCAGGGGCTTGCGAGTACGCATCAGGAAGCTGAGCTGCTTATTCGAATCCCGGAGCAGACGCTCGGCCGTGTGGATGGAGTGTCGCCACGTGTGCGACTGCGGCATCGTCATCGTCGGCATCGGTGCTATCTCCTTTGAGTCTGGGTTGTCCCCGAGGCCATTCTACCCCGGCCGGGGAAAGCTGGCTGTATGCCGGCTCACATGTCAGGCTCGGCGAGAAGGATGCACGAAGCGATGCTGAGAGGAGGAAACCAGCTGGCGGTAGCTTCCGAACCGCTGCTCGGGGTCGCCCACCTGGTCGAGAGGGGTCTCGCCCCCCTCCAGAAGCGAGTAGGTGGTGGTGCGCTGGGCGGGGATGCGGCCCAGGTCCTCGATCAGGCGGCGCAGCTCGCGGGGGGGCACGAGCTGGCCGAAGGAAGCTCCGGCCGAGGTGGAGATGCTCTCGTTGATGAGGGTGCCGCCCAGATCGTTGCAGCCGGCCTGCAGCAAGACCTGGGCCAGGCGCGGGCCTTCCTTGACCCAGGAGGCCTGGATGTTGCGGAAGGTGGGGCCGAGATAGAGGCGGGCCAGGGCGTGCAGGCGCAACACCTCCGCTCCGGTGGCCCCGGCCCGCACGCCCTCGAGCAGGCGGACCATGGGGGCCTCCTGGTGCACGAAGCTGAGGGGCACGAACTCGGTAAAACCGCCCGTTTCGCGCTGGATCGAGCGCAACAGCTCGAGGTGGGCCACCCAGTGACGGGGCTCTTCCAGGTGACCGTACATCATGGTGGAGGTGGTGCGCAGGCCCAGCTCGTGGGCGGTCTTGATCACCTCCACCCATTGCTCGACAGTGATCCGACCCGGAGCGATGCGCTCGCGCATCGGCTGATCGAGAATCTCGGCCGAGGTGCCCGGCAGGGTGTCCAGCCCGGCGGCCTTGAGCTCGCAGAGATAGTCGCGCACGCTCGAGCGCGAGCGCACCGCCCCATAGAGCACCTCCTCAGGGGAGAAGGCGTGCAGGTGGAGTCTCGGGAAGCGCTCTTTCACCCCGCGGGTGAGCTGGACATAGAAGTCGCCCTCCAGTTTGGGAGAAAGGCCCGCCTGCAGGCAGACCTCAGTGGCCCCCAGCGAGACGGCCTCCTCCACCCGCCGCATGATCTCCTCGCGAGGCAGGAAGTAGCCCTCCTCGGTGCGATGGTCGCGGCTAAAGGCGCAGAAGGCGCACTTCTTGATGCACACGTTGGTGAAGTTGATGTTGCGGTTGATGACGTAGGTGACCACCGGGCCGCAGTGGCGCTCGCGCAGCGCGTCGGCCACCCGCACAAGGTCATGCAGGTCGGCGCCCCGAGCCGAGGCCAGGGGCAGGACCTCCTCGGGGGTGAGCTCACGGCCGTCGAGGGCTTTCTTGAGGGCCTGGTTCACGCCAGCACCGGCTCTCGGTCGGGCAGGCCCTGCTGGGCTCGCTGCACGCGCTCGCGCAGATCGGGGTGCACCTGCTCGAAGTGCTCGGGGTAGACGGCCAGGCGCTCGGCCAGGGTGAAGCCCTCCTGCTCGCAGGTGCGGGCCAGCTCGGCCAGGTGGGGCCAGGGAGCCTCGGGATTGATGAAGTCGCGGGTTAGCGGGGAGATGCCGCCCCAGTCGTTGAGGCCTGAGCGGATCAGCAGGCGGTGGCCGGCGGGGCTCAGGTTCGGGGGAGCCTGCAGGTTGGCCCGGGGGCCCAGAATGAGCCGGGCCAGGGCCACGGTGCGGGCCAACTGTTCGTCGTCGGGCTCGCCGGCGGCGGCCATGGGGGTGTCGCTCTTGGAGCGGAAAGGCTGCACGATGGTCTCCTGGATGTGGCCGAACTCTTCGCTCAGCTCGCGGATGGCAAGCAAGGTGTCCACCCGCTCCTCGGCGGTCTCGCCGATGCCGATCAGAAGGCCGGTGGTGAAGGGGATGCCCAGCTCGCCCGCCTCGCGCAGCATGCCCAGGCGCACCCGGGGACGCTTGTCGCTGGCCGAGGCGTGGGGCCCGCCGGGCTGGCAGAGGCGCTCGGAGACGTTCTCGAGCATGAGCCCCAGGCTGACGTTGACCGGCTGCAAGAGCTGCATCTCCTCCCTGGTCAGCACTCCGGCGTTGGTGTGGGGCAGCAAGCCCTCCTCCAGGGCCAGGCGGCAGGCCTGCTCGACGTAGGCCGCGGTGGAGGCAGCGCCGTAGCTGTCGAGCAGGCGGGCGTAGCTGGGATAGGCCGTTTCGGGGCGGTCTCCCAGGCACATCAGGGCTTCCTTGCAGCCGGCCTGGCGGGCCCGTCGGCTCTGGGAGCGGATCTCCTCGGGCGCCATGGTGTGGGCCCTGGGGTCGCGCGAGCTCTTGCGGAAGGTGCAGTAGGAGCAGCGATCGCGGCACAAATTGGTGACCGGCAAGAAGACTTTGCGCGAGTAGGTGAGCCGGCGGCCGGGCCGCAGCTCGGCGGCGGCCTCGAGCAGAAAGTCCAGGGGCCTTTGCAGCCAGGCCAGGGCTAGCTCACGCTTCATGGCTGCGCCGGGCCAGCCAGTGGCGCTGACACAGCTGGCCCCGTTGCGACGAGAGCCCGTGGCGCCGAAGCGGCAGGCCCCGTTCCGGCTCCAGCCAGTGGCGCTGAAGCGAGCGCTGCGCCAGCCGCTCGACTCCCGGGCGCTGGCCGCGTCACGGCGCCAACCAGTGTCGCTGAAGGTATCCCTGCACGAGCAGATCGGTTCCCAGGCTCTGGCAGGTCATGTCCTCGAGCACCCAACCTCGGGTGACCTCCTCCACCCCCTCGCCTTCCAGGCCGGTGGGGGCTTGCTCGCCTCCCAGCAGGCGGGGAGCCACGAAGCAGGCCACCTTGTCGACCAGGCCGGCGGCAACCGCCGAAGCGTTCAGGGTGCCGCCCCCTTCGAGCAGCACGCCGGTCAGTCCCTCCTGACCCAGGTGCTGCAGCAGCTGAGCCAGGTCGTGATGGAGCCAGACCTCGACCCCGCGCTCCTCCAGAGCGGCGCGCCAGGAAGCCGGGCTCTGGTCGGAGGTGGCCAGGATGCGCCGGGCGCCCGGCTCGAACAGCCGACTGGTCAGCGGGGAGCGCCCCCGGCGGTCGACCACCACCCGGGCCGGCTGGCTGGCTCCCTCCAGCCGGGCCGTGAGCCGCGGGTCGTCCTGCAGCACCGTGCCGCTCCCCACCATGACGGCCGCCAGCTCACTGCGCTGGCGATGCACCCATTGACGTGAATCCGAGCCGGAGATCCATTGCGAGTGGCCGGTGCGGGTGGCAATCTTGCCATCGAGCGACATGGCATACTTCATGACCACGAAAGCGCGGCCGGTCTTCACCCAGGTGAAGAACTCCTCGTTCTGGCGGGCGCAGTCGGGGCAGTCGAGCAGCTCCACCTCGATCCCCGCCTGGCGCAGGGCGGTGAGTCCGTCTACCCGGGGATTGGGATCGCGCGCTCCCACCACCACCCGGGCCACTCCGGCGGCCATGAGCGCCTGGCTGCAGGGTGGGGTGCGCCCATAGTGGCTGCAGGGCTCCAGGGTCACGTAGAGGGTGGCTCCCCGGGCCGCCTCGCCGGCCTCCCGCAGGGCCACCACCTCGGCGTGCGGACCGCCGGCTCGCTCGTGCCAGCCCCGGCCCACCACCTCCTTGCCTTGCACCAGAACCGCCCCTACCAGGGGGTTGGGGCGAGTGCCCCCGCGTCCCTGCTCGGCCAGTTGTCGGGCCTGGTCCATCCAGGAAACCACGGGCGGCCGTTCGGCGCCCGGGGCTGAACTCCCGCGGAACACAAAGTTCACAAGCTCGTCACCACCCCGACGCGCCAGCGGAGTATCCTCTCGGGCATGAAGATCTCGGCCGTGACTCTGCCCCCGGTCCTCTCGTTCAAGCGGCGCGAGCTGCTCGGAACGGTCATCGACGACGCGCTCCTGGTCAGCGAGTTCGCTGGCGTTGGCACCGTCTACAGGATGATCGGGGCTCGAGTGGCGGCCGCCGAAGCGAAGGAGAATCCCCTCAAGGACATGCCCCGGGTCAAGCTGCAGCGCTCCTTCGTGATGGTGCCCGGCTGGACCACGAACCTGGAGCGCTTCGAGGCGCTGGGCCGTCACCTCACCAGAGGCGGCCTGAACGGCGGCGCCATTCACTTCATTAAGGACGGTCAGTTCTACTTTGACCGCGAGTGCACGCGCCCCCGCGATGCCTCCAGCATCAGCAAAGAGGCTCGGGTCTTCGAGGTGCTCTTCAACGATCCTCACGACCCCCCACCCGTCATGAAGGCTCAGCTGACCCGAAATTTCGCGGCCATCACGGCCATCACCGGCGAGAGCAAGCTGGACGTGGACGCCTACAGCATGGGCGGCCTGGGCACGAGGTTGTATCTCGACGAGGGTGGCGAGAAGGTGGGACGGCTGATGCTGCTGGGCTCGCCCGCCAGAGGCTCGCGCTTTGCCGACCTGTCGCGCCAGGTTCTCGAGCGCGACATCAAGTGGGCGATCGACCTGGGCGGGCTCAAGGTGGCTGCTCTGCCGGCCCTGACCTGGCTCGCGGTGGATGACGGCCTTGGCATCAGCAATCCCCACCTGACCCGGCTGAATGCCAACTGGTCGCGCCAGAAGGCCAACCTGGAGGCGGTCGTGGTCGTGGGGGGGGGCGGCGTGGTGACCCCCAAACCGGGCCTGATCAAAGTGGGAGCCGGCGACGGGATGGTGCCGGTGGCCCACCTGGCTCCCCCCGGCGAGACGGCGGTGGTGCTGGACGGACTGACCCACCATGGCTACCTCAACTCCAACCCCAAAGTTTTCCAGGAGATGCAGAAGTTCTTCAGCTGGCGGCCGGTCGATTCCCAGGAAACCGGCCCTGGCTGACAAAGTCGCCTGGGTCCAGTTTCGCGCGGTGACCTCGCGCAGCCGGGGACAATCTGTTGAGCGGCGCCGCACTAATTCCTGAGGCGCTCAACGTCAGGAGGATGATGTTGCTCCGATATCGGATCCTTTGGCTGGGGCTGGCCGTCAGCCTGATGCTCCCGGTTCTGGCTCAACCCATCGGGGTGCGGCTGACCGCCTCCCAGCTGCGCGAGAAAGGCATCAACACGCACACTTTTCGCCCCGTCGCCTTCACCTCGGACGGGTTGACCCTGATCGCTCAGGAGAAAACTCCCCCCGGCGAGCGCCTCAAGGGCAAGCTCAACCGTCTCTGGAAGGTGACCTACGGGGTGGAGGGAGCGGTGCGCTCGATGGAGAGCATCGAGGTGAACGTGCCCTCCATCGAAGCCCTGGCCCTGACCCCGGACGACAAGACGGCAGTGATCGCAACCCTGACAGGAGCCACCTTCATGCGGGTGCCGCTCGACGGTGGCCCCATCACCCCCATCATGGAGCACAAGCGCGGCCAGCCGGGCTTTCGCGGCAACCCGAGCTACCTGCGCCCCATCAGCGGCGACATCCTCACGATGGGCTACTTCTATGACAAAGACGACTTCTCGGGCGACAACCTGCTGGCCACGCTGAACGCCGGCGCCACCGGCCAGGACGCCTTCACGCCCGGCGGGGACATCCAGAAGCTGGAGAAGGACATCCCCGGTTTTTACGCCTCCAACTACACCGGGCCGCGCAGCGGTTACCTGGCCGCCCGCCAGGGCACCCGCTCGCAGCTCTACTGGTGGGACGGCCAGACCCCGCGGGTGGTGGACGAGGGAGACAAGCTCAGCTCCTTCTGGGCCTCCCAGGACCGGGTCTGCTACACGATCCACCGCACCACGGGCAGCCACGCGATGTTCTATGACGCTGCCCGCGGCCAACAGGTGGAGCTGGGCAAAGGGGGCAATTTCGCATACCCCTTCCTGTCCGACGACGGTCGCGCGGCGGTGGTGTGCCAGCTCGACCTGGCCCAGGCCAAGATGGACGTGCTTTACGCCAGGGAGAACGACAGCTGGAAGCTCAAGCCGGTGGCCAACCTGCAGAAGGTCAAGATGGGGGCCATCCGGGTCTCGCCCAACGGGCGCTTCATGGCCTTCTACAACGGGGACTTCCTGCAGTTCGTCGAGCTGCCCTGAGAGCGGAGCGAGCACGGAGCCCATGTCCGTCCCCACAAAGTGCCCATGTCCGTCCCCACAAAGTGCTGGTGCGCAAAGTGATCGACTCGGGGCCTCCGACGATACCGGCCGACGAGACCACCGAGGAGACGCTCCTGGGAGCCGGCCCGGTCACCGCTTACCTGACCCGGCCGCAGGGCTACGACCTTTCGAGCCTGGCCACCGAGCCGGGAGTGAGGTCCGTCGAGCTGCGGGGCAACAGCCTGCTGCTGGCGTCTTTTCGCCGGGCTCCAGACCCTGCGGTATCATCCCATGAGGTCGAGCTCGACCTGCGCGCGCTGATCATTCCAGCTGCGCGCCGCGAGCTGGCGGTAGGCCAGGTCTCCCTGGCGGACAATCCGTTCACGATTCGCAAACTGCTCTCGGTCTTTCCCCAAAACTGAGGATGAGGTGGCCCTTATGAATCTGAGACGGCGCGGAATCTACCTGCTTACCAGCCTCATCTTCGCGCTCATGGTGGTGATGTTCGTGAGCGCGGGGTTGATGCTCGGGCGGGGCGGCACCCACGCGGCGGTGCACGCGGCCGACCTGGAGGCGGCCGACCTGGCCGCCCAGTCGGGCCTGCAGTACTGTCTGGCCCGGCTGGTCGAGAACCCTGCCTGGCGTGGCAATGGAAACGCTCGCGTGGTGGACACGCCCGAGCTGGTGGTCGAAGAGGACAATGGAAACATTGTCGGGCTCCTTCTCGATCAGGGACGCGTGAGCCAGTTCCGAGTGCGCTTCAACTATCAAGACGATGCGCACGGAGATGCGGACGGAACTCCCGATCCGGCCCTGACCATCCAGCACCCCTTCGTCTCCGTCAACAACCTCGTCAACGGCGGCTCGGCCGGGCTACCCCGAGCCGACGGGCCCGCCTACTCCGTCCTGCCTGCCAGCCCCCGCCCCGCCAACATTCCCGGCCACTCGGTCGCCCTGCTGGTGGAAGGTCGCACCGGCCCCGGCCTGCGCGACCACACCGGGGCCGCTCCCAATGCCCCGCCTGCTGGCAGTGTGCACACGCGGGTGCTCGAGGCGACCTACCGAATCGAGAACTTGCCGGGAGCGGACGCCGTGGCCCAGGGGGGAGCAACATCGAGGCCCGGCTCCAGGACGTCACCGGGGTGATGAGCGTGACCTCAGCCAGCGGCGGGGAGACTCCCCGGGTTCGCAGCAAGGGCACGGTCAGCGTCACCAACCCTGACGGCAGCGCTCTGGCCAACTACGCGTCCGATGGCGGAGAGGTTCTGAGCGGTCCCGGATCGCTCAATGCGAATTACGACGCCGGGCAGGTCACGGTCAATACGGAAGCCGCAGGCTCAGGCTTTTACAACCTCACCTGGAGCGACGTCAAGAAGGCCGACGCCAGCGACCCCACCCTGCCGGCCGGAACCTACGTCTGGTGGGATAACGGCACGCTGCACTACTACGACATGAACTATTCCGATTACGTGACCTTCATCGAAGGCAGTCCGAGCAGTGAAGGGGCCCTGGTGGATCCGGGCGCGCTGCCTTCGGGGCTGTCCATCGACCTGGCGGCCCGCAGGGTCACCATCACGGGCGATCTGTCCATCGCGCCCACCGGAGCTGGAAGCACAGACTTTGCCATGATCCCCCGCAGCGGAGCGCAGGAGGAGCCCGACTCGGCGGCGGCCGGCGGCCCGGCTCCCGCGCTCCCGGGGTCTCGTCCGGCTGACGCTGCCAGCGCGACGAACTACTACAATGTTGTAGTGAACGACTTCAACGTCGGCGCCCCCTTTCACCAGCTGCTCATGACGCTTGGCACGACCGGGTCCATCGACGACGGGAGCGGCAACACGATCACCTGGGACATCGGCAACCTGAACATGAACAACGATAAGGCCCTGGCCCTGCAACACCTCTTCTCCGGAGGGAGCTTCCACAGCGTGGACCCGCCCGCGGCCCTGGTCAACGGCGCTAGCAGTCCTTTCACGCTCGACATCGCGAACTTCAATACCTGGGTCAGCGCTGCACCGTTGGGCGGGGAGCCGGAGGGAGAGATCGACCTGGGAGGCGCTGTCACCGATAGCCTGACGGTGAAGGACCTGGAGGTCCACTTCCAGCCTCCCAGCGGCCAGTCGGCCACCCTTTCCGCGGCCGGCAACGTGCGCATCGGCGCAGGAGTCTTCGGAGAGGGCGGCTCGATCACGTCCGAGCGGGAGATCCGCATCGTGGGAGCGCGCACCGATCTGGCCGCCAACCCGAACGGCGTCGAGGGCGTCAACCTCTACGCCAAGGGGGATATCGTCTTGAGCGCGCTGGTGCCGAACACGGCCAGCCCCGGCAACTTCTTGTATGAGAGCTTCAACCTCAAGGGCGTCGTGTATACCTGGGGCAACTTCGTGGCCCAGCTTGGCTATGAGGGACCCGATGTCGGCGCCTGGGGCAATCTCAACATCCACGGTGCCATCATCGCCTATGGCGGAGATCCGGCCACGCAGCAGCCCGGGGACGGGGGCGGAGGGGCCATCCGCGTCACCGCCCACGGCGCCAATTTCGTCTACGACCCCGCCTATCTGCTGGGGGTCCACCAGACCCTGCCACCCAGTCCGCTCAGTCCACTTTACTGGGATCGACTTCACTGATCCGGGCCCGGAGCGCAGCCCCAGCCTCGCCCACGCAAGGCTGAGTCGCTCGTCAGCCGAGTTTTGCAAAGAGGGTGTGGAGGTTGAGCGTAAACCCTTCCAGGGAGGAGTCCTGGAGCATGTCGGATAGTACCTTCGGGGGGTCCGTGGAGCGGTACAGCGTCACGTTGCGCGCGATTGGGTCAATTACCCAGACCACACCAACTCCCGCCGCAAGGTAGAGCAGCACCTTGTCCTGGATCCTGCCATATACGTCGTCCGGAGAGAGCACCTCGACAGCAAGCAGGGGGGGGATCTCGACGGCTCCCGGAGGTATGGACCGCAGCACGCCGGGGGGGAAAAAGGCCACGTCGGGCAGTACGACGTGGGTATCGGCACCGACCTTCAGCAGGCAACGCTGCTCGGTGACCACGAACCCGCCCCTCTCCGCAGCCCAGTTGCCCAGATGCCTGGCTAGCTCCGCCTGGGTGAGACTGTGAGGAAAACTCGGCACGGTTTTCTGGATTGCGCGCCGGTGCAGGTACTCCTCGTATGGCTTCACTTCCGGCCGGGACAGGAACTCTTCCAGGGACATTGTCAAATCAAGGGTCATCCGCTTCATTGTAACCGCCGCTCGAGATCAGCTGCAAGTGGGCCGGCCAGACCCCTCCGTCCATCTCGCCCAGGTCAGTCGAGCAAGCCAACCGGCTTGCCCTGGCGCGCTCGGTCGTGGGCTGCCGCGCTCAGGAACCCCCGGCCCGTCTCGGTGGATGAGCACAAGGTCGTGTGGGCGGCGTCGCCTGAAAGCTCGCCGGCGGAGCGCTCGGCCTGACCCCAATGGCGACGGGACAGGGATCCCTTCCGGGCACGAGAATATGATCAGACCATGCCTTCCTCACGAGTGACCGTGACGTTGCCAGACGAGCTCTTGCAAGAGATCGACCGTCAGGATCGCAACCGAAGCCGGTTCATCCAGGAAGCCGTGGTGCAAGAGCTGGCTCGGCGAAGGAAGGAGCTTTTGCTGGCATCTCTCGAGAATCCACATCCAGAATCCACCGAGATGGAGCAGCGGGGTTTGGAGGAGTGGCTTGCCAGCGCAGACTCCGAGGACAGAAACCTGGTGGACATGGAGCAGTTCCAGCCCGTTCGCTGGACCTGCGAGGACGGCTGGAAGGAGCAAAGCCGCTGTGGAGCGAGGAACCGTCGTCCTGGTCGGACTTGACCCGACCCTGGGACAGGAGCAAAGGGGCACTCGCCCCTGCGTCGTGATCAGCGATCCGCTGGTCCTGAGCACGCAACGCTTTCCCCTTGTCGGGGTGGTGCCCCTGACATCGATCAGAGTCCAGGAGCGATTGCGCGGGCCCGACGGTCCAGCCTCGAGAGCGGGATAGAGCGCGCCTTCTCCGGGTGTGCTGCAAGAACGCCAAATCGACCCAGGATCCGCTGTTTGTCCACTGCCCACGTGGCCGCGCCTGAGCTGGCCTCCATCGATCTGGGCCTGCGGCTCTTTCTGGGCCTTCAGGGTGCGGGCACCTCAGCGACGATAGGTGATGCGATAGACCTTGCCGGCGTGGTCGTCGGAGACGAGCAGCGAGCCGTCGCTCAGCTCTTGCACATCGACCGGCCGGCCGGAGACGCTGCCACCCTGCAGCCAGCCGTGGGCAAAGACGGTGGCCCGTGAGCCCTGCACGGTGACCACCCGGTAGCCCAGCGGCGTGGAGCGGTTCCAGGAGCCGTGTTGGGCGATGAAGGCCTGGTTCTGGTAGGCGGCCGGGAACATGGAGCCGCGGTAGAAGCGCATCCCCAGCGGGGCCACGTGGGCCTCCATGAAGGCCACCGCGGGAGTGAAGGTGAGCCCCGCGGGGGCCCGGTCGCCCCACTCGGGGTCTTTGAGGTTGTTGCCGAAACGGTAGGGAAACCCGAAGTGCTGGCCCACCCGGCTGAGCCGGTTGAGCTCCTCGGGGGGCAGGTCGTCGCCGAGCATGTCGCGCCCGTTGTCGGTAAAGTAGAGCTCGCCGCTGACCGGGTGCCAGTCGAAGCCCATGCTGTTGCGGATCCCCCGGGCCAGGATCTCGAAGCCCTGGCCATCGCTTCGCAGGCGAGCCAGGGTGCCGTGGGGGTCCTGCACCTCGCCGACGTTGGTGGGAGCGCCCAGCGCGACGTAGAGCAGGCCGTCGGGGCCAAAGCGCAGCACGCGATAGCCGTGGTGGCGCTCGCTCGGCAGGGTGCGCACCAGCAGCGGGGGGGGCGTTGAGGCCGTCGAGCACTTTGATGACGCGGTCGGCCTTGAAGTCGCGGTTGCCGTCGGGAATGGCGTAGACGGCACTGCCCGTGGTGCCCACCCAGACCGTGCCGCGAGCATCTACGTTCAGGTGGCGAGCTGCGGGCACCTCGGCGAAGAGCTCGCAGCGAAAGCCGGCGGGAAGCTGGACGGCTCCCTGGGCCAGAGACGCGCCCAGGAGCAGGGCCAGGAGGGCCAGGGTTGCCGGCAGGGCCCTGGGGTCAAAAGACAGCGGGAAGCCTCCCGAGGCCGAAAATTCCCTCGGGGCGGAGGGAGCCCGAAGGCTCACAGGCCATTGCTGAGGGGCTTTGAGCGGGGCAGCTTTTTCCGCCAGCCTGAAACACGCTCGGACGCTGGAGGTGGCTCACCAGTCCGAACGCAGGCGCGCCCGGGTCCGGATCTCCTCGATCAGCTCGTCGAAGCTCTCGTAAGAGCGGGGGATGAACAGGCTGCCCTGGCGGTCGCGCAGAACCAGCTCCAGGCTGGTGCCCACCTCGCTCAGCTCACCGATGTCGCGCCAGCGGACCCGGCGCTCGCCGCCGGCCTCCTCGAAGATCAGCTCTTCCTCGGTCAGCACCACCCGGGAGCGGCCGCTGCGGCGCCAGCCTCGAAAGGGGGCGGCGGCCCCTGCGATCAAGGCGACCCCCATCACGGCCCAGACCACGCCGGCCTGGGTGTGCTGTTGTCGGGCGCGATAACCGCGGCTGATGGGAGGCTCCATCATGGTGGCCACTCCGACCACGATGAGCAATCCCCCCACTACCACCAGCGTCACCACGGCCAGAAAATAGAGCAGGCGGGTTCCGGGCGCAAAGTCGAAGCTCTTCAGCTGCATCCTGGGAAATTCCACCTTTCGTCCCGCAGGTCCTGGCGCTCACTTCTGATCGGGCCGCACGGCCCGCCCCAGGGCACAGAGAAGCGGGCCAGAAAGCATGGCCACGGCCGCGGTCAGCACCATCTTCCAGCTGAAGACGCCGTCGTCGAACACGGCCGTGGCCATGGCCAGCAGCGCCAGCACGCAGGTGGGAGCGGTGACCAGGACCAGCCCCGGGCCTCCGAGCGGAATTTTGAAGGGACGCGGCAGGTCGCCGTGGCTGCGGCGCAGGGCCCAGACGTTGACGTAGATCATGAGATTGCAGGTCATCTGGAACCACGAGTAAATGACCAGCAACTGCGTGAACTTGAAGAGGCAGAGAAAGCTCAAGATGCTGGCCTGGAAGAACAGGGAGGCGGTGGGCGTGCCCCACCTGGGATGGAGCCTCGTGAAGAAATGCGGAATAAGGCCGTCCTCGGCCAGCGCCAAAGGGACGCGCGAGACCGACATCATGGTCACGTTGAGCAGCAAGACGTTGCACAACAATCCCCCCACCACCATGGACAGCCCCAGCCAGGGGCCGCCCATCTGTGCCGCCACCTTGGGAAAGTAAGAATCGGTCCACAGCTCCCAGTGGCCCTGGGAAGCCAGCGCCAGGAGCGTGGGCAGCAGGTAGCTCAACATGGCCAGGGTGGCCGCAATGAAAAGCGCCGGCGGGAAAACCTTTTGCGGGTTCTCGACTTCCTCGGCCACGGGGGACAGTTTCTCATAGCCGGAATAGAGCCAGATGGCCGAGGCCAGGGTGGTGCCGAAGCCGAGCAGGGTCTGGTCGGCTCTGATAAAGGGCGTGAAGGGATTGAAGCTCCACTGCGCCAGGCCCAGGATGCACATGGCGGCGAAGGGGAGCAGCACGAGCACGGTGAGAAGGATCGAGCTGTCGCCCACCACGTCGATGCCGCGCAGGTTGAGGGCGCACAGCGACCAGATGAGGGCCAGACAGACGACCCACTTCAGCGCGTAGATTCCCCAGGTGTCCGGAACGGGATCATAGAACGCGCCCACCAGGATGTTGGCGAACAGCACGGCGAACGAGCCACAGGTAACCACGCCGCTCATCCAGGCCCACCAGCCGGTTTGAAAACCCCAGAAGTCGCCGAAGGCCATGCGCGACCAGCGGTAGTTCCCGCCTTCCACGGGAAAGGTGGTGGTCAGCTCGCTCACGGCTAAGGACAGGGGGATGCTGAACAAAAAGGGGGTCACCGCCAGCAGCAGCATTGCCAGGCCGGGGCCGGCGTTGCCCACCATCTGCTCCAGGCCGAAAGCGCCGCCGCAGGCGGCGCCGTAAATCATGAAGGTCAGCTGCAGCATGGACGCTTTTTTCCGCGTCCTGAGGCCTTCTGCGGGAGGTGAGGTCTCGATTACAGGCCACCCAGGCTGACCAGCTTGGTCTCCAGGTATTCCTGCAGCCCCTCCGGTCCGGACTCGTATCCCAGGCCGCTGTGCTTGTGGCCTCCAAAGGGTGCCTCGGTGGAATGGGGCGACCATTCGTTGACGCCCACCATCCCGAAATCCAGGCCTTCACAGGCCCTGACGGCCGTGGGCAGGTCATTGGTCCACACGTAGGCGGCCAGCCCGTAGGGCGTTGCGTTGGCCTGTCGCACCGCCTCCTCCACCTCGGCAAAGCTCGTGACCGGAAGGACGGGGCCGAAGATCTCCTCGCTGTACACCGGCATGTCGGTTTGCACACCGGCCAGGACGGTGGGCTCGAAGAAGTAGCCCCGGGAACGCTCAGGCGGCCGTCGGCCGCCGGCCAGCACCTGAGCACCCCGGCTCTGGGCCTCGCTCACCAGGGCTTCCACGCGGTCGCGCTGGCGGGCATTGATCATGGGCCCGACATGGGTGGCTGGATCCATCCCGTCGCCCACCTTCAGTTGCCTGGCGTGCTCGGCCAGGTGCTCGATCAACCGGTCGTAGATCTTCTCATGCACGATGAAGCGCTGGGGCGCCACGCACACCTGGCCGGCATTGCGAAAGCGCGCCGCCACGGCCACCCTGGCCATCTCTCGGGGATCGACATCGGGAAAGATCAAGACGGGGGCGTTGCCCCCCAGCTCCAGGGCCAGGCGAGTGAAGGTGCGCGAGGCCCCGTCCATGAGGCGGCGCCCCACCCGGGTGCTTCCCGTGAAGCTGATCTTGCGCACGGCCTGGTGGTCGAGCATGGCTTGAGCGATGGGGTCTGCTTCTCCGTTAATCAGGTTCAGCACGCCCGGCGGCAGGCCGCTCTCTTGCAAGATGGCCGCCATGGCCAGGGCGGTCTGGGGCGTGAGCTCGGAGGGGCGCGCCACCACGGTGCAGCCGGCGGCCAGGGCGGCCGACCAGGCCCGGGCCGGATTGTAAGCCGGGAAGTTCCAGGCCGTGATGACGCCGATGACGCCCATGGGCTGCTTGAGCACCATCATGCGCTTGCGGGGGTTGCGACACGGGATCGTTCGGCCGTAGGCGCGCTTGCCTTCCTCGGCAAACCACTCGAAGAGGTCGGCGGCCACCTTCCATTCGCCGGCAGCCTCGGCCAGGGGCTTGCCGCTCTCCCGGACGCTGAGGGGGGCGAGCTCTTCGACGCGCTCGCGGATGCGATCGGCTGCGGCCTTCAAGAGGGCGCCGCGATCATAGGCGGTGCGCGCGGACCAGGCCGGGAAGGCGCGCTCGGCGGCGTCGATGGCGCGCTCGCAGTCCTGGCGGCCTCCCCAGGCGACGGTGGCCACCGGCTCCTCGGTGGCGGGATTGGTCACGCTCCAGGTGCTGGCAGCTCACGGGCGCGACCCAGGC
>QWHO01000708.1 GCA_021404945.1 bacterium CPR1
GTAGAGAACCCCCTGAAAGTAGCTCTGGCCGAGGTGATCGTAGTCCACGCTCATAGTAACTGACATGACACCCTTCATGGCTTCTGCGTCCTCCATGTCGCCGGCCCCGTCCATCAGGCCCTTGACCGCCCCGCCGCTTTTGAAAGCGGCCACCACAGTCGCGTCTCCCCCACCTTCGGCCCCCAGTTTATAGGTGTCCGAAAGGTTGTTCAGCTTTTGAGCCAGGAAGCGCCCGGTTGGACCCGGGTCGGACTGGGTCAGGATGCGCGTGGCCATTTTGCCCAGCACGTTCTTGTCCCCGCCCCCTCGGGGGGCGGCGGAGGTGACGTCGCTGCCCAGCTTGGCCTGGAAGCCTTCCCGGATCGCCCCGGCGGGAGTGAACTCGTTGACGGCCAGATAGCCGGGGCCATTGGCTCGAAAGATGTCCTGCAATTCCTGGAGAGCGGTTCTCGCCTCACTGTGCCAGATGGCGAACTGGGGATCGCTGCCGGCCAGGGCGTCCAGGTAGGCATCCCCGTCGAACCCCAGCAACTCGATGCTGCCCTTGGAGTAGACCGTGACCTTCCGGTCGTCATTGGGAACCAGTCGAGCATCCCCTCTCAGGGAGGTGCGTCCATTGACATAGAGATTGCCGTCTCCGGAGATGGACCCATTCACGGTCAGATCTCCCTCGACATAGAGCGTGGCCCCGTTCAGGACAAGGTCTCCGTTCACGTTCACGGGCCCGGCGGAATAAAAATCCTCAGGCGTTCCCGTTCCCAGCGTGGAGGTGCCTACCGCAGCGATGGAGGGCGGCGGAGAGCCCGACTTGCCGGCCACCGAGGCCGGGATGTCGAGGCTGGGCAGGGGACGGTGAGCCTCGTTGAACTTCGTGGGCGGCGCGCCGAGCAGGGTGGCGCCGGGCATGTTGATGCCGGAAGAGGCCCCCACGCTCACCGTCCCGGCCACCTCGGCGGCGTCACCGGCATCGCGGGGCTCCCAGGTGATCAGATCGCTGCCAACGGTGGCGTTGGAGTGCAGGCCCGCGGCAAAGGGCTGAGGATCCGATAGCGAAGTGATCCCATCCACCTTCATGTCACCGCGCAGGGCGATCTTGCGCGAGGCGACCAGGGGAGCGTCCAGAGGCCCGCTGGTGCCCCGCGCCACCAGCACCTCGACCCGGCGCGTGACCACCCCCACCCGTGCCAAGATCACCAGGTCGGCGGTACCCTGCGCCACCGTGGCCGTACCGCGCGGGCCGTTCAGGACTGCTCCACCCGAGATGTTGTTGACCGATTCGTCGGGGCCGACCGTTCCCACTCCGGTGGGATGAAACTGGATGGTGTAGCTTCCCTTCCCTCCGTCCATGGGCACATTGGCGAAGCCCGTTTTCCAGTCGGGGTTCAGGTCAAGTTGCGCCAGTGCGTGAGCTACGGCAGCTTCGGCCACGTAGAGCGCTGCCACTCGGGCCTGGTGGCCCTGGCTGACCAGCAACCCGCCCCGAGAGGCGCCCATGGCAGCGGTCAGCATGATGAGCAAGATGGCGCAGAACATCAGCGCGATGATCAGAATGATGCCTCGGCTTCTTGGTCGCATGTCTTGAGTGTAGCAGGGAAAAACCTGTGTTTCAGGTCTCTTCTTAAGCGTTCTTTCAGAGACCTGGAGTACCTTCTTGCCATGTTGAACGCTACCCGACCCCAGACGGCAGTCAGCCAGAACGACATTCGCCAGCTCTTTGGCGCGCGGGCTCCTGTGGTGGAGGGCCCCGAGGTGGAGATCCAGCACGGCCGCCACGCCCTGGACCTGCCGGCCAACTCGGATACCCGCCTGCTGGGCGGCGAGCCGCTACTGGTCACCAGGACCCAGGACGGTCTGGTGGCCCGCGATCCCGATTCGGGAGAAGAGCGCTGGCACTACCAGCCACCCGAGCCGGGTCGTTTCAGCTGGGCTGCCTCCCAGGACGGCCAACTCCTGGCCGTGCGCCAGAAAAACCTGATCGAGGTGGTTTGCGCCGATGAGGGGAAAGGGGTGCAGACTCTGGCACTGCCTCCCGAGGCCGAGTACAGTCCCGATCCCGTGGCCAACACCTCAACCGTCAAGTTCGGCCCCGAGCACACTCTGATCGCCG
>QWHO01000190.1 GCA_021404945.1 bacterium CPR1
ACTACTGCACGGCGGCCAAGCAGAATCACGGCCGCCCGATGGCGGTTCACGGCCCCGATATCCAGGATCTGCTGAAGCTGTTTCATCCCCCCGGGGCAGGTTTTGCCCCGATGAGGATCACCGCGGTGACCCAGGCCACCCTGGAGTGGCCGGTGTATCGGCGCATGGAGGAGTTGATGGCCGAGGAGGGGAGTGCTGCCCGGGCCATGTGGACGCTTTCCGAGCTGGCCGCCGGGCTTCCCCCGGTGGCCGTTCCCCTCGAGCTTCTTCAGGACGCTTACCAGCAGGCCCGGCCAGAGCTCCTGGCCAAAGACGAGGTGCTCTCCATCCAGGAGCAGTTCTACCTGGCCACTACCCTCTGCACCCTCGAGCTGCAGGACCAGAAGGCCCGCCAGTCGGCGACCGAGCACTTCATGATGGGGGAGGAGGTGGAGCTGCCCCATACCGGTGTCACGGCTAACCTGGCCACCCTGGAGCAGCTGGCCGCCCGCCTGCCGGATTGGGCCAGAGCGGTGCTGGCCCAGTATTACCAGGCGCTCTTGTTTCGCAAGTTCCTGGTCCAAAAGCGCCCTGTTCTGGACAACCTGGTGGCCCTGCACCTCATGCCTCGTCTGTTCGGCCTGTATGCCGCCATGGCCGCCCTCAAGCGCGGCGGATCGGAGATCGAGCGGCCGGACGTGGACTACGCTCTGGATGAGTCGGAGCTTTATCTCACCCACACCACCAGCGATGGCGTAGACCGGCTGCTGTCAGCCTTTTCTCAGGCTTACGTGGAGCAGATTCCAGGGGCGGTCTCGGCTTGAACGTCGTCTTACAGTCCAGGCCTTAGCTCTCATCGTCCCGGCCCCTCGCTGCTCGGCCCCGAGTCTCGAGCGGGTGCGGCCGGCCATGCCGCCCGGCTTCTCGGGCAGTCAAAACAGCGACTACAACCACCTCAAGCTGGCCAAGGGCCGGCTGGCCGCGGCAGTGAGCCAGAAGTTCGCCGGCGAAGCGTCCTGGCCGCCCTCACTGCTCAATGCTCTGCGGCGCCTCAGGGTGCTCGATCAGCTCGATCTGGACGAGCACATCTTGATCGCGGCCCAGCAGATCGGGCTGACCGCTTCGCTCAAGCAGGCTTTCAACGCCGAGCAGAGCACGGCTATCGACGCTTTGCGGCGAATCCAGTCTCAGCGCTGGCTCGAGTTCCGCTTGCCCTGAGCCTTCAGCCTTCTTTCAGGCCCGCCAGGCAAACTGGAAAGCGTTATGATCGACCTGATCGGCAAGCCTCCGCCCAACAGCAGTCGGGCCTTCCTGCCTCCAGGCACCCCTGAGCTCCCTCGGCTGGACAGAGTCAGCCTGGGCACGGAGCACAGCTCTGCACCCCGCATCAATTGGAAAGCGGCCCTGGCTTTCGGAACGCTGGGCGCCATCGGCCTGGCCGGTTGCACGCCGGGCGAGCCTCCGGCCCTCTGCGTCTCCATCGATCAGCCCGGCACCGAGGTCGCCTGTCCCTCGCTCGCGCTCCAGGCGGTGCGGGACGCGGCCGGGAAAGCGCTCAACCCGGGCACGTCCGAGTCGGGGGTGGGGGCGGCCGTCAACCAGAAAGGCCAGTTCGTGCTGGCCACCAACAGTGGCATTCTCCTGGGCAACACGGCCACCGGGCAGGCCGACTTCCTGCGCGATGGCAGTGGACGCGTGGTGGCGCCCGGCACCTCCTCTTCGGGCGCTGGCTCGGCCATCAACGAGCGCGGACAGTTCGTGGTGGCCACCAACGGCGGCATCCTGGTGGGCGATGCCAACAGCGGGCAGTTTCGTTTCCTGACCGACCAGGGAGGGCGGCCCATCAGCCCGGGAACCTCCGAATCGGGCGCGGGAGCGGCCATCAACGAGAGCGGCCGCTTCGTGGCCGCTACCAACGGTGGCATCGTGGTGGGTCAGGCGGATACGGCCAGCTGGCGCTGGCTGACCGATGCCCGGGGTCAGCGCATCGAGCCTGGCACGTCCGGCTCAGGGGCCGGCGCGGCCATCAACGAGAGCAACCAGTTCGTGGTGGGCACCAACAATGGCATCCTGGTGGGCAAGGCCGCCACGGCTGATTGGCAGTGGCTCAAGGACGCGAGCGGGCGACCCATTACACCGGGCACCTCCGATTCGGGCGTGGGGGCAGCCCTCAACGACCGGGGTCAGTTCGTGGTGGGCACCAACAACGGCATCGTGGTAGGCGACGCCGCCACGGCCAGCTGGCAGTGGCTCCAGGATGAGAGCGGCCGCCCCATCGCTCCGGGCACCTCCGAATCGGGCGTGGGCGCTGCCATCAATGCCAGCGGCCAGTTCGTGGTGGGCACCAATAACGGCATCCTGGTGGGCGAAGCCGGTCCGGCTTCGTGGCGCTGGCTCAAGGACGAGCACGGGCGGGCCATCGCCCCGGGCACCTCCGAGTCGGGCGTGGGCGCAGCCATCAACGACAGGGGCCAGTTCGTGGTCAGCACCAACATGGGCTCGGTGGTGGGCGACCTCGCTGCTGGCAGCTATCGCTGGGTGACCGATGCCGAAGGCCGAAGGGTCAGCCCGGGCACCTCCGAGAGCGGCATGGGAGCGGCCCTCAACGAGCAGGGCGACTTCCTGATCGGCAGCAACAACGGGAGCTACGTGGGCCGGCCTACCAGATAACCGTCACGATCGAGTGGGCCGGCAGGCTGAGAGGCAGCGCCCTTCCGCCCTTGGGGAGCCCTTTGGGACCGAGCACGAAGGCCGGAATCTGCGACCAGAACTCGGTCCACAGGAAGAGCTCTACCGGCTTGTCGGTGCGGTTCATCAGCACCGTCACCACCGAGTTGTCGGCGTTCACGAAGGCGGTGGACTCAATCTCCAGGCGCATGGAAGTGCAGGCGATGCGGCGGGCCTCGGGGCGCACGAACTTGGAGAAGTGGCCGATGTAGTAGTAGCTGTTCATTCTGGTCAGAGTGCCCTTGCGCGTGTCGGCGTGGATGGGCGCAAAGCAGTAGTTGGCCACGTGGTTGGGTCCGCCCACCTCGTCCAGGAGCACGTTCCAGTCCGTCCAGCCCCGACACCAGTGGTTGAAATCGTTGATCAATGAGTGGCCGTAGGTCTCGCCCCATTTCCAGTCGTTGATGGTGTCCCAGCTGAACGGGTAGGCGCACCCCTCGCTGAAAAGCAAGGCTTTGCTCGGGTAGGCGTCGCGCAGCGTGCTCAAGTTCTCGAACTGATCGCCGTCGTACCAGTGATAGGCCAGCCCCCAGACGTAGCGGCGGGCTTCCGGATCCTGAAAGACGGTGGCCCCGCGCATGTAGGCCATGGCCCGGTTGTGGTCCCAGATCATGAGCTTGAGGTCGGCCATTCCTGCTTTCTCCAGGGTCGGGCCCAGGTGGTCGCGCACGAACTCGAGCTCTTCGATGGCGGTGTAGATGCACGACTCCCAGGTCTGCACGGCCATGGGCTCATTCTGCACGGTCAGGCCCCAGATGGGGATGCCGGCCTTTCGATACTCCTGGATGAAGCGCACGTAGTAGTTGGCCCACGAGGCCGCGAACTCGCTCTTCAGCTTGCCCCCGCGCAGCATGTGGTTGTTGGTTTTCATGAAGGCCGGGGGGCTCCAGGGTGAGGCGAAGATCTTCAGCTGGGGATTGGCTTTGAGCGCCCGAAGAATGAAGGGGATGCGGAATTTGCGGTCGGGCTCGACCGAGAAAGTCTTGAGCTCGCCATCGCCTTCCTGAACGTAGGCGTAGCTCGAGCTGGAGAAGTCGCAGCTGTTGATGTGGGTGCGCGCCAGCGAGTAGCCGATCCCCTTTTCGGGGTCGAAGTAGGCGGTGATCAGCTCCTTTTGCTTGTCGCCGGGCAGTTTGGCGAAGGTCTCGGCCGAGGCGTCGGTCAGGGCCCCGCCGATCCCCTCGATGAACTGGAACTTGCGAGTGGGATCGACGAAGACCACGTTCTGCCGCTCCTCGGGCTGGAGCATGATCTGCCAGTCGGGAGGCTCGATCTCGGTCAGGCGCTGGCCGGTGTCGCGGGCGGTGACGAAGACCCGGGGCTCCTGGGCCTGGGTGGGAAGCAAGAGCAATAGCAAGAGGAGAAGGCGATTGAGCATGGCCGCGGGCAGTTCGCCTTCACTTTCCACGCACCTGTCGCAATCAGTCTTCTTTCAGCGACATGCGGTAAGTTGGGTTATGCAAATTCGGGGGATCGGCCTGTCCAGCCTGCTCTCCGCCGCTCGACCTGCGGTGGCCCAGCCGGGCTTGCTCGACAGGGTCGAGTTGGGTCGCGGGGTGGTTACCCGCCCCGAGCTGGTCAAGCTGCTCTTCAACATGCGCCGCGACATTCCCCGGGTGGAGGGCTTCCTGCAGCGCCATCAGGAGGCCGGCGTCTTCGTGCTGGGCAGTGCCCGGGCCGAGGAGGACAGCGAGGACTTTCGCAAGGCCGAGGACGTGGGCAAGAGTCTGGCCCACGTCAACGAGGACCCCATCGGCGGGGGCGGCCCCAGCCTGATGTTTGCCGTGCCGCGCGCCTTCAAGGAGGAGCGGCGTCGGCTCGCCCCCTTCGAGAACGCCCCGCGCACCCTGGCGGTGGCCCTCGAGCTTCCCCACGAGACGGGCGTCAACCCGGCCGTGGATGACTCGGAGGTTCTCAGCGAGTTCCTCTTCCGCAAGCTGGCTCTGATCCGCAACAGTCGCGCCTTCCTGGCCCTTCCCGGCGGGATCGGCACCCTGGACGAGGTGTTCGAGATCTGGGCCCAGACCTCGCGCGACCAGCACAAGGGCCCCCTCGGATTCACCCAGACGAATTTCTGGAAGCCCATCCTGAACGCGATCTACGATGTGGGGGTGCGCCAGCGGTCCCTGATCGGCCGCGGGTGCTTCGAGCGGGTGGACTATACCGATGACCACGACGACTTTTTCCACCGCCTGCCCCCCTGGGCCACCATCCGCAAGGGACAGGAGCCCTTCGCGGTGACCTCGGCCCGCTTGCAGCAAGAGATCACCGAAACGGTGCAGGCGCTGGACGACCGCCCCGAGGCGGTGGCAGTGCTGGGCGGACGAGGCCTGGCGTCAGACGATCCGGTGTTGCACACGCTGCGCGAGCTCTCGCGAATGCTGACGGACGAGCAGGTCGAGCTGCGGGTGGGCAACCCGCCGGAGATCGCTCGGGCCGTGACCGAAGGGGCCGACGGCGCTCCGGTGCAGGCCCTCAAGCTCATAGACGAGGAGATGCCCTCTCTGCCGGGCCTGGAGGTGCTGGCCGAGCAGACCGACTTCATCAGCCATCGTGAGCTTTTGACCCGCTCGGCCCGCGGGCTGGTCTACGCCCCGGGCGGGCTGGGCACGCTCTCGAGCCTTTTTGCGGTGCTGACTCAGATCCAGACCGGCAAGCGGCCCGAGGTGCCCATCGTGCTGGTGGGCACGAGCTTCTGGAAACCCATCTTCCAGGCCATCGAGGAGAGCATGCTCAACGAGCACCGGCGCTACATCTCGCCCGAGGACCTGGGCCTGGTGACCATCACCGACGATCCGCGCCACGCTTACCAGGTGTTGACCGGCCGCTTACACTGAGCCTGTCTCCAGCAGCCGCTCGAAGGCCGCCTCATCCAGGATGGGGATCTTCAGCTCCTGCGCTTTGGTGAGCTTGGCCGCCCCGGGCGCTTCCCCGACCACCACCGCGGTTGTGCTCTTGGAGACGCTGCCCGGCGATTTGCCACCCCGGGCCTTGATGGCCTCTTCGGCCGCCTCGCGGGAGTATTTCTCCAGGGTGCCGGTGACCACGATCGACTTGCCTTTCAAGACCTGGGGCAGCGTGGGATCGCCCGGTCCGGCGAAGTTCAAGCCGGCGGCTCGCAGTCGCTCGATCAACTGGCGGTTGTGCTCTTGCTGGAAGAAGGTGTGCAGGCTGGTGGCGATCACGGGCCCCACGCCCTCCACCGCCGCCAGCTCTTCTTCGGACGCCTGGATGATCTTGTCCAGGCTCCCCATGGCCCGGGCCAGCACCTGGGAGCCGGCCCCGCCCAGGTGACGGATCCCCAGGCCCACCAGCAGGTTGGCCAGAGGGCGCTGCTTGGAGGTCTCGATGGCGTTCTGCAGATTCTGCACCGACAGGTCGCCGAAGTTCTCCATGCGGCGAATCCTGGCCCAGTCCAGGTTATAGATGTCGCTCACGTCCTTGAGCAGGCCCTCGTGCAAGAAGAGCTGCACCGTGCGCTCGCCCAGCCCGGCGATGTCCAGCCCGCCCCGGCCCGCGAAGTAGACGATGCGCTGCTCGCGTTGCTTGGGGCAGTCCGAGCCGGTGCAGTAGGTATCCGACTCGCCCACGGCCCGTTCCAGGGCGGCCCCGCACTCGGGACAGATCCTGGGGAACTGCCAGGGCTGTGAGTCTGGCTTGCGCAGGGAGAGCACCGGTCCCACCACCTCGGGGATGACATCGCCAGCCTTGCGCACGATCACCGTGTCGCCCGGGCGCACGTCCTTGGCCCTCACCTGGTCCTCGTTGTGCAGCGTCGCAAGGCCCACGGTGGAGCCGCCCACCCGTACCGGCTCGAGCACGGCGAAGGGGGTGGCCTTGCCCGAGCGACCGATGCTGACCATGATGTCGCGCAGCAGCGTGTTGCGCTCCTCCGGCGGGAACTTGAAGGCGATGGCCCAGCGGGGCGCTTTAGAGGTGGCGCCCAGCTCCAGGCGCTGGGCCAGGTCATCCACCTTGACCACCACGCCGTCCATCTCGTAGTCGACCGAATGGCGCTTCTCCTGCCACTCCTGGCAGTAGCCGTGGACCGCCTCGAGCGAGGGCAGCACCCGGTTCTCGGGGTTGACCGGCAGCCCCAGCTCCTTGAGATAGCCCAGCGTCTGGTGGTGCCTGGCGAAGCTCGGCCCTTGCTGGACCTGGCCGAGCTGGTAGGCGAAGAAGGCCAGCTCGCGTCCGGCCGTGATGCGCGAGTCCTTCTGGCGGATCGACCCGGCGGCGGCGTTGCGCGGGTTGGCAAACAGTCGCTCACCCGCCCGGGCCTGCAACTCGTTGAGGCGGGTGAAGGCGCTCACCGGCATGAACACCTCGCCTCGCACCTCGAGCAGGGGCGGCGCATTCTGGAGCTGTTGAGGCACGCTCTTGATGGTGAGCACGTTGTGGGTGATGTCCTCGCCCACCGTGCCGTCGCCCCGGGTGGCCGCCCGCACCAGCTGGCCGCCCTCGTAGATGAGCGACACGGCCAGCCCGTCCAGTTTCAGCTCGCAGGCAAAGTCGATCTGGCCGGTGATGAAGCGCTCCATGCGCTTGCCCCAGGCGTTCAGCTCTTCCAGGCTCATGGCGTTGTCCAGGCTCATCATGCGGCTCAGGTGGCGCACGGGAGCAAACATCTCCGAGGGGGCAAAGCCCACCTGGGCGGTGGGGGAGTCGTCCGCTGTCAGCTCGGGATGCTGCTCTTCGAGAAGGGCCAGCTCGCGCACCAGGGCGTCGTACTCGGCATCGGAGATCTCGGGATCGTCGTCCTGGTGGTAACGCTTGTTGTGATAGCGGATCTGCTCGCGCAGCTCTTCCACGCGGTCTTGCACGGTCGAGCTCATGGGCCCACCTCCAACACGTTGAGCACCCGGCCGCTGGAGGTGGCCGGGGGCGGGATGCGCAGCAGCTCACACAGGGTGGGGGCCAGGTCGCGCGGGGTGCAAGGCTCGATGTGCCAGCCTTTGCGGATGCCAGGTCCACGCATGAGCAGGGGCACGTGGGTGTCGTAGCTCCAGACCGGATTGTGGCTCGTGCCGGCGGTGCGATCGGTCGAGAGCCAGTAAGGGGACATCACCACCAGCATGTCGGGCGAGCGCTTGCGGTGGTAGCTGCGGGCCACGGGTCCGGTCACCATGCCGGGCTGGAGCTGGTTTTTCTCGATATCCAGGGCACTGATGGCCATTTCCACCCCGGTCATCTCCTCGGCCGCCTGGCAGGCGGCGCGCAGGGCGTCCTCGCGCCGGGCCCGGGGGTCGAGGTAGACCTCGGGCGGGTGGCAGTCGACCACCCACCGGCCCGTTCCGAGCACGCTGCTCAGAGCCTGGTTCAGCCTTTCGGAGAGTCGGTCGGGATGCAGGCGGCCCGAGGGCAGGTTGCACGACTCGGGCAGGGCCATCCCGCCGTGGTCGCCGCTCATGGCCACTACCGTGTGCTGCAAGAGACCTCTTTGTTGCAGGAAGGCGAAAAAGCCGGCCAGCTCCTGGTCTAGCCGTAGCAACAGGTCTTGAATCTCGGGGGAATAGGGCCCCTGCTGGTGGCCCAGCTTGTCCAGCGAGCTGAGGCTGACGAAGAGCACGTCTGTCGCCCCATCTGCGCCCAGTTGCTCGCCCTCGATGGCTCTGCGGGCGGCCAGGAGGGTATATTCGTCGCCCAGCGGGGTGAAACCCAGAAGCTCGAAGAACTCGGTGCCGGTGGGCATCTTGCCGAAGCGCCCCCGGTCTGAAGCGCCCCGGTTCTGGGCCCGGGTGCCGCCTACGAGCTGCGCCTTCTCCGGCTGCCACACCCAGCCCTGACGCTGAGCGGCCCAGTCCTCGCGGTTGAAGCGCTCGAGCCAGTCGGGCAGGCGATCACCGTAGTAGCGGCTGGAGATCCAGTTGCCGGTCAGCTCGTCATACCAGAGCGCCAGGTCGGCCCGGTGCCCGGCCATCAGGATGGCGGCCCGCTCCTTGATGGAGACGCCCACCACCTTCGAGCCCGGGACGGCGTTCTTCAGCTCGTCTCCCAGCGTGGTGCCGATCAGGTTGCGCGGGGAGGCCCCCAGCTCCCGGCCCTTTCTTTGGACCGGACGGTTGGCCGAGAGGAGTCGCGGATTGGCGGGATCCTCCATGGACTGGACGATCGCATTCTGCTTGCGGTCGTACCAGGAGTTGGAGATGATGCCGTGCTGGGCTGGCAGGGCCCCGGTGACCAGGGCGGTGTGGCCCACCGAGGTCTCCATCGGGAAGTGGTCATAGAAGCATTGGCGCTGCCAGGCTCCCTGGTCGAGCAGGTAGCGAAAGCCCCCCGGCTTGCCGGGCGTGTCGGGCAGGAAGTGGTCGTAGAAGCGGTCCAGGTAGTCGGCCCGAAACTGGTCGAGCACGAACACCACCACCAGCCGCGGGCGCTCGCGGGCCAGGGCGGGGGAGAGGAGCAGGGCCAGCAGCACGAGGATCCAGCGCATGGCCGGTCAGGTTTGGGCTGAGGAGGGGCGATCCCTGCCTGCTTAGAGTGCCTGGCGACCGGAGGCGGATGTCTCGGCAGCCGTCCGCTCGCGAACCGCCTCGGCGTGCACGGGCAGGATCACGACCGGGCAGGGGGCGTGCCAGGCCACCTTCTCGGCCACGCTGCCCAGCAGCCAGCGGCTCAGGCCCGAGCGACCGTGCGAGGTCATCACAATCAGCTCACTCCGGTCGCTCTCGGCCCGGTCCAGGATGGCCGCGCCCGGGGTGGCGTCCTCGACCCGCCGCACGACCTCGAAGCCGGGCAGAACGGTCTGCTCGAGCTCGGCCTTCAGCCCGGCCAGCATGGCCTCGCGCTCGACGGGACGCAGTGGAAGCAGGTTGGCCTCGGTGGCCCGCAACAGCGTGACCCGGGCCCCGGGGCTGGCAAACTGGGCCACCAGGGGCAGGGCTTTCAAAGCTTCTTCCGACCCATCCAGAGGCACCAGGATGCGCTCGAACGAGGTCGGAGCCGAACCGCGCAGCAACAGGACCGGACAGGGCGCCAACCGCAGGGTGCCCTGGACGGAGCTGCCCATCAAGAATCTGCCGGCGGCCGAGTGCTCGCGGGATGCCATCACGATCAGGTCAGCCTGCTCCTCGCGGGCGGCCTCGGCCAGCTCGTAGCTGGCGTGCCCCTCTCGGATCAGGTTGCGGGTGGGCACCCCCAGCCGGTCGTGGAACTGGCGCAGATAGACGAGCGGGCCTTCTCGGCTCCACTCTCGGACCCGGTCGGCCAGGTCGGGCAGCATGTCTGGCGGGGCCAGGTAGGGCTCGATCACCCGCACCAGCAAGAGTTGAGCCTGCCACCGTTGGGCCAGGGCCTCGGCCAGGGGGAGCGCTCGCTCCGATTCCTTGGAGCCATCCAGGGGGCAGAGAAGCTTCTTCATCGTTTCATCTCCATGGGTTGCGAGGCAAGCAGAATGCTGACCTCCCGGTCGGATACCTGGGTGAAGTCGGCGTAGAAGGCGCCGACGGCGTAAAAGAACTCGGGGGAGTCCAGGCACACCACCTGGTCGGCTTCCCGCTGCAGGGTGGCCAGGGCCTCGGGCGGGGCCACCGGCACGGCCACCACGATCCAGCTTGCCCCCAACTGGCGGGCCGCCTGTACGGCCGCTCGCATGGTCGAGCCGGTGGCCAGGCCGTCATCCACCAGCAGCACTGTCTTGTCGGTCAGCTGCAAGGGGGGACGGGGGCCCCGGAAGGCGTGCTCGCGGCGTGCGACCTCCTGCTGCTGCACCGCCACCAGCTGAGCCAGCTCGTCGCGGCTGATGTCCAACTGCTCGGCGGCGCGCTCGTTGAGTACCAGAGCGCCGCCGGAGGCGACGGCGCCCAGGGCGAGCTCGGGGTTCCAGGGAACCCCCACCTTGCGCACGACCAGTACGTCCAGAGGAGCGTGAAGCACCCGGGCTACCTCGCGAGCCACCGGCACGCCCCCTCGGGGCAGGGCCAGGACCAGCACCTCCGGTCGGTCGCGGAATTCCAAAAGAGCCTCGGCCAGCAGGCGCCCGGCCTGGTAGCGGTCCTCGAAGAACATGGCTGTTCCTCCTTCCTGTGCACAGCCTGGAGGCTGGCAGCCGCTGGCTCAATGATTTGCGTCAGGCCACCTGGTGGTAGACTTCCAGGTGACTGTGGGGACGAAGCAAGGGGCCATTCTTGCGCACTGCCTCCTCGAAGGCCGGCGAGCTGTCCAGCAGACGCAGCTTCCCACCGTGCTCTGCCATCCACTCGGCCGCAGTGGCCACCAGCGAGACGGCCGAAGCGTCGGCCAGGGTCACCTGGCTCAGATCCAGCCCCAGCGTTCGAGGCCTTTTCTCCAGCAGGTGCACGACCTCGGTGAGCAGTTTCCCAAAGGTGGTCAGGTCCAGGTTGCCTGCTACCTGCAGAATCGGGAACCCGAATTGTTCGATCCGGCGCACTCTGAGCATTCTGGCTACCTCCCTTTTCGCTCTCAGTCTAGCGCGTGGGAGGCAGGCGGACGACCCTCTCGAGGCGGGTTTGTGGACTCCTTCGAAAGGGGGGTCTCCTCCCGGTCCATCGTCTGATCGCTCCACGAAGCATCATCAACCGCTCGCGCAGGCTCGTGCTGATGATGTTTTCTTTGATCTTTTTCTTT
>QWHO01000191.1 GCA_021404945.1 bacterium CPR1
GGCGAGCTGCTCAGCATCGAGTGGGAGCACTGGCTCGGATTCGAGCAAATGGAAGCCGCCGTGGAACTGCTCGAGCGGCCGGGTGTTCCAGCTGCTCCTGCTGAGCCCGAGCTGCTCTCCCTGGTGGCTCAGCTCTCGCGACAGGTGGCCGAGCTGACGGCCCGGTTGGGGGCGTAGGGCTCGAGCCCGACCTGGCCGCTTGCCCCCGGTGGAAGCCGGGGGCTTTTTACTACTGGGAGTAGGATTCTCTCTACCATGCCCTGATCCCCGTTTGATCCCCGAAAGCGGGGAACACCCCCGGAATAGGGGTAAAAAGAAGTTAAAATCTTCAACTATGGAGGAGCTAAAATCCAGACAGGACGGGCAAACGGGGGACAGGTGGGTATAGGCGTGGAATGGGAGTTTGTTCATAGACTCGATACATCCTGGCCGGATGCCTGAGCTAGAATCGGGGTGCTCAAAAACCTGGAGGCATCCCATGAACGTAACCGCCCTGGCAGCACGTCCCATCTCTTACAACCGGAGCGCGAGCAGCGCGCCAGCAAGCAGCCAAGAGAGCCGCGAGGAATCCTCGGGCCTTGGCGCGGTCGGACGCGGAGCCGCCGCTCTGGGCGGGGCCGCGGCCGGATACGTGGGCGCCTCGGTGGCCGGGGTGGGCACGACTCTGGCGGGCTCGTTCATGTCCCAGGTGACACTGGGGATGCTGCCCAAGATGCAGCTCGCCGAGGGCACCGTCAACCTGGTCAACAATGTCTTCGGGCTGAGCGTAGGCCTGAGCTCTCTGGCGGCCATCGGGGCCGGCGTGGCTGCGGGCGCCGTGGTGGCCTACCAGGCCGCCGCCGGGGCGGAAAAAGTGGACGACGCGATGCGCGTGGACGACCTCCAGGCTCAGGCCAAAGGGGGCTTCTTGTCCCGCACCCTGGCCGAGTTGAAAGATTATGGCGCGGACCTGCGCTCGAGCCTGGGCGACCTGCAGGGAGCCGCCTCTTTCGGCAGCGCCGCCAAGTCGGGCTTTGACGCCGGCTCGGCCCTGGGCGCGCCCATCGGAGGGGCCGCCGGCAAGGTTCAGGGGCTGGGCTGGGGCATCGCGTTGGGCACCATCGCAGCCCTGCCGATCGCCGCTGCGGCCCCGGCCGTGTTGTCAGCTCCGCTGATGATCGGATTCGCGCTGGCCGGAGGCGCTCTGGGCGCCAAAGCCGGCGAGCCGTTGGGCGCCTTCGCGGGCAGCCTGGCCGGCGGGGCCACGGGAGCGGTGCTGGGCGCCGGTTACCACGGCATCCGCTCGCTCACCGGCAAGGACTGATCACTGCTCCATCTCGGGATTGAAACGGAACAGCCGGGCCGGCCGATGCCGGCCTTTGAGAATGGTTTCGTCGGTCTCGATGACCACCCCGGCCGAGAGAATCTTCTTGCGAAAATTGCGTTTGTCCAACGTCTTTCCCAGGATGATCTCGTAAAGCTTCTGGATCTCGGTCAGGGTGAACTTCTCCGGCAACAGCCGGAAGGCGACTCGAGAGGACATGATTTGCGAGCGTAACCGGGTCAGAGCCAGATCCAGGATCAGGTCGTGGTCGAAGGCCAGCTCGGGCAACTCGTAGATCGACCACCAGCGCACCTGACCCGCATCGCCGGAAGCCTTCATGCGTAAGCGCTCGGACAGGATCAACGCATAATGCGCCACCGTGATCACCCGCGTGCGCGGGTCGCGCTCCGGATCGCCAAAAGCGCGCAGCTGCTCGAGATAGACGTCGGAAACCCCGGTTTCCTCCTCCAGCTCGCGCTTGGCAGCCGCCATCAGGCCTTCGTGCTCGCGCACGAACCCGCCCGGCAAAGCCCAGCGCCCCTTGAAGGGCCAGTCCTTGCGCTCCACCAGCATCACCTGAAGCTGATTCTTCGTGGCGGTGAAGACCACCAGATCGACCGCCACGGAAGGCCGGAAGTAGCGCGTGACATCGTACCTGCGGGCCTCCGGAGAGCGTTTCTCAGCTTCGACGCTGGCTCGGATCTGCTCGGGGGTTCGCACGTTGAGGTAGGTCATGGCGGCCGTCCCTTCGTGCTGGGTTAGAGGAAAACCCTACCGCTGGAGGAAGTCGAAGCTCCATGTCCGAGGCTCAGGGGGCGAAGCGATTCGGCCTGACCTATCGCCTGAAAAATGAGGCCGCTCTGAAAGCTTACGAGTCGGCCCGGCAGCGCCTTCAAGCTCAGGGGGTGGAGACCTACACCCTGGACGAGGTCGTGGAAGGCGCTGAAGCGGATGTCTTTCTCAGCTTCGGGGGGGACGGAACCCTGTTGCACGCAGCCCGGCTGATGGCTCCCCGGGGAATTCCCGTGCTGGGCATCAACCTGGGCCGGGTCGGCTACCTGTGCGCCCTGGAGGAGAGCGGGGTGGACTCGGCTCTGGAGAAGCTGCTGGCGGGCCGCTACCAGCTCGACAGCCGGAGCATGGTGAGGGCCCGAGTGGTGCATCGTCGCGAGCAGCTCTGGCAGGTGGACGCGCTCAACGACGTGCTGGTGGGTGGCAGCACCCGCACGGTTACGCTGGAGGTGCACATCGACGGGGAGTTGCTCGGCACCCTCCGGGGAGACGGTATCATCGCCGCCACCCGCACCGGATCCACCGCCTACGCTCTGTCGGCAGGCGGGTCGGTCCTGCTGGAAGACTCCCTGGTGTTGGTGGCCTCCAACGCTCTCTTCTCCTCCTTCTTCCGCAGTCTGGTGGTTCACCTGGATGCCACCGTTCGGGTGGTGAACCGCACCGAGGTGGCCCGCCCTTACGTCATCGCCGATGGACAGAAAGACTACCAGATCGAAGACGGCACCGAAGTGGAGATCCGCCGATCTCCGGTGTCGGCCCTGCTCGTCGACCTGGGCCTGGAGAGCCCGGTGGCGCGGCTGCGGCGAGGTCATCAAGAAAGGGCCCAGACACAGTGAGCGATTTCTTCCGAAGAACCGCCGAGCAACTCAAGAAACTGCTCAAGGAGTGCGAGCAGCGCTACCAGGTCGTGGAGTCTGAGGTGGAGGCCCTGGAGTCCGGCCCCAACACCCCTCAACTGGAAACGAAGACGCGCGAGCTCGAACAGCTCGAGAGCCTGCGTGAAGGCCTGGAGGAAGCCCTCTCTTACTGCGACTGAGCAGGAACACGACGGGGAACGACGCAATTGCCGTCCACCATGCTCAAGCGCCTGGTCGTGTCCATCATCGCCCTGGCTGTCCTCTTTGCAGCGGTGTCTGCCCTCATGCTCAACCGACCGGTGCCACTGCCGCGCACCTATGATGTGCGCGAGGCGGTTGGCCAGTTGCCCCTGAACCCCGATGCGAGTCAGGAGCAGAAAGAGCTGGCCCGCCAGGAGCTGACCCGGTCGCGCGAGCGCCTGAACACCCTCAAGTCGACCCTGCAGGCCCCAACGCCCACCGACGACCTGACCGAGTTGGAGGGCCAGATAGCTTCCTTTCAGGCGCGTTTGAAACTGGCCGATCCCGCCAGCCTCGGCCAGGAGGTTCTGGAGCTTCGCAAGCTCTGGATCCGGGGACGAACCGAGCTGGTGGAGATGGTTCGCAGCCAGCCCGACCCCGACAGGCTCCCCCCAATGCCGCTCTTTGACCTGCAAGCCTACGGGGTATTGCGGGGAACTGATGAGGCCGAGAGCTACCTCAGCGAGTACGAGGCAGCCCAGAAGGCGCTGCTGGACCTTTTTCGCCACCAGAGAGCGACCTGGGAGCGCAGCCTGACCGCCCGATTGAAACTGCAGAGCTCTCTGCGAAAACTGCGCGAGGACTATCTCGCGCTCGCCAACCGCCGGGGCATCTCCCTGACCGAGATCGGCGGAGAGGATTTCTTGCAGGCCATCAAGATCGAGCTGGATACTTTGAACCTGAGGGCGATTCACAAAGGCCTGCTCTTCCGGCTGCACGTAGCCAGCGACCTGCGAGATCGTCGCTACGTTGCCATTCTGGCTGAGATGGCCCTGCCAATCCTTGCGCTGAGCCTCATTCTGGCTGTGGTCTTGCCCGGGGCCAGCCGCATCACGCTGCAAGGTCGCCAGGGGCGGCTGCTCTCCGGTCTCTTCCTGTTCGCCACCCTGCGGCTGGCGGCGGTTGCGCTGAGCCGGGTAGAGCTGATGTTGGAGCTCGCTGCGCTCAGCTACCTGGCCGGCAACCTGGCTCTCTATCGCGTGATTCGGGAAGCCAACAAGGTGCTCGGGAAGCAGGCGGTTCGGACAGTCCGATTTCGAGACTCGGCCGCGGGCCGACGCCTGGTGACCGCCTCGCTCTCCTGGCTGGCCGGGCTGTTGCTGCTGCGCGACTCCCTGCTCGAGATGGTGCGCCTGTTGACCGTCCGCGGCCTGCTCTACTGGACGGTGGAGGCCGTCTTCGAATGGGTCCTCCTGGCCTTCTACCTCGCTCTGGCCTATCTCTGGCGCTCGGAGATCGTCTTCCAGCTTCAGAACCTGGCCGGTCCACGCCGCAGCGCGAGTCTGGCCTGGCTCGGGCAACCGGCAGTCGCCCTGGTCACGATGCCCTTCCTCTTCCCGGTCTGGCTGGGCCTGGACCTGATTTTCGGGATGGTCCTGCTCTTACAGCGAACCGAGTTCGGGCGCCGCCTTGCGGCTGGAGCCATGCGTCACTACCTGGAGCGTCTGCGGGGCCGGACGCTGGTGCCCCGGGGGGCTCCGGCCGATTACGCAGCCAAATTCCTGGCCGCTCGCCTTCCTATCCAGGAGGTGATTCCGCTCTCCGATCCGACCTTTTTGCCTCGACTGACCGGACGGATCGAGGCCTGGCTCGAGCATCCTGGCCCCGCCAACAATCGCCTGACCCTGGTCGGGCGCAAAGGGTCGGGGGTGACTTCGCTGGTGGACTATCTCCAACATCTCTACCGCGAGCGAGTGCATTTTGCCCGGGTGGCCCTGCATGACCGCCAGCTTGACTTCTTCCAGTGCCTGGCCTCGGCCTTGAAGCTCGACTCGGTGCCCGAGAGCCTGGAGCAGGCCGCCGAGATGCTGCGTCAACGCCCTGCGACCGTCCTGGTGGTGGAGAACTTCCACTTCCTGTTTCTGTCGACGCTGGGAGGGTTCCAATCTTTGCGCAACGCCCTCCTGCTGGCTCGAATGACGCCCCACAGCGTCTTCTGGATGTTTACCGGTGGCTACCATGCCCAGGCTTATCTCAACCGGGTGTTGGTGGCCGATTTCGTCAGCGACTTCTGGCTGCAGATCCCCCCCTGGAGCGAGCAGGCTCTGCGCACGGCCATCCTCCAGGCCCATCAAGCCAGCGGCCTGAAACTGACCTTCGACTCCGATCTGGGCAGCTTCTCCGAGGAGACCGGCGCTGATGAGGGCCTGGAAACCCAGTATTTCCGGATCCTCTGGGAACACTCGGGGGGAAATCCCTCCACCGCCCGCCAGCTCTATCTGCGCTCGCTGGACCCGAGCGAAGACGGTCTGATCGCCACCCTGCCTCCTTCCAACCAGATGACTCGTTTGCAGGCCGCCCCCACCGCCCTGCACCTGGTGCTGGCGGCTGTCATGCGACATCAGGGTCTGACCGAGAGCGAGGTCGCCCGGGTCACCGACCTGGAGGGTCGTGTGGTGCAGCTCTCCTTGATGCAGGCCCTGGAGTGGGGGGTTCTGGAATGTGACCACAGGGGCATGTACGCGGTGCACCCGGCCTGGGCCAAAGACCTGGAAGTTCTTTTGAAACGGAAGAACATGCTGTATGCCCTCTGAGCAGCCCGCCTTTTTGCAACTGATCCGCCTGGATACGGCCCTCTTCGCGGGCCTGCTCCTGCTGGGCGCGACCTTGCTGGTACGCGGTCTCAACCGGGCCGCGGGCGTGGCCGCGCACATGGTGCCGGCGCGCCGGTTGACCATCCTGCAGTTGCACACGATGTTGACCTTCCTGGTCTACATCGTGGCTGGCTCAGCTCTGGTTGCGGCCCTGCTCTGGCCCAGTCCCCAGCTCTTGCTGGCGGCCTCGGGCAGCGCCGCCCTGGCAGTGGGCTTCGCCCTCAAGGACGTGGCCTCGTCACTGGTGGCAGGACTGATCATCGTGCTCGACCGCCCTTTCCAGGTGGGCGACTGGGTGCAGTTTGGCGACCACTACGGAGAGGTGGTGAGCATCGGCATACGCACCTCCCGCTTGGTGACCCTGGACGATAATCTCGTCACCATCCCCAACTCGAGTTTTCTGACCGGCGCGGTGGCCTCGGCCAATGCCGGAAATCTGGATATGATGGTGAGCGTGCCGGTCCACGTCGCCCTGGACGCCGACCTGGAGCAGGCCCTGAGCCTGGTGCGCGAGGTGCTGGTCACCAGCCCTTACGTCTACCTCAACAAGCCGTGCACAGTGGGAGTGGCCGAGGTCAGCGAGGCGGAGCGATTCTCGCTGCTCTTATCGGCGCGCTGCTACGTGCTGGATGTTCGCTTCCAGAAGGCCCTGAGCACCGACATCACCGTGCGCACGGCCCGCGCCTTTCGTCAGGCGGGAATCAAGCGCCCTGGTCAGGACTGAATCCGGCCAGCGGCCGCGACTGAATGTCATAGCGGATGGCCAGCATGCGCAGGGCGAAGACGAACATGGTGGCCATCCAGGCGGCGGCCACCTCCGAGAACCCGAGCCCTTTCAGGATCAGCAAGAATAGCCCGCAGCCGATCAGCGCGGCCGCCTGCCCCAGCCCAGGCCCAGCAGGCTCAAGCCGACCTGCAGGGCGTAACACATCCCCACCGAGGTCTAGAGCAACCACCGTGGACACGAGTTGGGCGCCACGGGGCAGGCGGTCGAGCCACCTGCCGAAGGCCAGCACCAGGAGCACTCCCAGCAAGATGATGGCGACGAGCGCAGCAACACGGGCGGTCCGTTCTGCAAAAAGAGCCCGTCGCGCAGCAGGCCTCCGCCGGTCGAGGAGACCATGGCCACGGTCAGGATGCCCATCGTTGACGAGCACCGCGTAGCGATGACCCCGGCTGTGGCGCAGCAGGTGGTTGAGCAGGGTGGTCTTGCCGGCCCCGATGACGGTGAGAGGGATCTCCTGCGCACGGGTGGACGTGGCCGCGCTTTCGGCGACCTTCCGCGCTGCCCTGCCGAGCCGGCTCCCGGCAAAGGTTAGCCTCTCTCTCTCTTGCGAAAGGCCTCCTTGCGCAGCTCCATAACCTTCTCGGAGATCCCTTCCTCGTTGGCATACCTCTGCAGGAAGTCGGCCGCCGGCCCCGGTCCCATCAGCCGGGCCACGAAAGGCACCGCGGCCATACGAGCCGGCCTGGGGAGATAGCCCAGCCGCCGGGAGACCAGCTGCTGAAATCCCGGCCCCAGACGCTCGAGCCAGGAGTAGGCCTCCCAGGAGACGTCACCGGGGCCCTGCCCGAGCAGCTCGAAGAGATCGTCCTCCCAGGCCAGGGGGGAGAGGTCGAGCTTGCGCAGGTGGCGCAAGAACGGCATGGCTGCGCCGGGGATGAACTCGCGCACCACCTGAGGATGCTCGCTGAAGAGCTCCAGGAAGCTGACCACCTTCTCGAGCTGATCGCCGGCCGGTGTGCCCACCAGCCGAAGGTAGGAGCGAAGCAACGCCTGGGAGGTCAACTGCTGGCTCTCGAGCATCCAGACGACCAGCCGCAGCCGTACCTTCCCCAGCCCATCGATCTCGCGGAGGTAGGGCTCGAGAGGCTCCAGACCGGGCTCCCAGCCCGCCTGACAGCCCGCCCCGCAGGCGTGATAGAGGCGGGCCAGGCGCCACAGCCGGGCCGGGTTGGTCTCATCGAGCAGGTATTCCGGGCGATGGGCCGCCCCGGACAGGGCCTCCACCCGGCCCAGTCGGCCCAGGACCGACTCTTCCTTGCCGCTGGTCACGTAGCGCAGCGCCGCGGCCGAATGCTTGCCCAGACAGGCAAGATCGGCGCTCAGCCCGGGGTAGGCGTTCTCCTTCTTGCCGAAAGGCCACATTCGTGCATTTTCGCTCCCGCCAACCGCTCAGCCTCTCACGCTCTCAGCTCCCGGCCAGCGGGTTTTCCCAGGCTCTTTCGCTCCAGCGGAGGGGTCAGGGCGCCGGGATGCCCAGTTTGTCCTCCGGGTCGAAGCCCCGGTTGAGTCCGCGCTGGCTGTGCCAATCGGGAAAGTTCTCGGGGACGCCTGCAGCCGCATGATAGTTGCCGCGACAAAACAGGGTCACATCTTCCATCGTGCCGCTGCCCGTGCCCGAGTAGGTGGGCTTGCCGGCCGCCGGGCAGCGATAGGCAAAACTCAGCGCCTGCAGGGTCGCCATCGGTACCGGGCCCTGGACGCAGGATTTCCGCAGTTCGGCCATCATGGTTTCCAGGTTGCGACAGCACGCGGCATACTGCTCGCGAGGGCCCATGGGGCTGACGGCGGGGGACACGGTCGCCCTGGCGGGAGCCGGTGGGGTTGGGGACGTGGAAGGACGCCAGAAGAAGAAAGCGAGAGTGGCCACCACCATCAGTGCCAGGACGGGGTCGAGCCAGGTCCGCCGGGAGCGCATGGCCTCATGGTAGCGAAATTTCCGCCTTTCTTCCGCTCTCCCAGGAAGCTATGATCTGAAGGAGGAATCCAGCTCGCGTGAAGATCTTCCTGCGGCTCGCCTTCTTCTTGATCCTGCTCGGGGTCACCGTGGCCGGGGTCTACCTCCTGCCCCGCTGGAGCGAAGACCGCGATCTGCGCTTCCACAACCTGGCCGTGGGCAGCCCCGTGGCCGAGCACAAGTTTCACGCTGGCCAGCGCCTGTTCGTGGCCTTCCAGCTGCGCGGCTGCAGCAAGGGCCCCGACGGCCAGTGTCGCGGACGCCTGACGGTGAGCAGCAAACCGGAGGGTGTCTTTCAGGATCTGTCCACCCTCAACCACCCCTTCACCTTCGAAAAGCGCAGCGCCTATTCGTTTCTCGACTACAAGGAATACCTGGTCATCCGACGCGATTTCGTCGGCCGAGCCGAGCTCGAGCTCAAGGTCGAAGATGAGACCGCCCATCGCACCGTGATCGATCGGGTGGTCTTCCAGGTGCTGCCCCCGCTGCCGTCCGAAGCCCCCTGAACCGGAGCTTTCGCTGAGCTCACCCTCGTGCGGGGTGATGGATTCGCCCGAGTGAGTCCGACCTCAACGCCAGGCGCGGCCTCAAATTCGCCATGAGATGACGGCTCAGCTTGTCAAGTCGATTCGCCTGGCCAGGAACACATCCGGTCGACCCGGTCCGTTAGCGTCGGGCAGGACCCCTACCAGCGCGAAGCCGCACTTCTGGTAGAACTCGTACGGGTGGCGCTTGAAATTGCGCACCGCTTTAACTGTCCCGGCAGGTGTCCACATAGAGGTCGGCACCGCCCAGGCTGGTCATGAGGTCTTCGTCGTCCGAGCCCACGTAGAGAGTGAGCGCGCCCAGGCTCGCGGCCAGTCGCTCGAGGTCACCCACCAGGGCGCGGCCCACCCCCCGGCCCTGAATGTCGGGCTGCACGGCCAGGGGGTGCAACTCATAAACCCGGCCGTTGTAGCCGGGCTGGCCGCCGATCAATCCCAGCAGGCGCCATCCCCATCCAGAGCAACCCACAGAATGTGGGCGCGCAGCTCTTCGATCTCGGCTCGGGCCTCGGCCACGGAGGGGAAAGCGTCGGGCCAGTGCGCGCGGAAGACGTCCACCAGCAGCCGGGCTGCGGCCTCGACGTGGGCATCGCCCAGGTCATGCAGCGTGAAGTCCAAACTCAGGCGTTGCGCTTGCGCAAATGGGCTCCAGGCAAGAAAAGGAAACCGTCTCTCTCGTGGATCTCCGCCCCGCCCTCGAACCCGGTCAATAGCGAGTTGGCCGCCTGCCGGGGAGACCGGTCGTCGGCGGCGCCCTTCAGCGTCTCGTCCCAACCGAAGCGCTCCCCGTCCACCAGGAGCATCTGGCTGTCGTCGAGAGTGAAGTGGGTTCGCTCCTCGACCTGACGGAAAGCCCCGGCTTCTTCGTCGAAGGTGGCCTCGAGCTGGTGGTTGTAGATGGGGCCGTCATAAAGGTTGGTGGTCACCCTGACCACGGGATCCCGGCCCCGGAGATTGACCTCCACCGTCTGGCGGGCGGCAGCGTAGGGATTGACGTCGTCACCCTGGCCGGGGCTGGGAAGGTAACACAGAGTGCCAAAACCCTGCTTCCAGCCTTCCCCCAGGTCGGAGGCCGCGCCGCTGGACGCGAAGCGTTTCAAGCGGTATCGACTTTTTGCTCGGGGAACAGCGGCACTCGTCACGCACCCGCGGCGGAGGTCAGGCCCGGCGGCTTCAGGAGTGGGACAAGCTCGCTGGGACAGGGTATTTAGCGGCGTGTTGGAGCACTCGATGAATGAGCTCAGCTCACCGCCCTCTCGCCATTCTGCTTCCCGGCCGGACAACGTTGTCGCCTTTGTCGCTCGCATACCGCGGAAATAACCTGCGCCATCTCTCCGTGAACCTCAGGCCAGGGTGAGGCGCGCCTCCACACAATTCGGTCGGCGCCAGTTCCCGGAGAACTTCAAACCCAGCCGGTCAGGCAGTAGACAGCGATGACGAAGAACACCGACAGCGTCTTGATCAGGGTCAGGGCAAAGATGTCCTTGTAGCTCTCGCGGTGAGTCAGCCCGGTGATGACCAGCAGGGTGATGACGGCGCCGTTGTGCGGCAGCGTGTCCATGCCGCCTGAAGCCATCGAGGCCACGCGGTGGAGCACTTCGGGCGAGATGCCGAACTGGCGAGCCGCCTCGAGGTACTGCTGGCCCATGGCCGCCAGGGCGATGGACATGCCCCCCGAGGCCGAGCCGGTGATGCCGGCCAGCACGTTGACCGAGACCGCCTCGTTGACCAGCGGATGGCTGAAGGCCGAGCCGATGACGGCCTTAACGGTGGCAAACCCCGGCAGAGCGGCGATCACGCCTCCGAAGCCATACTCCGAGGCAGTGTTCAAACTGGCCAGAAGCGAACCGCTGACGGCCAGCTCCAGCCCCCTGCGCAGACGCTCGCCGATGCGCCGATAGCCCAGCGCAAGCGTGACCAGGATGCCGGCCCCCAGGGCCAGCTCGATGGACCAGATGCCGGCCACTTTAGCCACTTCGACCGGATGACCGGCCACGTCCAGCGTGCCCGGATAGGCAGCCTTCAAGTCGAGCAGGCGGTTCACGGCGGCCACGGTGATCAGGGGGAGCAGCGCCTCCAGCGGGTGGGGCAGGTTCAGCTCGGCGTCAAGATCGGGCTCGTTCTTGTGACCCTCGCCGTAATCTTCGCCCCGGGCCGCGGCTCGACGCCGCTGCCACTCGAGGTAAGCCATAC
>QWHO01000192.1:0-10070 GCA_021404945.1 bacterium CPR1
GTCGGGCTCGTCGGCAGAACACGGTGCGCCGCCAGGGCGGGCATTCAGGCTGCTCGGCCGCCAACCGCCAGGCGGTGGCCTCCCAGGCCTTCATGCTAGCGGCTAGAATGGGAAAACCCACCCGTGAGGGACGGGCGAGCATGCGCGCTGCCACAAGATTCTGGCCCTGACTCAAGAGAAAGCGAGTGACGGCGAGGCGCAGCAAGGCTTCCGCCACCGGGTTCTCAAAGGGAGGATTGCGGCACTCCGCCAGCACCAGATCAAGCGGCAAGGCGCCCCCGGTCGCGACGGCCAGGTACAACAGAGCGCCAGCTCTCCCCTCCTCAGACTCGCCGTGAGCGAAGAATCGGTAATGCTCTTCGCCGATGGACCGGAGCCTCTCGAACTGGCCCGAATGATACAGGAGGGCCTGACGCATCGTCGATGAGGCGTGCACATCATGGACCTCGCCGCAACGCATGAGCGTATCAATGGACTCATCCAAAAATTGAACCACCGACTCCACCGGCTCGTGATTCACCAGTGCGAGTGCCAACCTGGCCACAACTCGGGCTCGGCGCCAGGGGTCGGGGAGTCCTTCAGCGCCTTGCAGATAGACGCGAGCCCGGCGGGCAGCAAACCCGGTGAGCGGGGAGAACAAAGAAACCCCCGCGCATGCGGTGCTGAGCATCTCGAGGATCTCCCCGTCGCGCTCCGGATCGCGGGCAGCCAGCTCAGTCTGCACCAGCAAGACAGGAAACGCTCGATGCAGCTTCCCTCCGTGGGATAGGAACTCGCCCAACCCCTGGTAAGTCTGCAAGAGAAGGCGACGAGGCAGACGAGCCTGCCTCAGGGGCTTCCGCCACCTGTGCTTGAAATAGCTGGTCAAGGAACCTAGAGCCCGCAACAATTGGCTGGTAGGTTCTCACTGCTCGGAAAGCGCGTCCAGCAGATACTCCTCTCCCTCCTGAAATCGATTGAGGCACAGGCACAGATGGCCCAGGCGCACACGCACCCGCGCCCGGTCGAGCGGGTCAGACAAGAGCGGCAGAAGCTCCAGGTAGATCATCTTCGCCTCACTCTGGCGGTGACTGAAGCCGAGCACGTCAGCCAGAGCCTCGCGAGCGGCCAGGTCATCGGGCTCGACCTCCAGAGCCATGCGATAGAAAACCGCGGCCGTGCCAAAGTCAAAGCTCTCTCGACTCCGCTGGGCGGCAACCAGGGCATGGGGGCGAGCCCGCTCGGGCTCTCCGGCCTGCCAGAGGTGATGGGCCTGCACGGCCGGGGAAGCGTGGATGAGCGCCTCGGCAGCCTGGCGATGGAGTTGGCGTCGACGCTCCTCTCCCAGGCTCTCGTAGACCTTCTCTCGAATCCGGTCGTGAGCAAAAGAATACTCGCTTTCCGAGGCGGTCGCCCAGACCAGGCCCGCGTGCTGGGCCGGCAGCAGGGCGGCACAGGGATCGGAGACTCCCAAGCTATGCAGGGTTTGCAGCGAGAACAACCTGCCCAGAGCCGCTGCCCGCTGCAGGACGCTCCGGCACTCCAGGGGCAGAGCCTGCAATCGGTCCACCAGCAACCAGCCCGACCGGGCCGAAGTCTGCAGCTCGTCGGCTCCGTGCTCGGCCACGCCGCGGGCACCCTCCACCAGAAGAAAGGGATTGCCAGAGGCATGCGAGAGCAGTTGCGCTGCCACCGGGCCCTCCAGACCGCCCAGCATGCTCTCCAGAAGCTGGCGTCCGGCAGCCTCGTCGAGCGGCCCGAGGTCGATCCGGGAGAAGCCAGACAGCTCGGCAGGCTGGGAACGGCCCGCCAGCACCAGGGATACCCCGGGCGGAAGCTCGACCCTGCCAGCCAGCTCGAGACTCAACCCGTCCGCCCACTGCACGTCGTCGAGCGCCAGCAAGGTGGGCCCCGGCAGGCCCTTCAACAGCGCGCTCAGAGCGCTCGAGACAAGGTTGGGGCCCAGCTCGAGTGGTCCAGTCTCGGGGGCCGGCGTGCCCAACCAGGCGCTCAGCTGGGGAGCGACCCGGGCCAACACCGGGCCGTGCACGCCCAATCGCTCGGCCAGCTCGCGATCAGCCTCCTGAGCCAGCTCGAACAGCGGCCCGGAAAACAGCTGCAGAGGCACCGATTCCAGCCGACTGAGAGCCTGCCCTTGCAGCACCCGCCATCCCGCTCCGACAGCGCGGGCCACCAGAGCTTCGAGCAGCCGGGTCTTGCCACTGCCGGCCTCGCCAACCAGCAGCAAACGAGAAGACCCGCACAGGACCTGGCCCAGAAGCTCCAACTCCCTCTCTCGCCCCACCAGGGGGGCTTCAAGAAGCGTCCCGGGCCGCCGGTCAGTGCGGCCCGAGAGGCGATCCAGGGCCCCTTGCGCCCCGGCTGGGCGACGATCAGGCTCCTTGGCGAGCAGCTCGCGAATCACCCCCCCCAATCGCCCCTCGGCGCCGAAGGGGGGAACGGGGGCGCTCACGTGCTGGCGCAGCACCTCATTGACCGAGCTGCCCGAGAAGGGCACCCGACCGGTCAGGCAGCGAAAAAGCACCACCCCGACCGAGTAGAGGTCGGCGGGCTCCCCCACCCGGCGCCGCAAGCTGCCCGCCAGCTCAGGAGCCAGATAGTGCACCGTGCCGGCCGGAAGCTCGCGCACAGTGGCGTGCAGCCAGGGACTGCGCGCCAACCCCCAGTCGATCACCCACAGCTGGCCCTGCTCCCAGATCAGGTTGGACGGCTTAAGATCGCGGTGAAGCAAGCCCTGCTCATGGACGACCCGCAGGGTCTCGAGCAACTGCTCCGCCAGCGCGGTGGTTTCCTCGACACTCATCGGACCCTGGGCCAGCCGCTCCTCCAGGGTCGAGCCAGGGATGAAGTCGGCCACCACAGTGAGAAAACTCTCACCGCGTCCCAGCCAGCGCAAGCGAGGAATACGCGGGTGGCTGAGCCGGCCCAGAACCTCCGCCTCATGGCTCAATCGCAGCCAGGCTCCGGATTCCTCGACCGCCCGCTTGACCAGAACCGCCTCCTCCCCCGCGCGACCCAGCCAGGTTTCCACGCCCAGAGACGACTTGAGCAGGCTCTGGAGCTCAAACTTCACGACAACGGCACCCGGAAGCGAAAGCCGTCCTCGGTCGTCCGCAGCCCGCCACCCAGAAGGCGCGCGCGCGCCCGCAGAGGACGCAACCTCGAAACCAGGACGCCCCCGTCATGGCGAATCCTCACTTGCAGCCAGGGTCGCCGGGTCCCCATGACGAGCAGCAGGTTCCTGGCTCCCGACTCGCGCACTGCCTCCAGAGATCGCTCGACGAGTCGGAAAGTCACCTCCGCCGCCGGCCCACCAGGGACCTTCCGAGGAAGCCGGGCCCGTATGCTGAGCCCCGAGGAACGCTGCCAGCGCCTCAGGAGGGAACGCAGTGCCGGCAGCAAGGGCCGACCCTCCACCACCGGGTTGCGCAGAGCCCCGATCTGAGTGCTGACCGAGCGCACGGTCTCCCCTGCCAGCTGACCGGCTCGCTCCAGCTCACCGACTTCCAGGAGCGACTCCAGTTTTTGCAGGGGCACGACCAGGTGCTCGTGCACCTGGGCGGTCAGCTCAGCCGCCTCCTGGCGCTGGAATCGGGCCAGCGCCAGGAGGCCACGCAAGGGCGCCTCGGCCAGGCTGGCCACCACCTCCTCGCCCAGGGCGGTCAGGCTGAGGCGACTCAAGGCCCCGCCGAGCGGGATGTGGCCAACCCAGCTATCGCGCCGCCCTGTTTGCAGCTCGTGCCAGACCGTCTCGCAGGGTCGCAGGGCCTCGGCCAGCGAGCCTCCGCTTCGAGCCAGAAAGGCCTGATTCGCGCGCAGCAGGCTCTGGCCGGCGTCGAGCAAGGCCAGGCCGACCCCGGAAGCTTCGAAGACCCCCTCAACGAGAGCTTGCTCAGCCAGGAGCTGCTCGCGAGACTTCCTGCCGGCGGTCAGTCCGAGCACGTTCTCGAGAGCGCCACCGGCCAGAGCGGTCAGGAAGTCAGCCAGATCTTGCTCGTCTCCGGCAAACAGCCCGGTGGTATAAAGGCAGGCGACGGTCGCACCGCCGACCTGCACCGGGGCAGCCAGGGCCGAACGCACGCTGCTGAGCAGAAGGCTCTCGGTGTCGCTCTCGTCGGCGACCTGGGCCCGACCCGACCTGGCTGCTGCCTCCAACAAAGACCGGCTGAAGCGCCCGGGTGGGCCTGCCAGAAGGCTCAACTCGGGCCAGCTGAGCACCAGAGCTTCCTCCCCTCGCAGTAGCGCCAGGGCCGCGTCTCGCAACAACCCGGGCCAGCGTTCCTCGTCCAGGCACTCGGCCTGCTGGCGACCCCAATGCAAGGCCTGCTCGAACCGGTCGGCCAGGGCCAGCGTGGGGGGTGGGGTTGGAGCAGCGTGCCAGAATGCGCCCATGGAAAGGAGCCTGCGCTGGGGCCCGGATGGATCGCCCCCTCGGAAACGCTCCCATTCCAGCTCGGTCAGGGCCGCCTCGTAGTCGAGCTGTCGTGTAAGTGCTTCCTGCAGACTTCGGGCCAGCAGGCTCTCCGCCCGAGCCACATGGCCCCTGGCAGCGGCCAGCAGCGCCTCCTCGCGCAGCGCGTGGGCCAGCTGAAATGGCATGAATCGTTGGCTTGCCTTGCAAGCCCGTCGAGCGGCCCGGCGGGCTCGGCGATAGAGCTCCTGGCACTCGGCCTCCAACGCAGACGATTCAGCCGCCTGCCTCCAGGCGGTGGCCTCGAAACAGGCCAGTGGGACCCACATCCTGTCATCAGGCGGGTGAAGCAGGCAGTCGTGAAGGAGAGCGGCCGCCTGCTGACAGCGACCGTCACGCAGCAAGCGCAGCGCCTGAGCCAGAGTCAGCTGGTGCCGAGTCTGCTCCCCCCGACCAGCCTTCTCGAGCAGCTCATGAGGCACCAGACCACCCGTTCCCAAGGCCCAGATCCCCAGAGCCGTCCCCTGGCCCAACTCAGATTCGAGCTGCTCTGCCTGGCGATGAAGACGCCTGCCCGTCTGCTCGAGCCAAGCAAATTCTCCCAGGGCGTAGGCTCCCAGGGCCAAGCTCCACTCGGCCGTGAAAAGCTCGCAAACATCTCCGCTTCGCGCCAGCAACTTGCAGCCCGACTCCATCTCGGCCCAGTACAAACGAGGCTGGCTCAGGAAACAAACCAGCGTTTCCAGGTCGTGGCCGCGCAAAGTGTCCACCCCAATCCGGTCTTCCAGGTCCGTCAAGCTCCCCCCAAAAGGGCGCGCGATTCGACAGATAACGAGAGACTTCCCCTATTGCGGGTGAAGTCTTGCGTCCCCTGCGGGCTCGGGGCCCGCACTGTGACGGTCAACTTGCGAAGGCGGGGAGTGACCAACAACCATGCTGTGGTTGGGATCTGGTGATCAAGAGCACCATCCTCAAAATCGACAATCGCAGACGAACTCGATGTTTCGCGCCTCGGTAGGTTCTCCGCGCAAGAGCGAAGCTCGGCGCTCCGGTCGTTGCCGGACCTCGCGGCGCGGCTTGAAGGAGTCTACTCCAGATTAGTCTAATCTAGAGTAGACAATGTTTGTTGACCGGCTGCGCGAGCTCGAATCCATGAACAAAATACTGGCCAACAGCCCGGCGTTGTTCGTGCTGTACGGCCGCCGGCGAGTGGGCAAGACCGAGTTGTTGCAACACTTTTACCGCGATCGCCCGCATGTCTACTATCTTGGCGATCTGAGCTCGTCCTCGACCCATGTGAGGGCTTTGAGCTCGCGCATCGGCGACCACCTGGGGGACAACTTCCTCAGGTCGCAATCATTGTCGGACTGGCGCGGGCTGCTTGAATACCTGCGCAACAGGAAGGCGGAGTTGGATCTCGTTCTGGACGAGTTTCCCTACCTGGTGGAGGCCGACCCCACCCTTCCCTCGCTACTTCAGTCGGCCTGGGACCAGGGTTGGCGTGATGCTCCGACCCGGCTTACGCTGTGCGGATCCTCGGTCGGGTTCATGGAACGCGAGGTACTGGCCGAACGAAGCCCGTTGTTTGGCCGCCGAACGGCTCAAATGCGGCTGCGTCCGATGAATTTCTGGGATGCTCGCGAATTCTTCCAGCACCTTCCCCTGGCCGAGCAGGTTGAAGTCTACGCCTGCTTTGGGGGAGTACCAGCTTATCTGAAGCGATTGGGAGACTCCCCTCTTTTCGAGACAATCGCGCGCGAAGTGCTCGACCCGTCGAGCTATCTGTACGACGAGCCACGCTTCCTTCTCCAGCAAGAGCTGCGTGAGCCCAGAAACTACTTTTCCCTGTTGACCAGCGTGGCCCGAGGAGGGACTCGACTCAATGAGATCGCCCAGGATTCGGGCATGACAACCTCCTTTGCCAGTCGCTACCTGGATACCCTGTCGAGACTGGAGCTCATTCAGCGGGTGGTGCCCGTCACCGAGAAGAACCCGGAGCGAAGCCGAAAGGGCCTGTATCGAATCTGCGACCCGTACCTTCGCTTCTGGTTCCGATTTGTACAGGGTAGTCAGTCTGAGCTCGAGTCCGGGCGCTGGACCCAGGTGATGGAGCGCAAGATCAAGCCCGGCTTGGCCAGTTTTGTAGCGGCCTCTTTCGAGGAGATCTGTCGTCAGTGGGTGGCGCTTACTGCCCCAAGTTTTACTCCCGACAGAGTTGGCGGGTGGTGGACAGGCGACGCGGAGATCGACGTGGTGGCTTACGACGATCGGCATGCTCTTTTTGGGGAATGTAAGTGGACCAACCAACCGGTGGCTGCCTCGGAAATTGAAAAGTTGCGAGCCAGGGCCGCGCGGGTGAGCGAACTGGCAGATCGCAAACCCATCTTCGCAGTGTTCTCCAAAAGTGGATTCGGGCGATTGAGCCCGGACGTTCTGCGGGTGGGGCTGGAAGATCTGGCGGCCTGTTGATGGCTCAACCATGCGATCTGGGAGTTTGGTCAAACGATGATCGTAACGCCATTCGGACAACGTCCGCCGCGTCAGTAGCTGTAGATGGCCGTAGGCCGGAAGTCGAACGCGTCGGGCCGGCGCACTCCCCCGCTCCCCACCGCCATCAAGGAATCCGCAAACCCACCCGTGGGGCTGAAGCGGCAGAGGCCCGGAGCGCTGGCATCGTATGTCACCTGCACCCCCGGCAGAGGGGGAATGCGGGGCCGGCCCGGCTGCTCGGTGCGCGATCCGGTCGAGTACTGGTAGACCACCGGAACGCGCGAGCCGCCCGACTGGTAGGCCAGGAACAGGTTGCCGTCGGGAGAGAGGGTCATGTCCCACAGCGCGAGCTCGGTCTCTACGAGCTGGCCGCGGTCGTCGAACCCCCACTCGGCCGGGATGGCCATCTGCTTCCAGGTGCCTGAGCGCCTGCCCGCCACGGGCGCGGCGCTGGACGGCTCGAAGCGGTACAGCGTGGGCAGGAGCTGCCCCGCGCTCGAGGTCAGAAAGTGCGGGTCGAGGTAGTAGTAGAGATTCCCCTGCGGATCCAGATCGGCCACTCCCTCGTAGCGACTGATCAGGTCGTCCGAGCTGACCACGCCATCCAGGGTCAGGTCCACCACTTCGGTCAGCGAGAGCCGATTCTGAGAGTCGCGCAGGTAGAGGGTGGCGGGAGGCGTGGGGTAGCGCGTCCAGACCTGCCGGGAGGGCTGGTAGGCCAGCAGGTGGTTGCCGACCCCCTCCACGCCCTGCAGGTAAGCGCTGGAGAGGGCGTCACACAAAAAGAGCTCGTCAGCGGAGGCCAGCGTGGCTCGCAGGCAACGACCGAAGGGGGCCGGAACGGGGCCCAACACTTCCCAGGTCGCTCCCGAGCCGGCCTGCCAGCCCGAGGTCGGATGATAGCTCCAGGCCGCCTCCAGCGGTTGGCGCAGACGGTAGAGGGTGCTGGAGTCGATGGTATTGACTGGCCCCTCGGGCCCCCCGATCATGGAGATGTACTCGGGCACGGTCTCATGCACGGCCACGGCATACAGCGTCTCGCCGTCGGAGGCCAGGGCGGTGACCTCGCGCTGGTCGTAGCCCGCCACCGGGGCGCCGTTCTCGTCGAAGGCCTGGGGGGGCACCGGCGGCAAGAGCTTCCAGGCGGATGCGGAGCGGTCGAAGACCAGCATCTGGGAGCGGTCCAGCGCGTCCGCCGGGGCCTCGTTGGGGCGAGTCAACAGGTAGAGATTTCCCTGGGTGTCCCCCTGCAAGACCCGGGGGTTCTCGCACAGCTGCCCGGCCCGGGTGGCCGGAGCGGCGGCCGTGCGCCAGTAGACGTAGGGCGGGGTGGGCAGGCTCTCCCAGCGGTTGGCGGCCAGCTCGAACAGGGCGGGCACCCCGGCCGGATCGCTCACCGCGGCGTACACCCGCCCATCCACGGCCGGCACGCGCTGGAACAGGGCCGTGCTGCTGGCCAGCTGGCCCCCGGCGCGACACGACGAGCGCAGCTCGAATCGGTCGGCCACCGAGGTCTCCTGCACCCAGACCCGCACCTCGGGAGCCTGGGGATCCACTGTGAGCCGATCGGCCACCGCCGGAATGGCATCCATCGCCGTGTCGGCCGGGGCGGTGTGGGCTTCGGCCCAGTCGCTCTGGTGGCGCAGCTGCTCCATCCCCCAGCTCAGCCCGGCCCGGGCCAGGTAATCGGCTTGCAGCCGGCCCCGGGCAAACTTGGTGGAGGCCAGGGTGCGCCGCGAGTTGGCCAGGCTCAGGGTCATCAGGCCGTAGACCAGCACCACCACCAGGGCGGTAATCAGCAGGACCGAGCCGCGCTCGAGTCTTCTCATCGCGTCAGGTCGTAGACCATGGTCCACAGCTTGAAGTCTTGCGTCCCCTGCTGGCTCGGGGCCCGCACTGTGACGGTGAACTTGCGAAGGCGGGGAGTGACCGCTTCCTCGGTCACGTCGTAGATGGCCCCGGCCAGGTCGGGCAGAGGCCGGTCGCTGACGGCGTAAGAGCGGGTGAAGTGCTCGGGGCTCTGGCGCAGGTCGGCTTCGATGGAGGCCAGCACCGACCCGGCCGCGGCTCCGCTGTCGTAGCGCTCGAGTCCGGCCCGCTGGGCCTTGAGCGAGTACAGATGGGTGGAGACCAGCCCCAGACCGGCCAGGGCCAGCAGGAACAGGGCCACCAGGACCTCAGCCAGGCTGTAAGCGCGCACTCCGAGCATGATAGCAGATCTTTGGGGGGAATGGATGCCGGCCCGTTGCGGCGAAGGGACCGGGATGAATCCCTTTGCCTGGACGGCTCGCTCCCTGACCGACCTGACCGTGGGCCTGGCTGGTTGGCGCTTTGAGGGCGAGCTTCCCTCTGACCCGCGCTACGTTCTGCTGGGGGCGCCCCACACCTCCACCTGGGACTTCTTCTTGCTCATGGCGGTGCGCTTCCACTGGAACATGCACATTCGCTGGATGGGCAAACACAGCATGTTTCGAGGCCCCCTGGGCCCCCTGATGCGTGCCCTGGGAGGCCTGCCCATCAAGCGCGACGAGCGCCACAACACGGTGGCCCAGGTGGTGGAGATGATCCACCGCCACCCTCGCATCGTCATCGGCCTGGCCCCCCAGGGAACCCGCAATCCAGCCGCGAGGTGGAAGTCAGGCTTCTACCGACTCATGCCGACCGGAGACATCCAGGCCGACATGCGTGTTCTGGCAGAGTTCTACGGGCCATTGAAAGGGGTGTGCCCCGAGAAGACGGCTCCCGTGCGGCTGGCCGATGCTCCCAGCGAAACAGGTGAGCGCGTAACCTGAAACCTTTCTCCGATTGACCGGTCCAAGAGCTCAGAGAGAACTGGGGAGGTTCAAATGAAGACGTTGTGCGCACTTCTGGTGGCTTGTCTGCTCTACGCTCCGGGCGCGGCCCAGACCACGGAGGACCAGTGGACCAAAGAAGGCAACACGGTCGAGCACCAGGGCACCACCACCGGCCCACAGGGCCAGACCATCAAGGCCGAGGACACCTGGCAGCGCGACGGCAACACGGTCGAGCACCAGGGCACCACCACCGGCCCGCAGGGCCAGACCATCAAGGCCGAGGACACCTGGCAGCGCGACGGCAACACGGTCGAGCACCAGGGCACCACCACGGGGCCCAACGGGAAGACCGTCGAGACCGACACGACCTGGAC
>QWHO01000192.1:10136-21899 GCA_021404945.1 bacterium CPR1
CCAGGAGGTCAACCAGAACGCCACCTGGACCAAAGACGGCAACGAGGTGAACAAAGAGTCCACCCGGACCGGCCCCAACGGCCAGGAAGTGAACCAGAACGCCACCTGGCGCAAGGACGGCAACACCGTCAATCGCGACAGCACGACCACTGGCCCCAGAGGCCAGGAGCGCAACTCCAGCGATAGCTGGGAGAGGGACGGCAGCTCCATCCAGCACCAGGGAACCTCGACCGGGCCGAAAGCCAGCACCACCCGACAGAGCACCCTCAAGCGCGAGGGTAGCTCGGTGAACCGTCAGGGCACACGCGGCGGCCAGGTCAATCCCTCGGGGGCGACCCGCTCGCGAGGCGGTGGAGGCGGGCGCCGCTAAGCTTTTCGTTTCGCGTGAGATTCGAGCCCTCTCGGGGCCGATGTGCATGGATGCCCGCACATGTGCCTGCATGTCCGCGCACATCTCTCGGGGGCGAGGGCGGGGCGAGCAGCGCTGCTCTAGAGGCCGGCGTTGAGCCAGTGCTCCACCGTCTGGAGCACCTTGACCCGGGCGAAGTACTTGTCCTCAGCCTCCACCAGCGTCCAGGGGGCGAGCTCGGAGCTGGTCCGCTCGATCATCTCGCAGGCGGCGGCCTGATAGGCATCCCACTTCTCGCGGTTGCGCCAGTCCTCGCCGGTGATCTTGTAGCGCTTGAAGCCCAGGGTCTCGCGATCCTGGAAACGGCGAAGCTGCTCGTCCTTGCTGGTGGTCAGCCAGAACTTCAAGACTGCCGTGCCCGACAGGACGAGCTGCTCTTCGAAGGCGTTGATCTCCCCGTAGGCCCGTTGCCAGTCCCTGCTCGAGCAATAGCCCTCCAGCCTCTCCACCAGAACACGGCCGTACCAGGAGCGGTCAAAAATGGCGATGTGCCCCCAGCGAGGTAAATTGCGCCAGAAGCGCCACAAGTACGGACGCGCCAGCTCCTCGTCGCTGGGGGCGGCGATCTGAACCACCTTGTAGTAGCGGGCGTCCAGGGCCTGCGTCAGGCGGCGAATCGCGCCTCCCTTGCCGGCCGCGTCGGTGCCCTCGAAAACCAGAACCATCGAGCGCCGGCGGTCCTTGAGCTTGCGAGCCTTCCGGCCGATCCTCAGCTGGTGCTCTTTGACCGCCTTGCGGTATTCCTGGCGCTTGAGCTTCAGGCCCAGGTCCAGCTCGGAGAGCACGTTCACCGGGAGCGCCACCGGCGGGGGCAGAGCGGGCTCTTTGGGAGGCACGGGTGTCGAGAGACGGCGCTCCACAGCCTCGAGCAGGGTCTCGGCAACGGTCAGATGGCAGTAGCGGGCATCCCAGGCTTCGATGATGTGCCAGGGGGACTGCCCGGTGTCAGTGCGCCTCAGAGCCCGGCTCGCGGAGTTGACGAACTGCTCGTAGGTCTTGTGGTAGCGCCAGTCGGTCCGGGTCACCCGCCAGGCCGTGTCGGGGCTCCTCTCCAGCTGGTTGAAGCGCTTCTTCTGTTGCTTCTTGGTGATATGCAGCCAGAGCTTGACCAGCAGGACGCCCTCGGCCTCCAGCATCTGCTCGAACTCAGCGATGCGCCGCAGGCTGTCCTCCATCCCGGCCTCGGAGAGCTCACCCAGCGAGTGCTGGGAGATGGGGCGAGTGTACCAAGAGCCAAAGAAGATACCGATCCGGCCTTTGCCGGGAAGAAGCCGCCAGAACCGGAAGTATTCGGCCCGCTCCCGCTCTTCCTCGGAGGGGGAGCCCAGGGCGTGGGTCTCGACGCGCCGGGCATCCAGCCAGTTGACCAGCATGTTGACGGCCTCGCCTTTGCCCGAGCCTTCCGCGCCGGCCATCACCACCACCACCGAGAAGCCAGCCTCGGCCAGTCGGGCCTGGGCGTCGAGCAAGGCCTCCCGCAGCTCGGGCTCGCGGGCGGCAAATGTCTTGCGGTCGACCTTGCGACCTAGTTGGGCTGCTTCGAACATCGACGGAAGTATACCAGCCGGGGCAAGGGAGCGCACTGACCCAGGTCATAGGGGGATCGCCCGCTGCGCTCAGCGAGTCTTCTTCAAGCCTTGCAGATACTGAAGCAGACTCTTAAGCTCGGCTTCGGTCATCGCTTTGAGGGCGGCCTGATGGGGAGCCTGGGGGCGCGTCTTGCTCAACTGGCTGGCCGCCTGGTCGGGGTCGGCAGGCAGGGCCCCCACTCCACCCGAAGCGTGGCATCCCCCGCAATGCTTCTGGTAGAGCTGCTTACCCGAGCCATCCGCTTGGGCCACGACCACGACCACCTCGGTGCCCAGTTTCTGGCTCAAAATCGCGGCCGGCACCCCGGTCAACTGCTCCAACTCCTGCACGGAGACCCTGCGTTCGCAGACCGCCGGGTCGGAGGCCAGGCCTCGCTGATCGAGGGCCTGCGAGCGGGGCAGCGAGTGGGCTGTCCCCAGCAACGGGGTGAACGACAAGAGCAGCCCGGCCAGCCCCAGGCAACCGAGCGCAAACCGTGTCCCCGACTGCTTTCTTTCCCGCTTCCTGGTGAGCATGGCCAGCAACCACTTCCAGTGCATCGCCAGGTGGAGCAGCAAAATGGCCAGCAGCAGATAGGCGGCCCACAGGTGGATCCGCCCCCACTCGTGGCGGCTCAAGCCCCACAGCAAAAGGACCTGGCGTTCGGGCAGACCGGCCTCCAGCCGACCACTCCCGGGCGGGAGCGCGGTCTGCAGAACCAGGCCCGTGGTGGCCACGAAGCTGCAGGCCACCAGGGCCAGGCTATCGACTGCTAGCTGGAGCGATGGTCTGGCCACGAGGCCAGCATAGGCGAACGGGCCAGGCCGTGGCACTGATGCGAATCATTTCTTCAGCCCCGCCGGCGGAGGCGCACGGGGCCCACTCCCACGTGGGTGGGCGTCTCCTCCACCCCGGAGCTGATGGGGGCCTGGATGGGAGAGAGCTTGCCCAGCACCCGGTCCAGCGCGGCGGCCTGGCCCAACCCCTCGTTGCGGGCTTCCCGATAGGCTTCCAGGGCCTCGACGGTACGCCGGGGGAAGAGCTCCGGGTCGGGCACGCTCTGGGCCAGCAGGTCTCCACCCCTGAGCCGTCCCTGGACCAGGTGCAGCAGGCCGGCCGGATCGTCCTCCGGCATCAACACCCGCACCGCCCGCACGGCTTCCGGCAGCCGCTCCATCCCGATCGTCTGGCAGGTATCCGCCACCCATCCGGTCGCCCCCTGGGCCCAGAGCTGGAGGCTTTCCTCGGGCAGCTCCCCCCGCCAGGCGGCGGCATGGCGAACGTTCTCCTCGAGCCAGCTCAGGCGCAGAGCCTCCGGTTGGCCGCTCTCTTTGAGGCGCTCGTCATTGAAGTCGCGAATACGAAAACGAATGCAGGCAGCCACCCGATTGGGAGCCCCCTCCAGCTCGAGGCCGTCGCTCGGCAGAAGCCGGCGCAGGGGCTCGAGCAGCCCCGGCCGACTGGAGACCATCGTGGCCGCCAGCTGGATGTCGTAGAGCGCGCTCTGGTCCACCTGGTGCAGGCCCTGGCCACTGCTCACGAGAGACTCGAGCCGCTCGGCCAGGTGGACCTCCAGGTCGTCTGCCGCGGCCGGATCGAGGCCCTGGAGAGCGGCACCAAAGCGCTCGTTGAACTGATAGATCTGGTAGTGGTGGTGCAGATAGAGGTGCTGAGCCCCGCGCGCTGCCTCCAGACGTTCCTGGGCGCTGGCCCCGGGGGCCTGGAACCGGGTCAGGTGGGCTTCCATCCGAGGGCTCCGGTAGCGCTCCACCAGGCGATTCAGGTGGCCCTGCTCGAAGGGAAGCGAGCTCTCCAGCAGCTGGCCCAGCCGCTGGCTGGTGGCTTCGCTCAGGGGGATGCAGGTCAGTACCGAGAGGCGATTGCGCTGTTCGGGCGACAGCTCGAGCAGGCTGGCGCGTCCCTCCAGCTCGAGCTCAAGGGGCTGCAGCAAGCGCTTCTCCAGTTGATCGTCGACGCCCGGAGCCAGCACCTGGAAGAGAGCCTGGCTCCAATTCTCGTTGCCTGTGAAGCGCTCGCCGGCGCCGGGTGTCTCGAGCAGGTGGCTCAGGAGAGCCTCTCGCACCGGGCGGAGCTGGCCCTGGCGGTCGGCCAGAGAAATGCCCTCCAGGAAACCTGGATCGCGGTCCACGAATCCAGCCAGGGTCTCGATGGCCGGCTCGAAGCAACCGCTGTCCCAAAGGGCGAGCCGCCCGCTGTCCTCGTCCGGGTCGGGCAGGGCTGCCAGCCAGTGCACCAGAAAGTCGCGCTCAAGCTTGTCGGGCCGCCAGCCGGCCTTCCCGGCCGCGGTGAAAAAGCGCCAGGACGCCGACTGAGGCACCACCGGGCTTTGCTCCAGTCCGCCCAGCACCATCTTCACGCTACAGTCGACCAGCTCGGGGCGCACCCTCCAGATCTCCTGCAGCCTGCAACTGGTGGAGTCGGCCGCCTGGCCGTGGCTGTCGAAGAACAGCGGCTCCAGCTGGCGCACGAGCCGCTCATCCATCACTTCGGGAAACGCCTTCAGGAGATGACCGTAGTAGCTCATAGCCGGCTCGGCCACGCTGGAGCTAGAATTCGGCCCCAGCACGTTGCGCGAGCGACCGTGGCGGGCAAGCTCGCGCAAGCCCTCGAGGTGCGGGCGCAAGGCCGCGGTCAGCGCGGGATTCTCGGGACAGGCCTTGAGCAGACCGTCCAGGTATTTGAGCGCCTCGGGCTCGGTAACCCGGGCCAGGACTTCCTCCACCACGGCTCCAGCCAGTACTGAGGCGCGCTCGGGCGCAAGGCCAGCCAGGGGGTCGGGACGTTTCTGCGAGACGATCGTGGCCGCCTGCTCGCTGGCCCAGAGCGGGCTCTGGGCCGGCGAGCGACCCACCAGCAGCCGATTTCCCCACACCGCCACCGGCGCACTGGCGGCCAGCGAGCCCAGCGGCAGACTGCCGGGAGTCTTGCCGGCCACCTCGCACAGGCCGTCCCGCCACCACCCCTCCAGCAAGGCGCCGGCGCGGGAAGCGACCTGTCCGGCCTCCAGGCGAAGAGCCGGATCCACCTCCGGGTCGCGCATGCGCACGGTCAGGTTACGCGATGCCTGCAGCAGGCTCTGCAGAGCGCTCTCGCTGGCTCTGCCCTGGCCTCGCACGCCGACGTCGAGGCGCTGCATGCTCTCCTCGAGCTCGGCTTTGTCGCAACTGTAGTATTTTCCCACAAACATGGACTTGAGCCGTACATGCGCGGCCGGACCCTCGACCGGGCCGAGCTCGGCGCAGTATTTCTCCAGCTGGCTTCGCTCGGAGGCCTGACGGGCCCACTTGATCCGGGCCAGGTGACGCACCGAGCCATCCCCGGAGCGCAACCATGGCATGGCCGAAGTCTCAGGTCGAGCCAGGTCGGCGATCGCCAGCGCCCGCTCGGCCTGGCGGCGGAGCAAGAGCCAGCTCGCCTCCGGGTTCTCCGGCCGCAAGACAACCCGAGACACCCCGGGACCGGACAGCAACGGCTCGGCGGGCGTCGGGCTCGGCTCGAAGCGATCGACCGGCGACTCGGACCGAGCCGACTGGGCGGCCGCCGGCCTGACGCCCCGGGTTGCCAGGATAGAGCTCACCAACATGCCTGGAGCTTAACCCGGCACCCTTACGAAAACCTGGAGGAGTGCTGAGTGATGCCCTGAAGGCACGCCGGCCCCGCCCCCTGAGATGTGCGCGGACATCCAGGCCCGTGCGCTGGCAACTCCGTGCACGCCGGCCCCGGCCCCCGGGATGTGCGCGGACATGCAGGCCCATGCGCTGGCAACTCCGTGCACGCCGGCCCCGGCCCCTGAGACGTGCGCGGACATGCAGGCCCATGCGCGGGCAACTCCGTGCACGCCGGCCTCCGGGATGTCCCGGCCCAGGACGATTCAGGCACCTTTCAGGCTCATGGGCTACCCTGAGCCCATGCTCATCCGGCCGCTCCCCGTCGCATTGACCGCCCCCCGGGCCGCTGTCTCTCAGCCCCCTGTGGAGGACCTTCCCTTTGGCAGCGCCACTGTCTACATCCCCCGGGGCAACGAGAGTTACCAGCCCATCCGCAAGATTCCCCTCGACGGCTATCGTCGGCTCAGCACCGAGGTCCGCAGCGAGAGCGGCCAGGTCCGCCACAACCTGATCGCCCCCGACCGCAAAACGCTGAGCGTGGTGGACACCACCGGGACGCCGCTCTTCCACTACCACTCCCCCGACTACGTGCAGCAAGTGCAGTTCGACCCGCGCAGCCAGAACAGCTACGTGCGCCCCTCCCACGGCATCGTGGTGCTCGCCCCCAAAGGCCAGGAAGTCGGCTCGGTCATGCCCGAGAGCCTCAACTGCCTGGGGAACATGACTCTGCTCGCCACGGGCGATGTGGCCCTGGCCATCCCGCTGGGGACCTTTAAAGATGGCAACGTCATGGTTCTGGGCCCCGATCTCGCCCCGCGCTGGCAGTCGCGCACCGAGCTGGCCATCGACCAGGTGCTGGACGTGGGCCAGGGCCACATCGCCGTCTACGATGACGGCGAGGGCCTCCAGGTGCGAGACGCACAGGGCAACCTCAAATGCGAGTCGGATTCCCTCAAGCTCTACAGCCCGCTGGTCCACGAGGGCCGGCTGCTGTTCCTGGAGAGCAAGCCCACTAAACACAAGCAAGAGTATGCCAACCTGGTGCGCTACGACAGTGCCACCGGCGAGGTGGAGCGCTTCAAAGTCAGTGCCGAGGCCGACCGTATCGTGCCCCTGCCGGGCGGGGGGTTCCTGCTCGATGAAGGGCCCGCCGCCCACCCCCACATCACCGCCTACGACGCGGACGGAAAGCTCATGGCCTCGTTCAAGTTCCCCGACGACACCTATCCCCGCGGCCTGCACCTCTCCCAGGACGGCAAGACGGTGCTGATGGCCGCCGATGGCGACGGCCACGGTGGCGGAGGGCGTCTCTATCGGCTCGACCTGGGCGCTCCGGCCCAACGAAACCTGCTGGGCAAAGTGAAGGCTCAGCGTCCCGAGCCCATCTACCGAAACCAGGGGTTCGTGCCCGGCATGCTGGCCGATGGCCGCATCTTCGTCGTCCACCGCCAAGGCGTGGAGCTCCTGGGCGTGAAGAGCTATGCCAACGCCGGCGAGTTCCTCCAGGACATCGGCCCGGATACGGCCATGGGCAGCGCCCGCTATCCCCTCTCCTCCATCGCCCACCAGTCCACCGAGTCCACCCCCTGCCGCCTGGACGCCGCCCTGGACGCGGCCGCCCGCAGTCTGAAGGTGAGCGGCGGGATGATGGCGGCTCCCCCCTCCCCCGGCTCGGTTTTCGTCACTCCCGACGACTGCATCAACTTCGCGCTACCCATCAGCCCCTTGCCCGCAGCCGTGTTCCAGGCGGTGGGAGGCTCGGAGGAAGCCATGCGGCGCCTGTTGACCGCCCAGGTGCTCGACCGCCCTCAGCTGGCAGAGACCCCGTTCCCGGGTCGACCCGAGCTCAAGCTTCGGCAGACGCAGGAGGAAATCACCGTGGAGAGCCCGGGCAAGTCCACCCGGGTCTTCCCGCCCGACAACGTGGGGCCTCATCGCCTGGCCATCCCGGTGATGATGGGCGGCGCTCCCATGGTGGCCTCGGCCACCCAGGACGCCAAGCTGGTCTGGCACAACCCGGAGAAGAGCAGCGGCAGCGCCCTGGTTTTCGACGTGGGCAGCCCGGTCAGCCAGCTGGGCCTGACCTCCGATGGCGGCTCGATCGCCGCCAGCACCGATGCCGGCGGCTTCGTGATCTTCACCCCGCCGGGGGCCAGGAGCCTGCAAGTGCCCGACCAGCTCGCGCCCGAGGCGACCGCAACCTCCGCGGTGGTGGAAGGCGAAACGACCTTGCGCGTTGGTGGGGTGGTGATCAGGAAGCGTCGCGGAGCGGCTCTTGCCCAGGCGAGGAGCTCAGCCGCCCCCCCCTGACACTGTTTTCGGGCTGGCGAGAGCTGAAGTCCGGGTGGAGGTTCCCTCCGCCAACACAGCGAGGATTGCCGTCAGACGTTTCGGGGCCTCACGCCAGGACCTTCCTCCGCGCGGCCTGGCTTACCGTGCTCAGGCGGGAAAGAAGTCTTTGACGGGCAGGGTCTTGCCCAGGAGCTCGACGTGGTCGTCCAGGGTCAGGCAGGCGGAGACGGCGTAGCGAGTTCCCTCAGGCTGCGAATAGACCTCGAGTTGCCCCTGCTTCAGGTTCACGATCCAGTAGAGAGGATACCCGCCGGATGCATACAGCCTGAGCTTGCGCCCGCGGTCGGAAGACAGCGAGGTGTTGGCGACCTCAACAAGCAGGTCGACGTGCTCGGGGTGCACGCGTTTCTTGACCAGCTCGCCAAACAACGCCTTGGGGATGAGGCACAGGTCCGGCTGAAGCTCGGAGTGGTCGCCGATGCCGACCGGGCCCTGGACGCGGACCTGGTGGGTCTGGCTGAAGCTCTTGACCATGATCTCAGTCATCAGGTCCACGGCACAGGCGTGGAGTGGGTCGACGGGGGTCATCCGGACGATTTCTCCTTGAATCAGCTCGACCCGCTCCTCCGGACTGAGAAGGCCCGTCTGGCCCATCTTCTGATACTCTGCCCGATTCCATTTGCGCGTTGCCAGGGTCATCTTCCAACAGGTTCTCCGTACACGAGCATCTTTCCGCTCTGCTCAGCTGAGAGTCTCCGTTCTCAACGGCCGAGAGAGACCACGGACCTTCAGTCCCAGACCGGGACCTGCTCCAGCCGAGGTAGCCCGGTGACCTGCGGAACGAGTCTGGCTTTGAAGGGCCGACCGGCCGGGTCCACGCTCTGGAAGAGCTGATCCGAGCCGGCGATGCGTCCCTGAGCCTGAAGATCGCGGGCAAAGGCTCGGGCGTCCTCACGGTCGCTCTCCTCCACCGGGGTGAAGGTCTGCGAGACCAGCTTGCCCTCGCGGTCGAAGACCAGCGTCAGCCCCGAGCTGAGCTCCATCTCGGCGGCGCCGTGGTGGTCCAGGCCGACCTCGATTCGGTCGGGAGCGCGGAAGAGCAAGACCTGACGCCCATCCGCCCCGGCCTGCACCGGGTCGGCCTTCCAGGCCATCCCCTCCGGCAGGCCCAGCTCCTGGCCGAGCGCGCTCAGGGCCTGCTCGGCCTCGAACGGGGTGCGCACCGGTCCGCTCAGACTGACCGCCGGGGCCGGCTGGCGCGCCTGCTCGGCTTCCTCGCGGGTCAGCAGGTTGCGGTCGATCAGCACTCCGGCCACGGTATCGAAGAACTTGCCCTGCTCGAAGGTGGCCGCCTCGCGCAGCATCGCCAGCGCCACGTCGCGGAACTTCAGGTTGCTGGTGGGCATGTGATCAAAGGAGCGGGCGAATATGGGTCCCAGGGCCTCACGGGCCGCCACCAGAGCCTCGCGAGGGGTGGCCGCTTCCTGCTGGCACTGGCCGTAAAGCGCGCCCACCAGCGAGTAGAACGTGCCCGACCAGACGCGCGAGAAAGAGTGGGGCTCGCTGGTGAGCACCTCCTCGGGATAGGTGGGAGGATAGCTGTCGCGCGGGAGCTGGCGCGGGTCGACGTAGCGGAACTCGTTGAGAGCGGTGCGATAGTAAGGGTTGTTATCGTTGTTCGGATTCTGGTCTTCCTTGTTGAAGGCGGTGCCGAACTCCTCGGCCATGCGGCTGAGCAGGCTGGGACGCGAGAAGTCGCCTTCGTTCTCGGCCAGGATCTTGTCCAGGTTGGAATCATACTGCAGGGCGTGGAGGATGGCCGAGCTGTCCCCGAAGCCCTCATGGAAGGAAGCCGGCTCGGTGCCCCAGCCGATGTTGGGGCGCAGGCCGTCCAGGATGGCGTGGCCGGTCTCGTGGGCGATCACGTCGGGCGACTCGGCCGTCTTGACGGTCTTGCCCAGCGAGGGCGAATCCCACTGGCAGAAGTTGATGGAGTCGTCCCAGCGCGAGTAGTAGGCGGTCTTGCCGGTGCCGGCGTGAGGGTTGATGGTGAGCGGACCGTCGAACGACCAGGGAGTCTGGTGGCCCATATAGCGCTCGTAGCTCAGCAGCGTGCGGGCCACCACGGCGGTGGTGTTGACCTGGTCGAACTGATCCGAGCCGAGCTGGTAGTGATAGTTGCCCTGCTCGTCGGCCATGGCCACCGGCACCTGGTCTTGCACCGCCATGCGGGGGCCCGCGAGCTGAGTCCCGATCTCGACCCTGGGGAGCGCGACCGGCTCGAGCACCGAGACCATCGGGTCCTGGGCCAGCATGTCCACCACCACGAAAGGATCGGGCTCAGGCGGGGGTGGCGGCGGCTCGGGAGGAGGGGCTGGCGGGACGGGCTCCTCGCGCAGGCGGAGGGGGGCGGCAGCAAGCGGGGCGGTCATCATAGCGACGCCAGCATAGCAGCGCTCCCGGGGTCAGGGTGTGAACATTTTGGAGACGGTTCGCCCGGGGCAGCAAAAGGAGCGATCATCCCGCCCTGCGAACCTGCCAGCCTGATGCCGAAACTCCTGGTGCGCTCCCTCCTCTGGCTCTGCCTGGTTCTGGCCTTCGCCCGCTGCAGCGGGGAAACCGTCACCAGCCTGGGGCCCTCCGACCGACCCGTCCGCAGAACCTACACCTTCACCCTCGACGTTCCTCCGCGCCTGCAGTGGAACGAGAACTCGGGCTACTGTGGGGAGACCAGCTTCATCTGCGCCGGGCTCTATTTCGGGCAATATTGCTCCCAGTTCACGGCCCGGGAGATGGCCTCGCCCGGTGTGCCCCAGTCAGACCCCTCCAGCCAACTCCTGCTCGGCGTGAATGACCGTAGAGCGGCCGAAATGATGCGCTTGCAGACCATCGAATTCGACTCCAGGGCCCAGCGCTCCACCGACGAGCTCCTGGCCTGGGTCAAGCGCCAGGCCCTGGCCGGCCACATCGTGATCATCGGCGTCTTCAACAATGGCATCATCCTGGGCGAGTGGACCAGCGTCCAGGACGGGGATTCGGAATACGACCACATCGGTCCGGTGCTGGGCATCAAGTCAAACGAGCCTCTGGACAGCCGCCCGGGCGAGTACCTGCCCGAAGACGAGCTCACCTTCTGCGACAACGGCCTTTTTGGCCCCTCGATCGGGTCCCCGCCCACGATGTATCAGTTCCTCTTCCCTTACACCTTCAAGAGCTTCCCGGGAACGCGCGTGGAAGCCAACAATCCCAACGGACCGATCTATATGCTCAAGAATACTCCCCCCAATTACGGGGTGGCCGTCACGGGAGTGGTCGATCCGGATCGCGTGACCGTGCCCGTGCGACTGCGCTCGAGCAGCGATGCCCCAGATCGATCACCACAGCAATGTCCCTCCAGAGCCTGTGCCCATCACGCTCACGGCCACGGTCAGCCTGCCCGACCCGGAGGCAAGTTACAATCTCTACCAGTACGATCGTTTCGAAAAGGTTCCCACCACCGGTTTCAATGCAGCAGCAGGGAATGCTGCCCGGGTCTGGACCATCCCGGCGGGCTCGGGCGAGGAATTCACCGTCAAGCTCGACGTGCTCTCGGATCAGACGGTCATCTTCCGGGCCGTCCCCAGCACGGCGCCCTAGGAGCGCAGCCGGAAACCCCCTTGACACAGTTTTCCGGCCACGCGACGCCCAACATATTGTGCGTGCTGGAAGTCCGGCCGTCTCCAATAACTTGTGGTGGCGGAGGCGGGGGCAGGGCCCCCCGAGAGACCCCATGGGGTTTTGCGGCCGGACTTTGAGGAGGCCCCGAAAGCCCGGTCAGCATCAGCCCCGGGCCCCGCTATTTGATCAAGACCAAACTTTTCACAG
>QWHO01000193.1 GCA_021404945.1 bacterium CPR1
GCTGTGGCCCACCATCAGCACGTGGCGGCCCAACTTTGAGCCGGCTCCTACCAGGACCAGGTTATCCAGCTTGCTGCCTTCTCCGATGCTGACTCCGGCTCCGATGACGACCCGGGCGCCGGTCTCGACTCGCGGCCCCAGAACGCTTCTCGGACCCACCACCGAGTGGGGCAACAGGGAGCATCCGGAGCCAAGTCGCGCCCCCTGCTTGACAACCACCCCGGCTTGCAGCCAAACCCCGGTCTCCAGGATGACTTGCTCTTCCAAGGTCACGCGGGCCACCAGCTCGGCCCCGTCTCCCACCTCGGACCCGGCCGCGACGGAGCAAAAAGGACCGATGCGGGCAGTGGAGGCCACCCGCGCCTGCGGGTGGATGAAGGCGGTCGGATGCACCAGCGGGCAAACCGGCGGGCGGGGGTGAAAGAGCGCTAGCAGCCGCGCGAAGGCGACACGCGGGCGGGGCGTGCGCAGCACCGCGAGGTGGCTGGACTCCACTTGCTCAGGGGCGATGACGGCAACCGCTCCGCTGGCTTCGGCCTCCGCCAGCCGGCCGGCTTCCTCGATGAAAGTCAGCCCACCGGGTTCTACACCTTCCAGGCCACTCACCGAGGTGATGGTCAACTCGCCGTCGCCCAGCACGGCCCCCTCCACCCGCCGGGCCAGCTCCTTGAGCAGAAAGCTCGCCATGGCAGGCCGAGTTCGAACCCCTGGCGGAGATTCCCGCTTTGAGCCCGATTCAAGAGGCGTGGCCTTTATGCCAGTTTTTAAGCCGTTTTAACGGGCAGGATCCGGCATGAGAGATTGAGAACATCCCCCTGGTATGAAAGAGCTACTCCCTGGCCAGGAGCTCGCGGAAGGCCGCTACGTGGTCGTCAAGACCCTCACCTTCGGCGAGAAGGGGGGCGTTTATGTGGCCAAGCGGACCTCCGATGATCAGAAATTCGCCCTCAAAGAGATGATCCCGCATCCCTCATTGAGCGAAGAGCAGGTGACCGAGCGCACCCGGCAGTTGCAAGAGGCCATGGAGGTGCTGCGCGAATTCGACCATCCAGGTCTTACCAGGATGTTTGACCACTTCTGCGAAGGGCGCCGCCAGTACGTGGTGCTCGAGCGAGTCGACGGCATCACCATGAAGACCCTGCTCGAGATGAGCGTGAAAGGCCAGCCCGAGCCCCAGGTGCTGGAGTGGGGCATCGCTCTGTGCGACGCGCTGCACTACCTGCACAATCGCCCCAAGCCGTTCATTTTCGACGCTCTGGATCCGTCCAACATCATGGTCGACTCCGAAGGCAAGCTCAAACTGATCAACTTCGGTCTCGACCGCTTTCTGGGCGACGAGGACGCGCCCGAGTTCTCCGCTCAGGCCTCGGTGATCGCAAGAGACATCCGCAAGTTCGGTGAGACTGTGTTCTTCTTCTTGGCACGCAAGGAGCCCGGCCCCTTTGGCTGCTCACAGTCCGATCCGGTCAGCCCTGAGCTTGCCAAGGTCATCAATCGTTGTCTGTCGGCCGAGGACAAGGGGCTCTATTTCTCCTTCGAGGAGCTCAAGAAAAACCTCAACGACGTGCTCCACCCTCCCGTCCAAGAGAAGGTGGAAGTTCGCAAGATCAACTTCGGTCTGGCCCGTTTCGCCCGCTGGAGCTACAGCTACACGCGCCTGTGGCAGAACCTCTTATGGGGTTTTCTCAAGCAACCGGTCTACCTGGTGGCTCTGGAAGTGATAGGCATGGTCGCGTTGCTCTGGTATTCCAGCCAGTTGCTCAACCCCCCCATCCTTGCTCGGCAAGGCGCTGCTGCCTACGTGGCTTGCGGCAACGCCATCTATGTGATCAATCGGGCCGACAAGACGGTCTTGACCCGTATCCCTCTCGAGCAGGACAGGTTTCTTGCCGTGGTCTCCAGCCCGGACGGAAAAAAACTCCTTGCCTCCACAGAGAATGGCTTCCTCAAACTGATCAATACGCGCAGCAACCGCATCGTGGGCGAGCTGAAGATCGACCCGGGATGCCGGCGCATGCTCATGGACCCCTCGGGCCAGTTGCTCTATTTGCTGAACTCCGACATGGGCCAGGTATCCATCGTCTCGCTCGACCCCAAAGCTCTGCCCGAGCAGAGAGACGGCCCCCTCAAGCGCAAGGACGCCATGATCGGCCTGGTTCCCCTGGGTCGGGACGCCCAGGGGATAGCTCTGGATGCTCCCGTGCCCGATCCGGCTGCCTCTCTGGCTGCCGAGGGGGGGCCCGACCTCAGCGGCCGCAAGCTCTACCTTTCCAGCCTCACAGGGAATGAGCTGGTCTGCGTGGAGCCTTACCCGGTGGTCAAGGAATTGCTCAAGGTTCCCCTGGCCGGCGCCGGAGCGCTGGCGCTCTCGGCCAACAAGTCCAACCTGCTGGTGGCTCTGCCCGTGGATGGTCACCTTCAGAGCTACCGCCTGCCCAATTGCGCCGAGGCGCTCAAAACTGGTCGCGACACGGGGGGAACGCGCCCTTTCTCCATTCTGGTTCCTCCTGACGGGCAGAAGATCTGGGTGGTCAACGAGAGCGGCACGCTCGGTCCGCTCTCTCCGGTCGAGCTGAGCCTGTCCAAGGCGGTCACGGTGGGGGGCAAGCTGACGGCGGCCACACTGCAGGGAGATGAGATCTGGGCCGTGACCGAGCAGGGCGAGGTGGTGGTCGTCAGCGCCACCCGCGAGACGGTGGACCGCCGGATCCCGCTGGGCCCCGGCGCGACCTCGATCACGATGGTGGAGTAAAGCATGGCACAATCACATTGTCTCAAGCACCAGGAGCGGCCGACCGATACCAGGTGCAAGTCCTGCCTCAAGCCAATCTGCGAGGAGTGTACCTACACCACGCCCGAGGGGAAGTTCTGCAGCGACCAGTGCCATCAGAACAGCATCACCTCAGCCGAGAAGCTGGCCAAACTGCGGGCCGACGAGGCTGCCCTGGCAGCCGAGCGCCAACGAGCGGCCCTGATCAAGACGGTGATCCTGATTCTCTTGTTGGTGGGCGGCTACTTCGCCTGGCCCCACGTGCCCGACTCGGTCAAGAAGCCGGTCAACAGGATCATCAAGAGCGTCACCGGAGGCAAGTGAGCCAGACTCCGGTGCTGGCCCTGCGGGGCTTGACCACGCGGTTTGCGACCGAGCAAGGGAAGTTGACCGCGATCGACGGGGTCAGTTTTGAGCTCTATCCCGGTCAAACGCTGGCGGTGGTGGGTGAGTCGGGATCGGGCAAGAGTGTTTGCGCGATGTCCATCCTGGGTCTGATCGCTCCCCCCGGGAAAGTGGAGGCCGGCACCATCGAATTCGAGGGCCTCAATCTGCGCGAGCTTCCCCCGGCCGAGATGCGCAGGCTGCGCGGCAACCGGTTGGCAATGATCTTCCAGGATCCCCTGACGGCGCTCAATCCGGTGCTGACGGTAGGGCGTCAGGTCGCCGAGCCGCTCGCGGTGCATCGGGGCCTGCGCGGCACCGCTCTTCGCCTGGCCGCCATCGAGCTGCTGGCCCGTGTCCAGATCCCCGAGCCGGCTCTCCGGGTGGACGATTATCCTCATCAGTTCTCGGGCGGAATGCGCCAGAGGGTGGTGATCGCCATGGCCCTGGCCTGCGACCCGGCGGTGTTGATCGCAGACGAGCCGACCACGGCCCTGGACGTCACCATTCAAGCACAAATCCTGGCTTTGTTGCGGGAAATCCGACGTCAGTCAAACTCGGCCGTGCTGCTGATCACCCACGACATGGGGGTGGTGGCCCAGGAGTCGGACGAGACCGCGGTCATGTATGCCGGTCAGGTCATCGAGCGCGCTGCCACGGCCCGACTCTTCAGCCAGCCCCGACACCCCTACACAGCCGGCCTGATCGCCTCTGTGCCTCGTCTCGATCGCGCTCCAGGCCGTCTGCCGGCCATTCCAGGCCAGCCTCCCGACCTGCGCGCTCTGCCCGATGGCTGTCTTTTCGCTCCCCGCTGCTCGATGGCTCAAGACCGCTGCCATAGCCAACGACCGGCCCTGGCTGAGCTGGATCCTGGCCATTTCAGCGCTTGCTTCTTCGCGGACAGGGTGGCATGAGTGGCCCTTTGCTGGAAGCTCGTGGGCTAACCCGAACTTTTGCCTCCGGGGGCGGGATGTTCGGAGGAGGGGGCTCACCGGTTCGGGCTGTCGACCAGGTAAGCTTCGTCGTCGAACCGGGCGAGACGCTGGCCCTGGTGGGGGAATCAGGCTCGGGCAAGAGCACCACGGCCCGAATGGCTCTGCGCCTGTTGGAGCCGACCTCGGGCGAGCTCTATTTCCAGGGCGAAGACCTGCTGGCCCGACGCGACCTGCACTCCTTCCGGCGCAAGGCCCAGTTCATCTTCCAGGACCCCTTCAGCAGCTTGAATCCTCGTCATTCGATTCAGACCATTCTGGCCGAGCCCCTCAGGCTGCACGGTCTGGCTCCTCGGGCCGAGATTCCCGAACGGGTTCGGGCGCTGCTCGAGCGGGTCGGCCTGCGGGCCGAGCACGCTCAACGCTACCCTCATCAATTCTCGGGAGGACAGCGCCAGCGAATCGGCATCGCCCGAGCCCTGGCCGTTGAGCCCGAGCTGATCGTGGCCGATGAGCCGGTCTCGGCCCTGGACGTTTCGGTGCAAGCCCAGGTGCTCAACCTGCTGCTCGACCTCAAGGAGGAGCGTGGTCTCTCGATGCTGTTCATCGCCCACGATCTGGCCGTCGTGCGCATGGTGAGCCAGCGTGTGGCCGTCCTCTATCGCGGGCGACTGGTCGAGCTGGGCTCGGCCGACGCGGTCTGCACGGCTCCCCTCCATCCCTACACGCGGGCCTTGATGGCAGCCGCGCCCTTCCCCGACCCCGGCCGGCGTCCGGGTGAGCCGACCCTCCAGTTGACCGCGAGCAACTCCGATCGGGGCTGCCCCTACGCCGGGCGGTGCCCGTTAGCCAGCGCGGTTTGTAAAGAAGAGATTCCGGCCCTGGTGGAGAAGGCCAGCGGACATCAGGTCGCCTGTCATCACGAGGGCCCCGGCTGAGCGAGCGAAGGTCGCCGACGGGCGCAGAGGAACGGTTTTCAAGAATGCTTAGAGGACGAGTCTTGTTGCTGGGGGCAGTGCTTTTTTCGGTCGGCCTTTGCGGCCCGGCTCAAGGCCAGCCCGGGCGGACGCTGCTTCGCAAGGACAGCCGATTCGTCAATTCCCCGGGCCCTCAGCAGTTCCCTGATGCAGCGGCCATCATTCTCTACGATGATATCGGATTCGAGCTCAAGAGCGACGCTTCCACGACCTACCACGAGTATGACGTCGTGAAGATTCTCACCAGCGAAGGGATCGAGCCCCATCAAACGCTGGTCCGCGTCTACCGGCGGGGACATGGAGAGGTCACCTTGCACGAGGCGCGGGTCATCGGGCCCGACCAGGCGGTACACGATGTCAACCCCGATGCCGTGGTGGACGCCCCCTTGCTGCCAAAATCCAAGGTTTATGCAGATTACCGCCGTTTCGAGCTCGAGTTCCCCAGCCTGGCGCCCGGCTCCGTGCTGGAATACAGGCTGACGACATCCCGCAAGCCTTCCTATCGCAACGCCTGGTGGGCCACCTCCTACGTCCAGAATCCCGAGCCGCTGCTGGTCTCGATTTTCACCGTGAAGAGCCCTCTTGGGACGGACGTCCAGTGGGCCGCCCCGGGCCTTGTACCCTCGCGTCCGACCCGCTCCGAGGCCGACCAAAGCCAGGTGCTGCGCTGGCAGGTGAGCGACCAGGCCGCTCTGCGCACCGAGCCAGCCATGCCCGAAGCGGAATCCTTGCTCCGGCGGGTGGACTTGTCCAGCTTCAAGTCCTGGAACGAGCTGGGCGACTGGTTCTATTCCGACTGGCGGGACAAAGCGGGGGGTGGACCCCGACTGGGGATGATCACCTCAGGATTGATCCCCACCGCCGCCACGCCCATGGCTCGGGCTCAGGCCATTCTCGACTGGGTGGTGGCCTCCAAGAAGCAGGTCGACCTGTCTTACGAGCAGTTTCTGCCCAACAAAGTCAGCGAATTGATCGACGAGCCGGTCCTCTCTTACATGGACACTTGCATCCTGGTGTCGGCCATGCTCGAGTTCGCTGGCTTCCGAACCCAGCCTGTGCTGGCTTTTACCGAGCCAACCGAGGAGGTGGCCCGCTTGCTCCCGCAGCCGACTCAAGTGGGTCGCGTGCTGCTCTATCTGCCCGACGTGGGCGGCCGGCCCTGCTGGTTCGACCCGGCTCACCCGGGTCAGCTGATTTCGGGGCCTCCGGGCGGCTTCCAGGGCCGAGCGGCCCTCTTTCTGGGCCCCGAGGGCCCTCGTCTGGCTGATGCCAGCGTGGATGCCTTCGACGTGAACCGCGACGAGACGAAAATCGAGGCCAGAGTGGACGAGCAGGGCAGCGCCGAGCTGGCCATCTCCAAGCAGCAATTTGGGGAGTCGGCCACCTTCCTGCGGGAAGCCGTGCGCGCCCTGGCCAGCTCCGACCGAAGTCGGCGGGACACCATTCTGCGCTCGCTCTTCGCGGCCATCGCCCAGAGCTACTCCCCTCTGGCCCAGGTTCACGAGCGTTACTTCCCGGACAAGGAGCCGGCCGGGCCAGGTTTCCCGCTGGGCATGACGCTGATCGTGCCGTATTACGTGGCGGTCGAGGGCAACAAACGCCAGGTGAGCATCCCCATCCAGCTCGATCAGCGTATCGCCTCTCTGGCGAGCAGTCCGGCTGACCGCGAGCATCCACTCCAGTTCGACCATCCTTTCCGCGATGATAGCCAGGTGCACCTGATGCTGCCCGAGGGCAGCAAGATCCTGTCCATGCCTGGCTCGGTGCAGGTGGATAACGACTACGTCTCGTTTCTGCTCACCTCACGCCAGGAAGGACGGGAAGCCTGGTTTTACAGCCGCCTGGTGGTGAAGAGGCCCTGGATCCCGGTGCAGGACTACGCCCAGGTGCTGGCGGTGGCCCGCGAAGTCTCTCAAGTTGCCAACACCCCGCTGGTCTACGAAACAACCCCCTCCCCGAAGAGCGAGGATGAAGAGGGCGAGTAACCTGGCCGTGTTGACCGTCGAGGCGCCGGCCAAGGTGAACCTTGCCCTGGAGGTGCTCGGTTTGCTGCCGGGTGGCTATCACAGATTGGATACCGTCTTCGCCTGGCTGGATTGGCACGACAAGGTTGAATTGTCCCCCGGCTCGGGTCTGGAGGTCGTCAGCGAGGTGGAGGGCGGCCTTTCGCTGGGCCCCCCCGAAGAGAATCTGGCCGTTCGGGCTCTGAACCGATTAGGGGTCGAGCTGCGTGTGCGCCTGTTCAAACGCATCCCGGCAGGTGCCGGCCTGGGAGGCGGTAGCGCCGATGCCGCCGCCGTCCTGGTGGGGGCCAACGAGCTGCTGTCCCTGGGCTATTCCCCGGCAGAGCTCGAGCGCATCGGGGCCGAGCTGGGGGCGGACGTGGCCTTTGGCATTCGAGGCGGCGCCGCCCGCGGCCAGGGCCGAGGAGACCTGCTGCAAGCGGTGGCCGCTCCCCCGGCCTGCGAGGTGGTGGTTCTGCAGCCTCCCTTCGCCCTGGCCACCGGGCCGGTCTACCGCGCCTGGGATGAGCAGCCCGCACGGGTCGCCCCGGGAGCCACCGAGCGCGTGGTGAGAGCATTAGAGCAGGGCGACCTGGCCGCTCTGGTGGCCGGATTGGCCAACGATCTCGAGCCCCCGGCCACCCGCCTCGAGCCCCGGTTGGCCAGGCTGCGCCAGGCCATGCTGGAAGCAGGCTGCCAGGGGGTGCTGCTCTCGGGCAGCGGCTCCTGTCTCTTCGGACTGCTCAGCTCCGGGGGGGCGGCGGTAGCCAGACGACTGACCGGCCTCGCTCGTGTGACGTGCACTCGATTCCGAGGCCCGCGATGAGCTTCCCGGCTCGGGTGGACGCTCAGGTACTGGCAGGCGGTCGGCTCGGCCAAATGCCTCCGGGCGAGGTCGAGCCGGCCGGCAAGGGCCTGGTGAGCATCGGCGAGCTTCCCATGGCTGCCCGCCCCCTGCAGGCGCTCAAAGCCTCGGTGCGGGTCGACCGGGTCGTGCTGGTCAGTCCCGTCCCGGCCGGAGAGCTCGATCCGGCCTTTTTCGGGGCGGCCGATGCGGTGGCGCAGACCGGGGCCAGCATTCTCGAGTCCTTCGCCAACGGACTGCGCCAGGCGCGTTTCCCTGAGCAGCCCGTGCTGTCGGTGGCAGGCGACCTGGCCTTCCTCACGCCCGAAGCGGTGACCGATTTTGTGGATCGCTGTCGGCGCCGCCCTGATGTGGACGTGTGGTGCGGCTGCCTGCGCCGTGAGCATTCCGAGCGCGCCTATCCGGGACTCCAGCACACCTGGGCCCGACTTGCCGAAGGAACCTTCTGCGGCACAGGGCTTTTTCTGATCCGCCCGAGCGTGCTCGAGCGCGTCCAAACGACGGTTCTGTCCGCAACCCGCCAGCGCAAGAATCCGCTGGCTCTGGCTCGTCTCCTGGGCCTGGGCCCGGTGCTGGCGTTCGTGCTGGGCCGACTGACCCTCCGGCAGGGCGAGCAAGCGCTCAAGCGCGTGCTGGGCGGGGTGGCCTGCGCCGGCATCGAGACCCCTTTTGCCGAGAGCGCTTTCAATGTGGATGATCTGCCCACCCTGTTGGAGGCCCGCCGCCTGGCGAGCCTGCAACGAAAACCGCTCGGAGGAATGATCTCAAAATGACCCGCAGTGCCGTTTCCACCCCTCATGCGCCGGCAGCCATTGGCCCTTACTCGCAGGCCATACGGGCCGGCAACTTGCTGTTTTGCTCCGGTCAGATCCCCCTCGACCCTGCTACCGGTCAGCTCGTAAAGGGGGACCTCGAAGCTCAGACCCGCCGAGTGATGGAGAACCTGAAGGCCGTGCTCGGTGCGGCTGGAACCTCTCTGGAGAGCGTGGTCAAGAGCGTGATCTTCCTGGTCACAATGGACGATTTTGCGGAGGTCAATCGGGTCTACGGAGAGTACCTGCCTGTCCCGCCCCCGGCTCGCTCGACGGTGGCCGTGGCCGGCCTGCCCCGGGGAGCCCGCCTGGAGATCGAGGTGGTGGCGCTGGTGAACTGACTGAGGCCGCACAAAGTTTCTCCCTGCAGGGTTGCCGTGAAGGAATTCGCCGCAGTGCGCTGGAATTGTCGCTGGCTCAGCGGCTCCAGAACTGGCTTGCGAGCCAGGTGACGCGGATTTTTCGCGCTCCAACGTTCTCACACGCACTTGCCTAGCTGAGGGAGGGACTCAGAGTGAAGAAGTATTCCACGGAACAGATTCGCAACGTAGGACTCTATGGCCACCAGGCCTCGGGAAAGACCACGCTGGCCGACTCCATCCTTTACCTCACCGGTGGGGCTGATCGCTTCCACAAAGTGGACGATGGCAACAGCCTGCTCGACTTCGACCCTGAGGAAGTCAACCGCCGGATGACCATCTACGCCGCTCTGGCACCGGTCGAGTGGGAGGGCCACAAGATCAACGTGCTCGACCTGCCGGGCTTTTTTGACTTCCAGTATGAGATCACCGCTTCGCTACGGGTGGTCGAAGGTCTGGTGCTGCTGGCCTCTGCCGTGGCCGGTGTCGAGGTCGGCCTGGAGAAAGTGTGGGGGCAGGCCGAGTTGCTTGGAATGCCCCGCATCATGTTCTTCAACAAGATGGACAAAGAGAACGCCGACTTTTATCGCTGCCTGGACGACTGCAGCGAGAAGCTTTCGGGCAGCCGCCTGGTGCCCATCGAGCTGCCCATCGGCACGGCCGACACTTTCTCCGGGGTGGTCAATCTGGTCAGCCAGAAGGCCTACAAGTTCGACGACAAGGGCAAGCCTCAGGAGATCCCCATCCCGGGCGATATGAATGAGCGCATCCAGACCTACCGCGAGAAGCTGGCCGAGGAAGCGGCCGAGGCCACGGAAGAGCTGATGGAAAAATACCTTGAGACCATGGAGCTGAGCGACGAGGAGATGCGTGACGGCCTGCTGCGCCGCATCCAGTCGGGCCAGATCGTACCGGTGCTGTGCGGCTCGGCCACCCAGATCCGAGGCGTGGCCCCTCTGCTCAACGCCATCCTGCGCTACGTTCCCAACCCGCTGGAAGGTAAATCCGACCCCAAGGTCGACCCCGCGGGGCCCTTCTCGGGTCTGGTCTTCAAGACGACCTCCGATCAGTATCTGGGCAAACTGAGCTACATGAAAGTCTTCTCGGGGACCTTGAAGCCCAACGGAGAATACTACAATTCCACCAAGGAGCGCTCGGAGAAGGTGGCCAACATCTTCACTCTGCGCGGCAAGAAGCAAGAGCCCCTGGAAGAGGCTGCGGCCGGGGATATCTGCCTGGTGGCCAAGCTGGAAGGAACCAGAACCGGCGATACTCTCTGCACCAAGGACAAGAAGACGGTCATTGCGCCCATCAAGTTCGCCAGGCCTTACTTCGTGCAGGCCATCCATCCCAAGTCCAAGGCGGACGAGGACAAGCTATCCAGCAAGCTGGCCGACATCCTGGCCGAGGACCCCACGCTGCAGGTCGAGCGCGACGACTCGATTCGTCAGACGCTGCTCAAGGGCGTGGGCGATGTGCAGATCGACATCTGCGTCAACCGCCTCAAGCGTGCGGGCGTGGACGTCGAGCTCGAGCATCCCAAGGTCTCCTACAAGGAAACCATTCGGGGCACCGTCAAGATTCAGGGGCGCCACAAGAAGCAGACCGGCGGACGGGGCCAGTTCGCCGACGTCTGGCTCGAGCTCGCTCCGAGAGCGCGCGGAGAGGGCTACGAGTTCGTCGACAAGATCGTGGGCGGCGTGATTCCAGGCAACTTCCGCCCCTCGGTCGACAAGGGCGTCCAGAATGCCATGAAAGACGGCTTCCTGGCCGGCTATCCAGTGCTCGGCCATGATGGCGCGGGCTTGTCCGTCAGTGCGCAACGCAGCCGAGAAGTAAAGCTCGGGAATGGGATCGAGCGTACCGTAAAGGTCCCTCACATAGGCTCGAATCTCCGTTTCCGAGGCCTCAGCGCGAGTGGTCACGCCATCGGCCGACAGCGACGTAAACGCCGCCGCAAAATCGCTGACGCCGGGACCGATCGGCGGCGTGCCCGTCAACAAGATGCCGGACAGCGGAAAGTCGCAGCCGGCCATCTCCAAGGCAATATGGCCGCCAAGCGACCAGCCGACAATCAAGGGACGCGCGATGGCAAGCGCATCGAAGCTCTGCTGAAGAAGATGGGCGTAGCCGGGA
>QWHO01000709.1 GCA_021404945.1 bacterium CPR1
AGGTCCGGGCCCCCGGGCCCGGATCGCCGCCGAGCTGAAGGCTCAAAACGACCTGGGAGTGACCTTCATCCTGCCCGAGCCCGGTCAGCGCATCGACTTCTAAAAAACTCCCTCGCATGCACTGTGCGATCAATTCTCAACAGGTTGAGCATCGTCGCATCGTCCGTGCCACAAAAGTTTGGAAGCGGTTCGAAACAAGTTTCTCAGCGCACGTTACGGGGCACGGTCAGGGCGACGAAGTTCATAATCCGGATACCAGGTGAAGGACTTGATAGCCTCCTCCAGCTCGAGGTCGCTCAGGCTGCGCCCGTAGCCCTCGTCCCGGGCGGTCCGGGCCACCTTGAATGCGATTCGCTGACTGATCTCGCGCAGGTCGCGCAGCCGGGGGAACAGGCTGTTTCCCTGGGAAGCGGTGTACTCGGCCAGTGACCGGGCTGCGGCCAGGAACATCGAGTCGCTGACCCGGCTCGCTTCGCTGATCAGCACCCCCAGTCCGATGCCTGGGAAGACGTAGGCGTTGTTGCACTGTCCGATAACGTGCTCGGTAGCCTGGTAAGTGACCGGGGCGAAGGGAGAGCCGGTGGCCACCAGGGCTCGTCCCCGTGTATGGGTCAGGGCCTCCTGGGGGGTGCACTCGGCTTTGCTGGTCGGATTGCTCAGGGGGAAGATCAGGGGCCGCTCGCTGGCCGCCGCCATGGCCCGGAGGGCCGCCGGGGTGAAGTCTCCCGGATGGGCGGTGGTTCCGATCAACACGGTGGGGCGGACGGCCTGGATGATGCCCTCGAGGCTGACCGGCAGGGGAGTGAACAGTCCCACTTTCTGGTAATCCGAGGCCGGCAGGGCCAGCTCGCGCTTGTGCGCCTCGAGATCCTGGCGGGTCTGGCAGACCAGCCCTCTGGAGTCAAGAAAGAGCAGCCGCCGCCGCGTCTCCGCCTCCTCCATCCCCTCTGCCAGCAGGGCTGCCCGCAGCAGGCCGCCGATGCCGGCCCCGGCCGCCCCCGCGCCAACGAGCAGGAATCGTTGCTCGCTCAGAGATTTTCCCTGCATCAGGACGCCTGTGAGGATCCCGGCCAGCGTGACCGCCGAGGTGCCCTGGATGTCGTCGTTGAAACTGGGCAGCCGCTGGGCGTAGCGGTGCAGCAGATTGAAGGCGTTGACCTTCTTGAAGTCCTCCCACTGCAACAAAGCCCCGGGGAAGACGTGGCGCACGGCCTGCACGAACTCCTCCACGAACGCGTCGTACTCGGGGCCACGCAGCCGCGGGCCGCGATAACCGACGTAGTAAGGGTCGTCGAGCAGGGCCTGGTTGTCCGTCCCCACGTCCAGGCTGATGGGCAAGCACAGGCGCGGGTGAATGCCGGCGCCGGCTGAGTAAAGGATCAGCTTGCCAATGGGGATGGCCATCCCGCCCGCTCCCTGGTCTCCCAGGCCGAGGATGCGCTCGTTGTCGGTCACCACGATCAAGCGCACGTCGCGCTGGCGGAAGTTCTCGAGCCTCCGAGCGATCTCGCCGCGATCCTGGGGACACAAGAACAGGCCCCGGGGCCGGCGGAAGATGTGGCTGTACTTCTGGCAGGCCAGTCCCACGGTGGGCGTGTAGAGAATGGGCGTCAGGCTCTCGAGGTTCTCGATCAAAAGTCGGTAGAAGAGGGTCTCGTTGCGGTCGAGCAGGGCGATCAGGCCGATGTACTGCTCGAGCGGCTCGCTCTTGGAGAAGATGTGCTCGAGCTCCATGGCCACCTGCTGCTCCAGGCTGAGCACGGAGGCAGGGAGCAGACCCTCCAACCCCAACTGACGCCGCTCCTCCATCGTGAAGGCGGCGTCCTTGTTTCGGGCCGGATCGCGCAGGAGTTGCTCGCCATCCGACCAGCGTGCTATGGGCATTGTCTGATTCCTGGGAGCGAGATCACAAGGAGCTTTCTCATGGGCCCACTCTACCCTGGCAATCAGGGCCGGGCGATGATCTCGGTCAGTTGGAAGGCCTTAATCCAGGGTCGTCTCCAGGATGGTCTGCTGATCGAGCAAGACCACGCCGTTTTTGAGGATCTGGGCCGGCTCGGCTTCGCCGGACTTGTGGTCGGTGACGGCTCGA
>QWHO01000194.1 GCA_021404945.1 bacterium CPR1
GGGCCAGGAGCTTTCTCCATGCACTCTCCCAGACCAACTGGGAATGGCGTCGTCTCAGTCTGAACGTACTCACTGCCCTGTGTCGCGAGAAGGACCCTGACCTCAACGAGGAGCAAGCCCGCGAGCAGGCTATGAAGGTGCGGCGAGCGATCCATGCGTCGGACAAGAGGATCTCTCGCAACCAGGCAGAGTTCGAGAGCCATTGCATCCTCATGGGCTCGTCCGAGGACCAACCCAAGCTGGGCCTGAATCCGTGATGAAGGCAGCGAGAAACGATGGCCGGGCGCGCCCGGCCATCGAACGCTTTCCTGTGCTCGAAAGTGGCTTTGAGGACGAGTTGTGCGAGCGGGTGTCCATCGAGCAGGTGCAGGACACCTTGAGCCCGGAGCTGCGCAAACTCCTCGATCTGGTGCGCGAGGAGGATCGCCAGCAGGCTCTGGCAGAGAGACTACAATGCGACCGGAGCAAGGTGCGGCGCGAGTTGCGCAAGCTCTACGCGACTCTTCGCAAGCTCCTGGGTATCTCTTGAGCGGCTCGAGCCAGCAGGTCGAGCAACTCCATCTCGAGCGGGCTCAAGGGCAATCGTCCACGAGACATAGTGTGCGGGACGGTTCAAGTGACAGGAACCGGCCCCTCCTGGAGCTAACCGGAGCCTGTCACATCATCGGTCGTTTGGGAGACACCATGCAACTCGGGTATATGCGGGTCTCAAAGGCGGATGGCTCACAGAGCCTGGACCTTCAACGCGATGCGCTGCTGGCCGCCGACGTGGACCCCGCCCGACTGTACGAGGACACCGTGTCGGGACGTCTCGACGCCCGGCCCGGCCTGGAGGCAGCCTTGAAGGCTTTGCGCCCTGGCGACAGCCTGGTGGTCTGGAAGCTCGACCGTTTGGGCCGTAGCCTGCACCATCTCGTCAACACGGTCCACGAACTTACCCGGAGGGGAATCGGCCTGCGGGTCCTGACCGGGCAAGGTGCCTCGATTGACACGACACGACCCGAAGGGAAACTGGTCTTCGGAATTTTTGCAGCCCTGGCCGAGTTCGAACGCGAGCTGATCTCAGAGCGCACCAAGGCTGGGCTGGCCTCGGCTCGAGCTCGGGGGAGAAAGGGCGGCGCCAAGTACAAGATGACGACCGCCAAATTGCGTTTGGCGATGGCTGCCATGGGCCACCGCGAGACCAAAGTCAGCGAGCTTTGTCGTGAGCTGGGTGTAACCCGCCAAACGCTCTATCGGCATGTGGGACCGGATGGCACCCTTCGAGAAGACGGCCAGAAGCTGCTGAGCCTGGCTCGGTGAGTGGCTCTCAGCCTATTTCCTACCTGCCCGGGGCGGAGGCCTACATCCAGTCCCATCTGGACAACTTCCAGGACGGTCTGAGCCTGTTCCGCATAGCCCTCGGCAAACCCCACGCACTGGATGATGCGACTCTTCAGCGTAGCCTGGCTCACTACCGGCAGATGCTGGTGGATGCAGAGGTGCCCGAACGGCAGCTCAGCCTGTGGCGCAACGAAAAACTTACGGACTTCCAAAAGGCCAAAGTCGCAAAACTGGAAGAATTGATGAGGCTTTGGCGCGAGCGCTGTCAGGCGATCATCGACTTGATGGGGGAACTCCTACGCCAGAACGCCAGCCCTCCGGAGCCCGGCAGCCTGGCGGTGGCCGCCTTCTTCCTGGAGTCCCATTGCCGACCCCACGCCTCGCTGACTCCTCCGTCTCGAAGCGACTTGCCTTTCGTGCTCCCTCCGGAAGTTACAGTGATCCGCCGCAACGAAGGAGAGAAGCTCGTCTACGCCTTCGAACACATCAAGTTAGGACTTCTGGGTGAGTTGCTGGTCAGTCCGACGCCAAGCGGCGCGCTGGTGGATGTCTGGGTAAACGACCGTGATCGGGAGGACTCAGCACGCCGACGGACCTTCTTGGCTCTGACAGGCGATCTGCTGACCCTCTGCCAGGGCATGCCCGGTGCCTTTAGGATACGAGGGGGTCGGCCATAGCGCAGCTACGTGATGGTGACTCCTATGTACAGGTCGGTCAGGCAGACAGGCTTTGTGGCGCCAGCAGGCCGCGTGTGGAGAGGTCCTCGTCGAGCTCCTCCCAGTGGATACCGATCCCCTGGCCCACCAATCGGTCAGGCAGACAGGCTTTGTGGCGCCAGCAGGCCGCGTGTGGAGAGGTCCTCGTCGAGCTCCTCCCAGTGGATACCGATCCCCTGGCCCACCAAGCGCCAGGCCGCGCGCTGCTCAGGCGAGGCGTCCCGCAAACGCGGGAACCATTCCAGGGGCACTGCGAGAGTGCGCCCATCGGTCAGATGGACCACCATCGAGTCATCCGTGAACTCCACTGAGCGCGTTCGGGCCAGATCAGGTTCCAAAGTAGTCGTTCCACCTCTCGAGGAAATATTCGACGTTGCGCTCGACGATCTCCCGCGCTCGACGCAGCTCGGGCCGGGTAAAGTTTGCCGAGTAGGCCAGAGCGACGGGGCGCAGCCAGAATTTACCGTAACCGTCGCCCCGCTCGACGTGGATATGGGGCGGCTCGTTCCCTTCGTTACTGAAAAAGAAGAACCTGAAACCGTCCTCGTGATGGATGGTGGGCATGGGGGTCCTTTTCGTTCGCTGGATTCAAAACGTCTCGTGGTGTCCGCCGTCTCGACCTGAAACCCATTTGCCGATGGTCTCCCACGGTGGGCAAGGTAACGGCGGCGGGAGAGCTGGGCCACCAGGCCAGGGAGCTCCGGTCAGGCCCAGCGACTCCAGAACACGGCGAACGCTTTCGAGGGACCAAGCCACGGTCGTAACATAGGCCTGCACCTGGCCGAGGTCAGGCCCAGGCTCAGGGGGCGGCTCCGGCTGAGGCGGGGGGTGCGGGTCGAAGAAGCCTTGCAAGGCCTGCGCCACAACCTGGCTGATCGGCTCATTGTGCTCCTCGGCATATTTGCGCAGTGTGGTCTCGAGCTCGTCGGAGATGCTGACGCTGAACTTGCCCACTAGCTACCGCGCCGCTTCTTGGTCGTCGGGGGATTGAGCCGCCGGCGGAGCGCAATCGGAGTCCGGAAGCGGACGACCTTGCGCGCCGGGATGGTTACGGCCTGGCCGGTTCCGGGGTGGACGATTTCGCGTGGGGGAAGAGCGTGAACCTGGAAGATGCCCATCCCGCGCAGCTCGACCCGACCGGTCTCGACCAGGTCGTCCGCGACCAGCTGGAGGAAGCGCGCGAGGTAGGCACGGCTCGTGCGAATGGAGAGCCCGAGCTCGCCGGCCAGCGCATCCGCAAATTCCTTTTGAGTCCGTCCCACGGCGAGAAGAGTTCGGGTCGCGTGTAGTGAATCCTACGGCTCGAACCGGCCTGAGCGAGAGGGAGCGTGCACGTGGGGGACCTGAAAGAGTTCGAGCGACAACAGAAAGATGCCCTGAAGGCGAAGCTGTCCGACGAGGACATGCGCTGGCTCGAGCGCTCGATCACCTGGGAGGCACCCGATCTGAGGAGCGTCTCGGTCCAGCTGCTCCGTCAGCTCTTCCCCGAGCCGAAGCATCCCGAGCGCATCAACGACAATCGGTTGCTCCTCACGCTGATCTGGCAGTGGTGGCTGCTCATCTTGATGAGCGAGGCCGATCCGGTGCGGGGGAATCTCCGGTCGTTTTGGTATCAGGTTGTCGAGCCGTTCTATCGGGAGCACCGTCTTCTCGCGCCGACCGAGGGCTTTTTGGAGCTGGTAGGAAGCTTTCCCACTGGGGTAGGAGAGCTTCCTACCGGGGTTTCCGACCGTTCAAACCGCGTGGCGCGCGTGGTGGAGCTGATGACCGAGAACCTGGGCAAGTTCGTCTGGCACCGCGTCTTCAAGTTCAGCGGAGAATTCGAGTTCCAGCGGCCGATGGATCACCTGAGCTTCGTCGGCAAAGACGACGCCAAGTATCTGTTCTTCGCCGAGAAGGAAGGGCTCTGGTGGTTGTGCCAGATGCTCTACGGCGAGCCGGAGAAGTCGATCTCGGTGATGGCCTCCAACGGGCAGCCCTCGTTCCTCAGCCTGGAGTACTTCGCGCGCGACCTGGCGCGCCGCACCAAGAAGGTCTGGATCGGCGTCTTCAGCGACTACGACCCGTGGGGTTGGTCGATCGCCATCAGCCTGGCGCACAAGCTCAGCTTCTTCATGAACTCTGTCGAAGCTTACTACCTGACCTCACCGAGCCTCTTCACGCCCCAGCAGATCGCGAACGGCCATGACCTGAGCCACCATCCCCAGCAGAGCCAGGTTCAGCACTGGGTGGAGGACACAGGCGGCGTGGACGGTCGCCCGATCGCCCTCCACATTGACGTCCTGTCCTCAGCCAAGAAGCAGCTGTTGGCACACGACTTCGTGAAGTACGCCTACTCCGGCAAGCTTGGCCAGCACTACCTGGCCGTTCCCAAGCTGGAACGGGCCAAGTTCTGGCTCAGCCAAATGGGCGTAGCGTAAATGTGTGTGACGTAAGTACCGGTAGCTACCGCAGCTTTAGACACGGCCTGCAACACGTTGCGCGGGTCGGTTTGCGTGAAGGGGGCCGCTTCGGTTTTGGATGCTCTGGCAGTTCGTCCCCCGCCACTGGAGCAACCTTGGGGACCTTGTCCAGAACGCTGAGTCCGATGGCGGTGGCTTCCTCGGATGCCAGGGATGAACGCTGACGGAAGAAAGATCTCGTCTCACACGGCCGCAGCTAGGATAACCTGTTCAGCCTGATCGGTTAGGGCTCTAAAGCCCTCCGGCTGCAAATCGGAGAACACCAACAGACGGCGCATCACCTCGCTGCTATTGTCGAGCCCGGTGCGGGACTTCAGGGTGTCCAGCACCTCGAGGAGGGGACGGCTCAATGTAAGAGTCAGCATCTCGGTGCATGGACGCTCAAGCACTGGATCGGCCAAATCCCGAAGTCCCTGGGCTACCTCGTTCTCTTTGCCTCTGCACGCCGCCAAGAGGGTTCTCAGAAAGAGCTGCACGTAGCTCTGGGGAGCCCCCGCGATCCCGAGTCTATCGAGCTGCAGCGCGACATAGTCCTTGAGCTCCTGCGGCAATCTTAGGGTCGTCCGAAAGCGGCGCTCGTTCTCAAGCGCTCGGCGGAGAAGGTAAGCCGACTGCTGGGCCACCCCCACAACCTGACCGCAGCTTGGGCAGGTGGCGCACATGACCTGCTCCACCACCAAGTCATCCTCGAGCGTGTAGGGCCGGTAGCCCCAGGTGGCGCGCACAAACTTGCCGCACGTCTCGCAGGAGGCTCGCGTGGTCTCGCCTGGCAGGACGATGGATTTCATGGAGACTCACCCGCCTTCTGAAACGAAATGAACCAGCACTCGTCCACCAGATAACACTTGATGTACCAGCCGTCAGGGCGCAGAACCCAGACGGTGATGGAGGGGTCCTGGTGATGGGGAGCCGAACTCGCCTCCTGGCCTCGGGTTTTGGCGACGATCGCCGCGGCCTCGACCAGGGAGAGCTGGCCCGTCTGCAAGAGATTCTTCCGTGCGGGTCTCGGTTCATGCCGCACAGTGCCAGCTCCCAGATGGGCCAGGATCAGGGCCTTGGCTTGCTCAAACCCCATCCCGCCCATTGTATGCCCTCAAGCATACAGTCGTCAACCCCGTCAAACGAACGATTCGACAACTATCACTGTCACCTAGAGTATCGATGGGTCGCCTGCTGGTGTTACGAAAATGGCAGTTTTGAAATCGAGGTGCACTATGTTGGTTCGCGTGAAGGAGCCCCCTACTGAAATCAGGCTCATGGGGAAAGGAGCGGCTGAGGTCCTGGCCGGACTCAAGCAGCTCTATCCCGACCGAATCGTGGTGGACTCGGACGAAGAGTTCGTGGATATCACGCAGACCGATTGGTATCGGACGCGACAAGCGTCGTCAAGAGCTCAGGACCACCAGTTTGCGGAGCTCGCGCTCAATGTGCGGGTCGTGGCGGGCGGCCACCAGGGTCGTGCGGATCAACTCGCTCTGACTGGAAAGATGAGCCTCGGCCTGGAGGGCCGCGAGCTCTTCCTGCAGACGCTCGGTGAGACCAAGATTCACCTTCTGCTCGGCCGGCTGCTGTGCTTAAAGTCGAGGGGATCGCCAAACAGTCTCCTCCTCGCCCAACGTCTCTCGAGGCGCTGGAGGCCCTCAGAGGGCCTTCCCTCCCCCGTCAGGTCATAATTCACCGTTCGCTTGCTCAGGCCGTCTCACAGGCCCCTCTACGGCTGGCCACGAGGTTGGCGATCTCGATCTTGACAAGAAGGGGGGAGTCGATCTCGATCGTCTCCAGCTTGTCAGCCGGCAAGAAGCGCAGCGTCCGGCGAGCCGCCGTGAGGATGTCGAGTCTCTCCTCTTCAGGGAGCTCGAGATAGTAAGCCCATAGCTCTTGCTGACGAGCCTCCTGTCGACGTGTCTCCTCAATCTCTTTAGGAATGCCAGAACGAAGAGGCTCCACACGGGTATCCGGCCAGGGCCTCATCGGCTCCCTCGCCGCTCAGGGCTACCCTGTAGCCGCGCGAGTGCACCAGCTCCGCCAACAGACCCAGACCAGGCTGCAGCAACTGCCCCCGCGGTGCCGGATAGCCCGGCCCATCCGGGCCAACCGGGCCGGGTCGACGGCCCGCCGGCCAAGTCGGTCGGTCATCCCGGCAATTCCGCACCTGTCACAAACTCGACGGCCTCGTCGAGAGGATGGTCAGCCTGAGCTCTTCGTCGCGATTAACCCTGAGAGACCGAGGTCCGCTCCGGACGCCTCAGGTGAAAGTCGGTTGCCTGTTGGAAGGCGTGTCCGGCCGCGAGCAGTCGGCCCTCATCGAAGGCCCGACCGATGAGTTGCAAGCCGGTAGGAAGCCCCTCCACCGGAGCGCTGGGCACCACCAGTCCGGGCAGGCCCACCAGATTGAGGGCCACCGTGTAGATGTCCGAGAGGTACATCTCGAGAGGGTCGGAGGACTTCTCGCCGATCTTGAAGGCGGTGCTCGGCGTGGTGGGCATCACGATCAAATCGACCTCCTGGAAGGCCTTTTCGAAGTCGCGGCTCAGCACGGTACGAACTTTCTGAGCCTTGAGGTAGTAGGCATCGTAGTAGCCAGCCGAGAGCACGTAGGTGCCCACCATGATGCGCCGCTTCACTTCAGCCCCGAAGCCGCGCGATCGGCTGCGCTTGAACATGGTCAGCACGTCGCCGGCGTCGGGCGCCCGGAAGCCATAGCGGGTGCCGTCATAGCGAGCCAGATTGCTGGAGGCCTCGGCGGGAGCCACAATGTAGTAGGCCGGCAGGGCCGCGCCCAGATTGGGCAGTTCCACGGTCACCAGGCGGGCTCCCAATCCCACCAGCACCTGACAGGCCTCCTCGAAGACCCTGGCCATGGGGGCGGCCAGATCGCCCAGGAAGCTGCGTGGGACACCCAGCTTGAGCCCCCCTACCCCCGACTCGAGCAGCGAGGTGTAAGCAGCCACCGGCTCCACCGAGGAGGTAGTGTCCTGCGGGTCGGGGCCGGCCAGCACCTCCAGCGCCAGGGCACAATCGCGAGCGCTGCAAGCCATGGGGCCGATCTGATCGAGCGAGGAGGCGAAGGCCACCAGACCGTAGCGGGAGATCCGCCCGTAGGTAGGCTTCAGCCCGGTCACGCCGCAGAAGGCGGCAGGCTGGCGGATGGAGCCTCCGGTGTCCGAGCCCAGCGCCAGCGGCGCCATTCCAGCTGCAACTGCGGCCGCCGAGCCCCCGCTCGAGCCCCCCGGCACGCGCGAGACGTCCCAGGGGTTGCGGGTGACCTGGTAGGCCGAATTCTCGGTCGAGGAGCCCATGGCGAACTCGTCGAGGTTGGTCTTGCCCAGCACCACCGCCCCGGCCGCCTGCAGCCGAGCCACCGCGGTGGCCTCGTAGGGCGGCACGAAGCTCTCCAGAATGCGTGAGCCACAGGTGGTAGGCTGACCCCGCGTGCACATGTTGTCCTTGACCGCCACCGGCAGACCGGCCAGAGGCCCGGTGCGCTGGCCAGCGTCCACGGCCCGGGCCTGCTCGCGGGCCGAGTCGGCGAAGACGTGCAGGAAAGCACCCAGCTCACCATCCAACGAGGCGATGCGAGCGAGGCACTCATCGGTTGCCTCCAGCGCGCTCAGCTCGCGCGCAGCAATGCGGGCCACCAGCTCGGAGGCGGTCAACTCTCCTCCAGAATGCGGGGAATGCGAAACTGTCCAGCTTCCTGCTCGGGCGCGTTCCTCAGCACCAGGTCCGGTCCCAGGGCCGGCCGGCTGACATCCTCGCGCAGCACGTCGTGGCGGGCGAAGACAGCCAGCAGTGGCTCCACGCCTTCGGTATCCACCGTCGAGAGTTGCTCGACGTAGGTCAGAATCTCCCCCAGTTGGCGTCCGAAAGACTCCCGCTCAGCGAGCGTGATCTCCAGGCGAGCCAGATGAGCGACGTGGTCGACCTCCGGGCCGGTCAGCTCTCTCACGAATACTCGCCCCACTCCTCGGCCCAGGTCTCGCGATCGAGCTTGAGCTGGTCGTGGGTGGCCAGGTGCTCGAGCTTCTGACGGCTCTGCTGCAGCTCGAGCTCATAATCGTAGACGGCCGGGAACTTCTTCACCCCGTCTCGGCGACGGGTGAAGAAGGCCACCAGGGCGTCGTCGAAGCGCGCATGGACTGCGTGGCGAGCCAGCCGGGTCGCCAGACGGAAGAAATTCTGGAACGACACGTAGGACATGTCGGCGCCCAGGAAGGACTTGTAGTTCACCGTGGCCGAGTCCATCCGGAAAGGCTGGTCGTAGTTCTTGATGTAAACGTCCAGCAAATAGATCTCCCGAACCTGGCGGGTCTTGCGCTCCTCATTCTCGGTGGCTTTGCCGGTCAGCTTGCCAAACATCTGGCGCATGGCCCCTTTGGGCCCGCTGACATCGGTGGCTGCCTCCTCGATCAATCCCAACGCCATCAGTTCGATCTGATCCCAGGGGAACTCGATCAGCTCCTGGTCGGTCAGACGAAACTGCAGAGTCTGGTCGGTTACCTTACCCACCTTGACCCGCTTGGGCAAGGGCGTGGAACGTCCGTGCACGGGATGGCGTTGCTCGTGCACCTCATGCTCGATGATGTCGGGCTCGAGCCCCCGCACTTCGTCAGCTGATGGATCCAAAGCGAGCCTCCCTTAAGCGAATCGGCTCACCCTCCGGGCTTGTCCATTCGCACAATCTGAAGACCGCGCCAGAGCTACGTTCCAGCGCGTTTGAAAGTGCAAGGCCTGTGGCCCTGCGCTTCAAGACCCTTCGTAGCGAGAGTCACCCGAGCCGGTGATGGTGGTGGGCATCTGCTTGAGCTTCAAACGCATGTCGTTGGCGTTGTCGGAGTAGCGCATGGCATCTTCGGCGCTGATCCGACCCGCTTTGAACAGCTCGAGCAAAGACAGGTCGAAGCTCTGCATCCCCTCGGGATGGAACGCGTCCAGCTCGCGCTTCATCTGACGCAGTTGACCATCGCGCAGAAGCTCGGCCATCCGAGCGTTCCCGACCATGATCTCCACCGCCGGCACGCGGTGGCCATCCAGTGCCGGCACCAGTCGCTGGGCGATGATGCCTCGAATGTTCAAAGAAAGCTGCTGCAAAATGGGCGCCTGCATCTCTTCGGGAAAGAACTGCAGCACGCGCTCCACCGTCTGGCTGGCGTTGTTGGCGTGCAGGGTGGAGAGCACGAGGTGACCGGTCTCGGCGAAGTAAACGGCCGACTTCACCGATTCGGGGTCGCGCATCTCACCCACGAGCAGCACGTCGGGAGCCTGTCGCAGAGCGCTCTCCAGAGCGTGGGTGAAGGAGACGGTATCAGTACCGACCTCCCGCTGGCTGACGATGCAGGCCTCCTCATCGTGGTGAACGTACTCGACCGGGTCCTCAATGGTGACGATGTGGCCGGGAGCGTGCTCTTTGCGGTACTTGATCATCGAGGCCAGGGTGGTGGACTTGCCCGAGCCTGTCGGGCCGGTCACCAGCACCAGGCCCCGCTTTTGCATGGCCAGGTTCTTGAGCACCTCCGGCAGCCCCAGGTCCTCGAAGCTCAGAATGTTCTCCTGCACGCGCCGCAGCACCATGGCCACGCTGCCCTGCTGGCGATAAGCGTTGACGCGAAAACGTCCCACCTTTTCCAGGAAGTAGACGAAGTTGGCGTCGTTGCCCTCGATCTCAAACTTCTCTTTCTGGTGCTGGGGCATGATCGTCAGAGCCATGTGCTCGGTCATCATCGGCGTCAGTGGCTCGGTTTCGATCGGCACCACCACGCCCTCGATGCGCAGCATCGGTGTCTTGCCTGCCTTGATGTAAACGTCGGAGGCTTGCTCGCGCTCGGAAACCGTCAATACCTGGTCTAGCAGTCCGTGCAGACTCTCAATCTCGAGGTTCATGTGTTCCCCTTCTAATCTGTTGAGCGTTGCGTGATGAGCTTCATCACTTCACTTGATAAGCTTGAGCGTTCTAGCTGAGCCTCTTGCGGCGGCCCCCCCAGGCCGGGGCCTGCGGAAATGCTGCGGCAAACCTCAGCGTCCCCTCGAGCCTTCCGCCGGGCCAGCCCCGGCATGGAACGGAATTTCCCTACCATTTAGCAAGCGCTGGATATTCTCCTTGTGCCGGTAGAAAGCAAATATGGCCGAGGCCACCCCGAAGGCGATGTAGACCGGATGGTCTTTATAGATGAACATGAGCACGGGGGCCGTGGCCGAGGCTGCCAGCGAGCCGACCGAGCTGTAGTGAGTCAGAGCCACCAGGCCGATCCAGAGGAGCAGCACCAGGACGGCCACCTTGGGCGAGAGAGCGAGCAAGACCCCGAACCCGGTGGCGATGCCCTTGCCTCCCTTGAACTTGAGGAAAGGCGAGTAGTTGTGACCCACGATGGCGGCAAACCCGTAGATCACTTTGACGACCGGCAAGGTGAAGTCTGGCAGCAGCGCAAAATAAGCCAGGAAGACGGCCGCAAACCCCTTGAGAGCATCCAGCCCCAGTACCGTCAGCCCTCCCTTCAAACCGAGAGCCCGATAAGCATTCATCGCTCCGGTATTGCCCGAGCCGACCTTGCGCAGGTCAATTTTCTTGGCGCGGCGCGCGACGATGACCCCCGAGGGGATGGATCCGATCAGGTAGCAGACCAGAATCAAAAACAGTGCCCAGAACAAGCCTCACCTCGATAGAAAGCGCATCTCGATGGGCGTGCCCACCAGCCCGAAAGCATCGCGCAACTGGTTTTCCAGATAGCGACGGTAGGAGAAGTGGACCAGCTTTCCCGAGTTGCACTTGAATGCGAAAACGGGAGGCCGAACTCCTCTCTGGGAGACGTAGAGAACTTTGAGGGAGCGTCCCTTGTAGCTTGGAGGCGGTCTGAGCGCCATGGCCTCGCGCACCACCCTGTTCAAGGTGGGGGTATCCAGCCGGCGGGCCCGCTCATCAGCCACCTCCATGGCGGCCGGCAGGATGTCGCTGCAATTGAAGCCGGTCAGAGCGGAGACATAGAGCACGGGGGAGTAGCTGATGAACTCCAACTCACCCACCAGCTTCTCCGAGAAGCGACGCTGCTTCTCGGCGATAGCCCCGCTCTTCATTCCGGCCGTGAGCCGATCCCACTTGTTGACCACGATCACCGAGCCCACGCCCTCTTTGCGAATGTAGCCGGCCACCCGCTTGTCCTGGGCCACCACCCCCTGCTCGGCATCCACCACCAGCAGGGCCACGTCCGAGCGCTTGAGGGCCTTGAGGGCGCGCACGGTGCTGAAGTACTCCACCTCTTCTTCGACCAGAGCTTTGCGACGGATACCGGCCGTGTCCACCAGTCGCAGCTGGCGGCCCTCATACTCGAGCATGGTATCGATGGCGTCTCGGGTCGTGCCGGCCACATCGTGGACCAGGCTGCGATCTTCGCCGATCAGGCGGTTCAAGAGCGAGGACTTGCCGACATTGGGACGCCCGACCAGCACCAGGCGGGTCTCCTCCGGCTCCTCCTGAGGCTCGAACTCGCCGAGTTGCTCGAGGATGTGGTCGAGCAGATCGCCCGAGTGGGTGCCGTGAGAGGCCGAGACCGGCCACGGATCGCCCAGGCCCAGCTCATAGAACTGGTAGCTCTCGTCCACCACCTTCTGGTTCTCGGCCTTGTTGACCACCAGCACCACAGGTCTCTTGGAGCGGCGCAGCAGCTCGGCCACCTCGGTGTCCAGCGGGTGAACCCCGCTCTGCCCGTCCACCACCAGCAGGATGAGAGCTGCCTCGTCGAGTGCCTGGCGGGCCTGATCGAAGACTCGATTGCGCAACTCGTCGGTGTCGAAGGGGTCGATGCCGCCCGTGTCCACCAGGGTAAAGGTCTTGCCGTTCCAGACGCAGGGCACGTAGAGGCGATCACGGGTGACCCCGGGCTCGTCGGCCACGATGGCAGCGCGGCGAGCGGCCAGGCGGTTGAAGAGAGAAGATTTTCCGACGTTGGGGCGACCCACGATGGCCACCACCGGACCGACTACGGGGTTTGACATGAGGAACGGGCCGCGTGGACTGGAAAATCAATGATCTCGATGGGCATGGGAGGCTCCTGCGGGCGCAACTCGTGCCAGGAGACGCGTCCGAACAAGTTGTCGAGCCACTCGGGACAGTAGGACCCGCCCACCACGAAAGGCACCCGGAAGTGATCCGCCAGACCCTGCATGGGAACGTCGTCCAGAAAGAGCTCGCTGGCCTCCTTGCGCCCCGGGTTGAACACGGCTGCGTCCTTGAGGGCCGCTCCGGGCACCATGACGCGGGTGCCGGGCCGGGACAAGAAGGCGCGCTCAGCTTCAAGCGTAGCCAGGATATCCCTGCCTGCCAGCAGGCCGGCGCACTTCACAATGCGACCAAAGAACTCGTTGGGAACGCCCACCAGCCTGACGGTCAGGTTGTCCACCCGGCGGTGCAGCTCTTCGTGGACCGCGCGACCGCCGTGCTGCCCTCCTTCCGGCTGGAGGCGAACGCGCGCGACGTAGCCAGCCTGGTGCGGATGCTGGACGGGCTGCCGCTGGCCCTGGAGCTTGCCGCCGCGCGCGTGCGCGTGTTGCCGCCGAAGCAGATCATCGAGCGCATCGGCCGGCGCTTCGAGCTGCTCCAGGGCCGGCGCGGGGGCGTCAGGCGCCAGGCCACCTTGCGCGGAGCCATCGACTGGTCCTGGGACCTGCTGGCGCCGCACGAGCGGGCCGCGCTGGCGCAGTGCGCCGTCTTCGAGGGCGGCTTCGACCTGGCCGCGGCCGAGGCCGTGATCGATCTCTCGACCTGGCCGGACGCGCCCTGGTCGCTCGACGTGCTGGAGTCGCTGGTCGACAAGAGCCTGGTGCGCGCGGCCCCGCGGGACGACGGCGGCGCCTGGTTCACC
>QWHO01000710.1 GCA_021404945.1 bacterium CPR1
CTGGAGGTATGCCGCGATGGCGACCGTGACGCAGCAGCAGGCTCATCGCCTCGCAGCCATGCAGGGCGTCTATCGAGCCCAGCGCCACCGTTACAGCAACGCTGCCGCCCTGGCGTTCGGCCTGCACCGGTTCAGCACTCCGGCTCACCTCAGCGCCCTCAGACTGCACCGATTGACCAGCCTCCCCCAGGAGGTCGAGGACGGCGTCGGCGAGTACGACCTGGCCTGGCGCTGCGGGGTGGGAGACCTGGAGTGCTCCTTCAAAGTGCTCTGGGATGGCGTCAGCAAAAACCTCGGCGAGGCCCCCGCGAGCCTGGAGGTGCAGCTCAACGAGTCGGCGTCTGCCTCCTGGACGCTGACCATCATCGATCCTACCGGCGATTACCATCCGCGTAAGGCCGGGTCCGAGTGGGAAGAGTGGATGGATGACGCCGCCTATGACGAGAGCGGCAACATCATCAAGAGGCTGGTGGCCGTGGTCGACTGGGGTGGGGTCGAGTGGACCTTCGTGGGCGTGCCGGTCGCATTCGGTCACACCCGCAACAAGCAGAGCCAGCGCCTGGAGTTCAAGTGGACCGGGCTCGATGTCAGCGCAAAGCTGTTCCGGCGCTCTCAAACACTGGACACCATCCGAGCCGATCGTCGGTCCTCGAGCGCTCCGATGCTCAGGACCGTGCTCGGGCAGATCGCCAGCGCCTACGACGTCGACGCGGACTGGGGCCTGGTGGACAATCAGCCGGTCCGCACCATGCACATGCAAGACGGCCGCCCAGGCGACTGGATGCAGCAACTCCTCGAGGCCGCCCCGTTCGCCGAGTGGAAGGTGCGGGGGGAGACCCTCATCGGCTTCCAGCCCACCGTCAAGAGCGCGCCCGACTGGGTGTATGACCGGCATGCCTGCGTCGAGGAGGAGTCGCTCGACGCGAACGCGGGCGACATGATCAACAAGGTCGAGGTGCGCTCCGCGCGGGAAGCCGGCAGCAAGCCGGAGGGGATGCCCCCGGTCCAGGTCAACGAGTACGGGGTCTATCGCACATCCTTCAATCCTCCGCTTTCTGGGGTGCAGTGGCGCTACGTGCAGCCGAATCCCCACGGATTCGCGAGCAATTTCGTGTACCGTCGTGGCGGCAACGTCATCTCGGTGCGCAACGGGGTCAGATCGCAACAGGGGTTCGACCAGGACTCGACCTTCATGTATGCCGCCCACCTGAAAGGCGCGCCCATCTATGACGCCGAGGAGGTGGAGTTCACCTGGGGCCGCCCCGCGAATGTCCCGGGGGAGGAGGCTGGGGGCCCGACGAGCGCTCCGGGGGAGATCGAGTTCTTCGGGGCATTGCAGGATAACCCCGACAGCGAGCTCGGGGAGACCGAGAGCGTGACCGGGGCGGTGCGCGTCAACCAGGCAGCCATCGATAAGTATGGCGAGAATCCAATCGAGCTGAGCCCCAACCCGCTCCTGACCACGCTCGCCCAGATGGAGCGCTACGGGGATCGTTACCTGTGCCGGGCCAGCCGGATTGAGCCGAAGGCCCTGAAGGTGCCCCTGAACTTGCTGCTCGAGGTCGGCGACACCATTCGCCTGACCGACTCGGTGCTGGGCACCAGCGAGTTGCGCTACGTCACCCAGGTAGCGCACACCATCACCAACGACGCGACCACCCGGGGCACGCGATTCACGTCGGTGGTCTACCAGATGTCACCCAACGGTCGGTGACCAGATGTCACCCAACGTCTGCCCACCCCCTGAATCAGCGAAGTTGCACCTCGAGGTGACGACCAAGAACGCGGGCGATCTTCTCAAGCGTGAGCAGAGTGGCGTTACACCGGCCCGGTTGCTCCCAGCGGTTGTAAGTGCTCGGAGCCACGCCCATCAACTTGGCGGCCTCAGCCTGGGTCAGCCGGGCCTGCTCACGAGCCTCACGGATGAGGAGTGCCACAGATACTTGAGAGCCTGGACTGACCCACTCCCAGCCCTTGCCCCTTGGCAGGCTGACTGGAGGGGTCTCCAGAGGGCTGCTCATCTCCAGCTTGGATAAGACATAACCGTCGAGCAAGTCTGAAGCCATTTCTCTGGCTTCTTGCTC
>QWHO01000711.1 GCA_021404945.1 bacterium CPR1
ACCCTGGCCAGGGTGATGTGCTCGAACTCGCGCAGGTAGCTGAGGTCGTCCTGGGCGGACAGGCCCTGCTCCCGCGCCCAGCCGAGGGCTTCACCCAACCGGCCCTGAGCGAGCCACACCTGTGTCTTGACCGCCGCAACAGGCCGCACATTGGGGAAAAAGTCACTCACATAAAGGCGCTCTGCCTCCTGGAGCAGATCGAGCGCGCCGTCCAGGTTTCCCTGGACCTGCTGTATTCGCGCCATCGCCACACACCAACGATACCGGTTTTGTGGTAACCCGGCGAACTCACCGAGTTCCTTGCTTCTCAGCAGGTGCTGTGTGGCGGCATTCAGATCGTTACGCTCACGGTAAAGATCACTCATTCCCACATACATGTCTGCCGCTCCGCGCAGGATAGGCTTGCCCTGCTCCGTCGCAAGCTGTAATCCCCACTCGTAGGTGCTCATTGCCTCGCGCAGACGGCCTTGCGCCAGCCGTATATCCGCCAGGGCGATGGCGCAACCGAGGGCGTCAGAGAGGTGTCCAGCCCGCTGCACCCCGGCCATGCCCTCAGCATAGGTCTGGTAGGCAATCTCCAGATCCCCGCTCGTCCAATACGCCAGTCCCAGGAGCGCCGCTGCCGCTCCGCGCCCGAGATGGTCTTCCGCAGGGACGAGGTCGAGCGCTCGCCGGGCATATTTTACGGTCTCGGCGACATCGCCCCGAACCAGGGCAATTCCGGCATGGTAAATAGCGATCCAACCCGGTAGACCGCGAAATTCCTCTTCATCCACCACGACCATCTCAGCCGATAAGGCTTCTGGTCGCTCACCCCTATCAGCCATCGTGTCCAGCCAGCGTTCGGCGTCCCGCAGCCGGGCCTCAACCCCCTCAAGCCGGCCACTCTGCAGTAACGTCCCGGCATAATGCACACTGAGTACAGGCCGGCAGTGGCACAGTTCATCGGGGAGTGCCTGGAGCCAGCCAAGCAATGTGGCCTCCTGTCTACTCCGGCGCATGGCTGGCACGGCCCGTTCGATCAGGTCTGCCGCTCGCTCGAAATCCTCAGCGGCCAGCGCGTGGTGGATCGCATCGGCCGCCGAACCATTCTGCTCGTACCACTCACTCGCACGCCGGTGCAGAGCAGGTACCTGATCGGGCTGTTCCGTCATCAAGTGCATCCGAAGAACATCAGCAAAAAGATGGTGATAACGATACCAGTGTCGCTTGTCATCCAGCGGAACGACAAAGAAATTGCCTCGTTCCAGATATTCAAGGATGAAGGATGAGGGATGAGGGACGAAAGATGAGCTATTTTCTTCATCCTTCATCCTTCCGCCTTCATCTTTTCCCAGCACGGCATCGCACAGCGGGCCATTCAACCGGTCGAGTATGGCGGTCTGGAGTAAGAAGCTGCGGACAGGTTGGGGCTGATGCCGCAGGACCTCGTCAACCAGATAGTCCACAATGTACCGGTGGTCTCCAGCGAATGCCCGGATGAACCCCGGAACATCCTGGTGGCCCTGCATGGAAAGCGCGGCTAGTTGCAGTCCGGCTATCCAGCCTTCGGTGCGGGTTTCCAGTGCCGTAATATCTTCCTCCGAAAGTTTGAGGCCCATGACCCGGTTGAGAAATTCCGCCGCTTCAAAGGGGGTAAAGCGCAAGTCGTTGGCACGCAGTTCGGTCAATTGACCCCGGGCGCGTAACCGGGCCAGGGGGAGCTGTGGATCTTCACGGGTAGTGATGACCAGGTGCAGTTGGGGTGGCAGGTGCTCGAGCAGAAAAGTCAGGGCCTTGTCAACCGGTTTGGCCTCAATCAGGTGGTAGTCGTCAAGAACGAGGAGAAAATTGTCCGGGATGGTGGTGATGTCATTGAGCAGGGCCGTCAGGATCGATTCGGTTGGCGGTGGCTGCGGGGATTGAAGCATATCCACCACCCCTGCTCCAATCATCGCCTCAACCGTCTGCAAAGCAGCGACCAGGTAAGCCAGAAAGCGGGTGGGGTCGTTATCCCCTTCATCCAAGGAAAGCCAAGCTGTTGGCACTTTGCTTTGGTGGAGCCAATCGCTGACCAGTGTGGTTTTGCCAAAGCCAGCCGGAG
>QWHO01000195.1:0-11163 GCA_021404945.1 bacterium CPR1
CCCCTCCCCACCCAACCCCTCCCCAACCAAGCGCTCACCCACTCAACCGCCCAACTGCTACCCCAACCGCGGCCCCAGGCCATCATCATCCGAGGGAGGACTGTCACCTTTGGAGTCAGAAGAATGTGTAGTGAAAAAAATTTACTTTTACACTACACATTCTGGATGTTTCTGAGAAAGATCGGCCGACAGTTTCTCTTGCTGCACAGCTACCGTGAGGGCACAACTCGCGTCTGCCAGCTGGTCGTGGAGCGATTCAAAGGAATACTGGAATTGCAGGCTTGCCTCGAGAATTGGGGCAGCCTGCAGCGTCACGTCGAGGTTCGATTCCCCCAGGTTCGAGTCGACTGGGACGGTTTGCGCGAGAAACTCCTGAAGCTCGTCGAGCGCGAGGGTGGCGACCGGCTGGATGCGCAAACCCGCATAAGTCCCACCGGTGCGGTGTTGGGATCTGCAACCACGACGGGGCGCGCGGTCAATCAGGTGGCCCGTCAACCTCGGGGAACCGGAAGAGCCGGAAAGGTTGAGCGTGGTGAACAACTCGATCCGGTCAGCCTTCGCGTACTGGCCCTCAGACGAGCCGTGAGCAGAACGCGACGCCTGGTCGAGCAGGAGACTGACCCGGAAGTCCTGCGTCTGGCAGGACGCGATTTGAGTCAGCTCGCGGTCCAAATCGACCAGGTTGTGCCTGTCGAGGCAGATAAGGTCGAGCGAGAGCTCACGGAGGCCTCGAAAGTCGAAGCCGAATGCCCGAAGGCCGCATGCAGACACCTGCGCCGAGCCCAGCGGCTGAGGCCCTGGGATGGCCAGCTCTGGAGGTTGGAAGGAGAGCTCTTGACTCGACACAACCGCTGGAAGGGTGCTGAAAGAGCCTATCGGGAGGCCTGCAAGCTGGACTATCATCGATTGCCGCCAGGCCGGCGGCTCGTCGACCCTGGCGATGCGGAAGCTGAGGGCTACCTTCTCGACCTGGACGGGCTGGCCCGGGCGCTCACGTCTCAAGGTCGGTGGGATGAAGCCTGCCTGGTGCTGACGGAGCGCGCTCAGCGGTGTCGCAGCGCTCGGGCCTGGGAAGCGCTTGGCTCGGCCCTGCATCGCGCTGGGAAGTATGCCGAGGCGCGCGAGCAGTTCCGCAAGCTTCCCGATAGCGACTGGAGACGCCATTACCACGAAGCGGCCACCTGGCTCGAGCAAGGAGCAGTCGTATCAGCCCTGGCTCCACTCCTGCGAGCTATGGCTCGCAACGACTGGCCATCCTGTACGCTTGCGCCCCGTTTCAAGGGAGGGCCCCGAGTGAACCGCCCGGACTGCGATTACTGGGAGTGCTTTGGTGGTCTTTGGAGTGAGGAGTCTAGAGTATTCTTGAGGGCCGTCCGGGACGACCGCCTGGTTCGCATCAGCCTTTCCTGTCTCGGTGAAAGAAGGGCGCGAGCGCGGGTGATCATACCCCCCGAATTCACGAGAAATCTCGCACGCCGAGCACTGGTCCAGGTCGCGGCTTCCGGTTAGACCCGGGGAAGAAGGATATAGCTCGTCAAGACGGCGCTCCGCAAAGCCTGTTTCGGTGCTTGGAAAGCTGAGGAGAGCGGGGTCGAACCGGCCAGGAATCCTTCGAGTTACAGGCCAACTTTACCCTTGTGAGGGCTGCTCTACTCGGCTTGTTGCTGGCAACCGTGGCCTGGGCTGAAGGCACGCTGCTGGATGCTTCCCGGGCTATCGACGCGGCCGTCATGCCCGTTCTGCTCCGTTACGGCTCGGAGAAAGATCTGACCTGGGGTCAGAAGACCGCCCTGGACGACCTCGACCGGCTCAACAAAGCGGCCGGGGGCCTGGTGGGTGCTTTGCAGGGCGATTCCACCCCCGATTCGCTGCGTCCGCTCATCACCGACCTGGACGTGGCCCGCACCCGCGTGAAAGCAAGCCTGCAGCTCCTGACCCTGAATGAATCCGAGCAGCAGAGCGTCGAAGCGGCGCTGCTGACGGCCGATCGTCTCAGCGGGGCGGTTCGTCATCTGGCTGATCGCTTCAGCGGCCGCGATCAGCCGGCTGGAGTGGACCTGGCCGACACCCCCCTCGACCCGGTGGATCGGCCCTACTACGAGAATCCCCGCGAGCTATTGGGCGAGGCTCAGAACATCCGCTTCTCGGCTGAGCGCCTGCTGGGCGCTTGCTACGCTCCCGGTGGCTGGCGCCCGGGGCTGGGAACGCCCTTCACCATCTCCGACCTGGTCGAGCTGTCCCGTGCGGCGCGCGATTACGAATGGGCCTGCCAATCACGCTATCGCGACGTCAGCGAGACGGTGCCCGCCTTCCTGCGCCTGGCTCGAGCCTATGACCGCGTAAGCTATATGCCTTACGGGCCCTTCTCGGGTTTTGAGGCTCACAACATCGAGCGCGCTCTGGAGCGGCTTTCGCGGTTCTACGGGCGGGCGGCCTACCGCTGATCAGGCGTAGCGTCGCACCCAGTCCTCGAATCCCAGGGGGGTCAGCTTCTCGCGCACGGCCTCGGTCTGCGCGGTCGGCTGCGCCTGTCCCAGGTCGGCCAGCACCGCGGCCACTTCCTTGCCGGATGGACCGGCCACCGTGCGGGCCACCGTGTCGGCCGGCACGCGACTGACCAGAAAGGCGATCAAAGCCTGGTAATCGGTCCCGCTCACCCCTTCAGGGTAGGCGCGCGCCAGGATGTCCTTCAGGCGGCTGTCGCCCGAGGCGTTCTCGCCCGAAATTCGGAGGCGGTTGCCGCGGCGCAGGGTGAGAAAGGCCACGATGGCCCAATACAAGAGCACGAAGATCGTGCCCAGCGAGAGCAGCAAGACCAGTCGCAACAGCCGGGCCATTCGTCGCGAGCGGGCGTCGTAGGGGGTCACGAGAATCACGCCAGGCTATTCCGCGCCCCGGCCAGGAGCCCCTGCGAGGACCCAGAACGAGATTCTCGATGCGTCGTCTCATCACTCTGGCACTGATTCTCACCCTCACGGTGGCGGTCGTCGCCCAGGCTCCCTCGGCCCTGGTCCTCCTCACCCTTCGGCAGGTCCACCAGGTCATCCTGAGCGACGCTCTGGAACCGGTTCAGTCCCAGCAGTTGACCCGGGCCGCCTGGCGGGCGACCCGGCGCGTGGTGCCCGAGTTGCCCTCCGAGCAGGGCGATTGGACGGCCTTCGAGGGAGCCTTCGGCCTGGTGCCCCAGGCCCGGGCGCCGGCCGCAGGAGAAGCGGCCCTGCGGGCCATGGTGGATTCGCTGAAGGATCCCTACTCCACCGTGATCACTCCGGCCGAGCGAGAGTTGGAGGAGACCACCCGGCGCGGAGGCAGCTTCTCGGGCGTGGGCGTGGAGCTGGCCTGGCGGGGCGGTCTGGTGGTGGTCGCCTGCCTGGACGGCTCCCCCGCCCTGGAGGCGGGAGTTCGCCCGCTTGATCGCATTCTGGCCGTGGACGGCCAGAAAGTGGAGGGGCGCACTTTCTACACGGCCGGTAACCTGCTGCTGGGTGCCCCTGGCAGCAGGGCTCGCCTGCAACTCGAGCGCCAGGGCCGTCCACTGGCGCTGGAGGTGACCAGGCGCAGCCTGCGCTTGCCGCCAGTGGTGTCGCGCAAGCTCTCGGGCGATACCGGCTACGCGCGGGTGGGCTTCTTCGGTCCGGAAACCGTGCGTCAGGTGGGCCATGAGCTGGGCCAACTGGGCCCCCTGAAGCGTCTCGTGCTGGATTTGCGCGGTAATCCGGGGGGGGACTACGATCAGGGAATCAAGCTGGCGGGACTGTTCGCTCTGGGCCCTTTGCTGTTGGAAGAAGGGCACGGGGGAGCCCGCAAGCAGCTCTCCTCGCGCGGCCCCCTGGCCTTCAAGGGCAAGCTGGTGCTGCTGGTGGACGCCGGCACCGCCAGCGCCGCTGAGCTGGTGGCTCAGAGCTTGCAGGGTCGACCCAACGTGGCCGTGGTGGGAACGCGCACCTTCGGCAAAGCGCGCGTGCAGTCGTTCTACGAGTTGCCCGGCGGGGGCGGCCTGCACCTCACTACCGGACGTTACCTTGGCCAGAATGGCACCGATCTGAACGGCAAGGGCTTGCTGCCCGACGTTGCGGTGGGGCCTGGTGAGGACGCCCTGGCGCGGGCTCTAAAGCTCTAGAGAGGCGCGGTTGGGAATCCACCTGTACAGGAGTGCGGCCCCCCGGCGAGAGGTAGGTAAACCTCTCCCGGGCGAGGAACGGAAACTGCGATGCTGCCCCGGGTAGACGAAGCCAAACTCTCCCGCCAGCTCGAGAAGGTGCCGTTGCTCTCGGTGCTGAGCCCCGAGCAGCGATCCCAACTGGCCAGGCGCATGCGCCCTCGCCGGCTCAAGCCCGAACAGGCTATCTTTCTCCAGGGCGACCCGGGCGATTGCATGTACCTGCTGCTGGAGGGCACCATCCGGGTGGTCAGCGAGACCCCGAGCGGGCGCGAGGTGACCCTGACCTTGCTGGGCGCGGGCTCGTTCTTCGGCGACATGGCGCTGCTCGACGGCGAGCCGCGCTCGGCCAGCACCTACGCCATCGAGCCCTGCGAGCTCATGGTTTTGTACAGAGCGGAGTTTTTCGAATTTCTGCAGAGCTACCCGCTCGCCGCCCTGAACCTTCTAGGTTTTCTGAGCCAGCGTCTGCGCCAGGCCAATGCTCGTATCCAGGACCTGGCCCTGCTCAGTGCCCGGCAGCGCCTGGCAGCGGTGCTGTGCGACCTGGCTCTGCGCCAGGGCACCGACGTGGGGGACGGCGTGCTGTTGCCCCGGGGCGTTTCCCACCGCGTGCTGGCCGGGTTGCTGGGCACCACTCGCGAGACCATCAGCCGGATGGCTTCCGAGTTCCGAGCCGAGGGCATGCTCGAGCAGAACGGACGGCAAATCAAGGTGATCAGTCTGGACCGCCTGCAGCAGGTGGTGGAGGAGTCCTAGTGGACGAGCGCCCGCTCGACTCGCTCGACCTCCTGGCCCAACTGGTGCGCGACCCTGACGGAGAAGCCGTGCGGACTCTGGCTGAGGCCGGCACGGATACCGCCTGGTTGCTCGAGCAACTGGACGGCCGCATGCTGGGCGAGCTTCCCCGGGGCGTTTCGGACGAGTTGCGCAGCGTGATCGAGAAGGCCCTGATCGTCTCCAAGGATTTCCACCACACCAGCGTGGACTGGATGCACGTCCTGATGAGCATGCTGCTGCTGGGCAGCGCTTCGGTGGCCTACCTGACCGAGGCCGGCGCCGATCGGGGGCACCTGGAAGCCATCCTGCGTCAGCGGCTACAGACCCGCCGCAATGAGGTCAATTAGGCATGCTGCTGGCCCTCACTCTGAGCCGCCCCCCGGCCACCGACCTGGGCTACCTGCTCTCCAAGCACCCCGCCCGCCTGCAGTCCTTCGAGCTGAGCTTCGGACAGGCCCACGTCTTCTATCCAGAGGCCACCTGCGAGCGCTGCACGGCCGCGCTGTTGCTCGACATCGAGCCCACTTCGCTGGTGCGCACCAAGCCGGGCGGCTTCCCCCTGGAGCACTACGTGAACGACCGTCCCTACGTGGCCTCGAGCTTTCTCTCGGTGGCCATGGGGAGCGTCTTCTCCAGCGCCTTCGCGGGCCGCTGCGGCGGTCATCCGGAGCTGGTCGACCAGATGCTGCCGCTTCAGGCCGAGCTGACCTCGGTGCCGGCCCGGGGGGGCGAGAGCCTGCTGCGGCGTCTGTTCGAGCCGCTGGGCTACGAGCTCGAGTTGACCCGCCTGGCCCTGGACGAGAGCTTCCCCGAGTGGGGCGACAGCCCTTATTGGCACCTGCGTATCAAAGCTGAGACCAGGCTGCGCGATCTCCTGGCCCATCTATACGTGCTGCTCCCGGTGCTCGATGACGAGAAGCACTACTACGTGGGCTCGGACGAGGTCGAGAAGCTGCTGCGCCGAGGAGCGGGCTGGCTCAAGGAGCATCCCGAGCGCGAGCTGATCGCCTCGCGCTACCTCAAGCACCAGGGCAGCCTGCGGCGAGAGACGCTGGCTCGCCTCCGCGAGGACCTGCCCGACGAGCAGCCCCCCACCGAGAAGGTGGAGCGATTGCACGATCTGCGCCTGCAGGAGGTGCTGGCCGTCCTCAAAGAGAGCGGCGCCAGCTCGGTGCTCGACCTCGGCTGCGGTGAAGGCCGCCTGCTGCAGCTCTTGCTCAAGGAAAAGTCTTTCCAGCGCATCGTGGGGGTCGACGTGTCCAGCCTGCTGCTCGAGCGGGCCGCCGAGCGGCTGCGCCTGGAGCGCATGTCCGAGCGCCAGCGCCGGCGGCTGACCCTGCGCCTGGGGTCGCTGGTCTACCGCGACCGCGCCCTGGAGGGCTTCGACGCGGCCGCCGTGGTGGAGGTGGTGGAGCACCTCGATCCCCACCGGCTGAGCGCGTTCGAGCGCTGTGTCTTCGAGTTCGCTCGCCCTGGCACGGTGGTGCTGACCACCCCCAACCGCGACTACAACGTGCTCTGGCCCGCTCTGCCGGCTGGCAAGGTGCGCCACGGCGACCATCGTTTCGAGTGGAGCCGCACCGAGTTCGCCGCCTGGGCCGGGGGCGTGGCCGAGCGCCACGGTTACCAAGTGGAGCTGCGACCGGTGGGGGCGGAGGATCTGGTGCACGGCGCACCCACCCAGATGGGGGTGTTTCGGCGTGACCATTAAGCTGCCCGACTTCACCCTGGTCTTGCTGGTGGGGGCTTCCGGCAGTGGCAAGTCCACCTTCGCCCGTCGCCACTTCCGGCCCACCGAGGTCCTCAGCTCGGACTTCTTCCGCGGCCTGGTCTCAGACGACGAGAACGACCAGGCCGTCAGCACGCAAGCCTTCGAGACGCTGCACTACGTGCTGGCCCGACGGCTCGAGCTGCGCAAGCTGAGCGTGGTGGACGCCACCAACGTCCAGCCCGAAGGCCGCAAGCCGCTCTTGGCACTGGCCAAGAAGTATCACGTGCGGCCGGTGGCCTTCGTGCTGGACATGCCCGAAGAGGTCTGCCTGGAGCGCAACAGCGCTCGGCCCGACCGCCAGTTTGGCCGCCACGTGGTGGCCCACCATCGCTCCCAGTTGCGCCGCAGCCTCAAGGAGCTGGTCCGGGAGGGCGTGCGCGAGATCCACCGCTTCTCCGGCCCCGACGAAGTGGAGGCCGTCAGCATCCAGCGAGTGCCCCTGTGGACCGACCGGCGTGGCGAGACCGGCCCCTTCGACCTGATCGGCGACGTGCACGGCTGCTACGACGAGCTGATCATGCTGCTGGAGAAGCTGGGCTATCGCGATGGGAGACATCCCGAGGGGCGCCGGGCCATCTTCCTGGGCGATCTGGTCGACCGCGGGCCCAGGATTCCCCAGGTCTTGAGGCTGGTCATGGACATGGTGGCGCAGGGCCATGCCCTCTGTCTGCCGGGCAACCACGATGTCAAGCTGGTGCAGGCCCTGAGGGGCAAGAACGTGCAGGTCAAGCACGGCCTGGCCTGCTCGCTGGAGCAGCTGGAGAGCGAAGGCGACGCCTTCAAGCGCCAGGTGCTCGAGTTCCTGGACGGTCTGGTCAGCCACTACGAGCTGGATGGCGGACGGCTGGTGGTGGCTCACGCCGGCATGAAGGAAGAGATGGCCGGTCGGGCCTCGGGGGCGGTGCGCAGCTTCGCCCTTTACGGCGAGACCACCGGCGAGACCGACGAGCTCGGCCTGCCGGTTCGCCACAACTGGGCCGCCGAGTATCGCGGACGAGCCATGGTGGTTTACGGGCACACCCCGGTTCCCCAGCCGGAGTGGCTCAACCGCACGATCTGCATCGATACGGGCTGCGTCTTCGGGGGAGCGCTGACAGCCCTGCGATACCCCGAGCGAGAGCTGGTCAGCGTCAAAGCCCGCGAGATGTACTCCGAGCCCATCCGCCCGCTGGGGGGCAGCTCGGACCGCAGCCTGCAGCAGCAGCACGACGACGTGCTCGAGCTGTCGCAGGTGCTGGGCAAGCACTACGTGCGCACCCGGCTCAAGGGGCTGGTCAGCATCCGCGAGGAGAACGCCAACGCGGCTCTGGAGGTGATGAGCCGCTTTGCCGTCAACCCGCGCTGGCTGGTCTACCTGCCCCCCACCATGTCCCCCGCCCAGACCAGCGCCCGGCCCGAGCTGCTCGAGCATCCCGATGAGGCCTTCGACGACTTTGCCCGTCAGGGGGTGGAGCGGGTCATCTGCCAGGAGAAGCACATGGGCTCGCGGGCAGTGGCGGTGGTGTGCCGCGACGCGGGCACGGCTCGCAGCCGCTTCGGGGTGGAGGGAGCCATCGGCTGCCTCTACACCCGCACCGGGCGACCCTTCTTCGAGGATCAGCTGCTGGAGCTGGCCGTGCTGGCGCGCCTGCAGGCACGCCTTTCGTCCCTCTTCGAAGAGCTGAATTCGGGCTGGGTGGTGCTCGACTGTGAGCTGATGCCCTGGTCGGCCAAAGCCCAGAGCCTGCTGCGAGGGCAGTACGCCGCAGTTGGGGCCGCCGGCCGCGCGGCCCTGTCGCGGGCCCGTGAGCTCTTGCGAGGCCAGGGCGAGTTGGAGCAGCGCTTCACCCGCCGCCTGGAGGATCTGGACAGCTTCACCCGGGCCTATCGGCGCTACTGCTGGCGGGTGGACAGCCCCGACGACCTGAAGCTGGCGCCCTTTCACCTGCTGGCTTCGGAGGGGGCGGTGCACGCCGACAAAGACCACCTCTGGCACATGGAGAAGCTGGCCCTGGCCGGGCTGCATCCCACGTCTTATCGAGTGGTGGACCTGTCGGAGCGCCAGGGGGCGGTCGCGTGGTGGGAGGAGCTGACCGCGGCCGGGGGCGAGGGGATGGTGGTCAAGCCGCTCGACTTCGTAGTCCGCGGACCCAAGGGCCTGGTGCAGCCAGCCCTCAAGTGCCGGGGACGCGAGTACCTGCGCCTGATCTATGGGCCCGAGTACACCGCTCGGCTGGGTCTGTTACGCAAGCGAGGCCTGGCCTCCAAGCGTTCGCTGGCTTTGCGCGAGTTCGCCCTGGGAGTGGAAGCGCTGGAGCGCTTCGTGGCCCGCGAGCCACTGGGCCAGGTGCACCAGTGCGTGTTCGGGGTTCTGGCCCTGGAGTCCGAGCCGGTCGACCCCCGCCTTTAGAATTGATCATGCCACGCCCCCCCGAACCCCCCGAGTGGGGTGCACCGGGGGCCTGGCTTGCCTGCAGTCGTCGTCCACGGGCTCAGCTCGACTTGAGATCAAACAGCTGCCCCGAGGCGTCTTCCTTGTGCAGGCTTTCCAACTCGTAAGACAGCTCGGCTCCGCCCTGGCAGGCCAGGCGGAAGAAGTCCACGATGAGCACCTTGCCGTTCTCGATGTCACCGCGCTCGAGCATGCCCACGCCCTCGGACAAGAGGTCGCAGGCTCGCTCGATCAGCACCAGGGCGCTGGTAAATCGGTCCTGGAGAGGCCCGGGCAGGCGCGAGGTGAGCGACCCCGGGCCCTGGATGGCCCAGGTGGCCTGGAACTGATCCAGGATGTCCAGGAAGCGCCCCACCTCGGCCTCGCCGTTCGGGCGGTCGAGGGCCTCGAGCAACTGGCTGACATGGTTGGCGTGCATGAACGGCGGAAAAGCCTCCAGGGGCCGCCCGCAAGCAGCGCAGCGTGTGCTTCGATAGGGGCCGTCGGTGCCACAGGCCAGGCAGATCAAAGCTCGACCTCCAGGCCGATCAGCTTGTGCAACACGCCCCTGAGCAGGAGCCCCAGTTGCTCGGTATCCAGCTCACTCGGGCCCACGGTCGTGGCCAGAGCCCGCGAGATCTCTCCGGGCTCGAGACCTAGAGAAAAGGCCAGATCGAGCTGCAACTGCTCCAGTTCGGAAAGCTCGAAGCTCACGAACCGAAGAGCCGGTTCCACTGCCGTCCCACCCAGGTGGTGGCATCGTCGATGCCCTCGCCGGCTCGCTCGACCCAGGAATCATCGGTGTCGCCGGCAGTGGTGCGGGTGGTTTTCTTGCCGTCAGCCCCGGTGGTGGTCACGGTGGCCTGACCCTCGCCGTTCTTGGTGACCTGCACCTGCCGGGCATTGGCTACCTCGGTGGCGGGCTTTTCTTCCGGCTTGCTGCCTCCGAAGAACTCGTAGATGCCGCGGCCGGCGTTCTCGAAGAAGCCGTCACTGGACTTCTCGCTGATGTCCACCGTGGTGCCCACGTCGTCGCCCTTCTTGGCGCCGGGGTTGTTGACCTGGACCTGGTCATCGGTGACGGTCACGCCCAGGTTGGCCTTGCGGTCGATGTCGGTGACGCTGACTTCGGAATTGTCCGGTTTGGCGGTGACGTCCGTGCGGGTCATGGCCGAGCCGTCCGAGTTCTTGGCTACTACCTGAGCCCTGGAGGTATCGCCCTCGGAGCTGGCCACAGCGTCGATGCGGCCTTTCTCGCCCACCGTGCTCTCGGTGCTGACTCCGGCGTCACGGTTGTCGTTGCGGGTCTCGGCGTTGACGGTCTGGGTGCCGTTCTCGGCCTTCTTGGCGGTCAGGTCGATGCCCGCCCTGTCATCGCCCACCGAGGCGGTGGCCGTCTCGCCCGCCTTGAGATCCTTCGTGGAGACGGCCTCGGCGTTGCCACCGTTCTCCTTGAGCTTGGAGGGCACGGTCAGCTTCTGACCCGTGCGCACCATGTTGGGGTCTTTCATGTCGTTCTGGGCGGCCACCCGGTCGAGCAGGGTCTTGCCCTCGGAGTCTTTCTTATAGATCTCTTCGAGGGAGTAGCCCTGGTTGGTCAGAATGTGCTCCAGGCAATCGTTCTTACCCTTCTTCCAACCATCCACCTTGACCTCGGCCGAGCCGGGAGCGCCGATGCTGGCGTAAGGATTCTGGGGAGCAGCGGGCGAGCTGATCGTGGCCTTGTCAGCGGTGGCACCGGTCGTCGGCGCGCCGGCGGCGGGCGCCGGGCTGGGGGCTGCCGTTGGGGTGGGACGCGGGGCCGGGGTGGGGGTGACGTTCTGACCGACGGTTGCTGAGCCTGAAGCCATGGGTGGGTGCTCCTTCCAGATTGTCTTTCCAGTCTACCCCATGTCCACTGTCGAATTGTTGAGGAAGGGGTAACCTTTGTAACCGAGAGGTTGCCATTTGCGCTCGGGTTTGTTAACTTTGCCCCAAGCCCCTCGAAAGGACGACCCCCATGCCCGTTTACGAATACACCTGCCAGGCCTGCCAGCGCGACTT
>QWHO01000195.1:11196-20612 GCA_021404945.1 bacterium CPR1
CTGCTGGTGAAGGGGCCGAGCACCGAGATCGCCTGCCCCCAGTGCCACTCGCAAGAGCTCAAGAAGCGCATCTCGAGCTTCAACAGCAGCACCGCGACCAGCCAGCCCGAAATGGCTCCCGGTGGCTGCGGTCGTTGCGGCTCGAGCACTCCCGGAATGTGCAACCTCTGATCCAGACTCTGGCCCGGAAGCTGGCGCTGAAGCCGGCTCAGGTGCAGGCCACGTTGGAGCTGGTGGACGCGGGCAACACGCTGCCCTTCATCGCCCGCTACCGCAAGGAGGCCACCGGGGGGCTGGATGAGGAGCAGCTGCGCTGCCTGATCGATGAGCTGAAGTCGTATCGGGCTCTGCAAGAGCGGCGAGAAGCCATTCTGAAGTCGCTTCGCGAGCAGGGCAAGCTGACCGCCGAGCTCGAGCGCGCCGTTGCGGCGGCCGAGAGCCTGACCCGGCTGGAAGACCTCTATCTACCTCATCGTCCCAAGCGCAAGACCCGGGCCAGCATCGCCCGCGACAAGGGGCTGGGGCCCCTGGCCGATCGCATCCTCTCTCAGGCACCAGCACCCCTTCAGGGCACGCCGGAGGAGCTGGCCGGAGCCCGCGACATCGTGGCCGAGACCGTGGCCGAGCATCCGGATGTGCGCCGGCTGGTGCGCGAGAAGGCGCTGCGCTTTGCCACCCTGATCGCCCGCAAGATCGAGAAGGCCGAGGACCCGCGCGGGGTTTTTGCCACCTACTATGAGCTCACGTGTCCCGTGGGACGCCTGCGCCCTCACCAGACCCTGGCCCTGGATCGCGGCGAGCATGAGAAGATCCTGCGGCTGAGCCTGGAGATCCCCGAGCGAGACTGGCGCGAGGCCGTCAGCCTGGTGTTTCGGGCCAACCCGCGCTCGCCCTGGAGCGCTCAACTGACCCAGGCCATCGAAGACGCTGCCGCGCGCCTGCTTCTGCCCGCCGTGGAGCGCGAGACCCGCCGCCACCTGACCCGGGCCGCCCACCAGCATGCCATCGCCAGCTTTGCCACCAACCTGCGCGGTCTGCTCTCCACTCCGCCGCTGGCCGGCCACACCGTGCTGGGCCTCGACCCCGGCTTCCGCACCGGCTGCAAGGTGGCCGTGGTTGATCCCACTGGCAAGGTGCTCACCACCGGCACCATCTATCCCCACGAGCCCCAGCGCGACCGTTCCGGCGCGCTGCGCACCCTGCGCGACTTGATCGCCCGGCTGAGGGTGACCCTGGTGGCCATCGGAAACGGCACCGCCTCGCGTGAGACCGAGCAGCTGGCGGCCGAGCTCAAAGTCAGCTACCTGATGGTGAGCGAGGCGGGGGCCAGCGTCTACTCGGCCAGCCCGCTGGCTCGAGCCGAGCTGCCCGACCTGGACGTCAGCCTGCGGGGGGCCGTCTCCATCGCTCGCCGGGCTCAGGACCCGCTGGCCGAGCTGGTCAAGATCGAGCCGCGCTCGATCGGGGTGGGCATGTACCAGCACGACGTCGATCAGGCGGGACTTGAGGATGCGCTGGGGGCGGTGGTGGAGAGCGTGGTCAACCAGGTCGGGGTGGATCTCAACACCGCCTCACCGGCCCTGCTGACCCACGTGGCCGGCATCGGCCCCAGGCTGGCCGAGAAGATCGTGGCCCACCGCGACGCCAGGGGTCCCTTCGGCGAGCGCCGGGGGCTGCTCAAAGTGGCCGGCCTGGGACCGAAGGCTTTCGAGCAGGCGGCCGGCTTCCTGCGCATCCGGGGGGGGAAAAATCCGCTCGACGCCAGCGCCATCCACCCCGAGAGCTACCCCCTGGCGGAGGCCATCTTGAAGGCGGCCGGCCTGAGCCTGGCCACGCCGCCCGAGAAGCGGGCCGACCATCTGAAGATCCCGGCCGCCGAGCTGGCCCGTCAACTCTCAGCCGGCGAGCCGACCGTCAAGGACATCCTCGAGCAGCTGGTCCGGCCCGGTCGCGACCCCCGCGAGGACCTGCCTGCTCCCCTCTTGCGCCAGGACGTGCTCAGCCTGGAAGATCTCCAGCCGGGCATGCGTCTTTCGGGCACCGTGCGCAACGTGGTCGACTTCGGCGCTTTCATCGACATCGGAGTCAAGCAGGACGGATTGTTGCACGTGAGCCAGTGGCGCGGTCAGCGGCTGGCGGTGGGTCAGGTTCTCGAGGTCGAAGTGCGCCAGATCGAGCACCAGCGCGGGAGGATCTCGCTGGGCCTGTAGGAGCGGGGCAGAGACCGACACGGTTTCCGGCAGACCGGGTGGGTCAAGCTCAAGAATTTCCCCGGGCCTGAAACAGGTCCGTCGGAGAACTTTGTGCTATCCTTGAAGTATGCGGCGCAAACATCGACGGGGAGTGGGTCTGGGCACGGTGCTGGTGGTGGTGGCCCTGGTCGGCACGCTGGGGATGGCTCTGGCCGGGGTTTCGGTTCAGCACTTGAGCCTGATGGCCCGTAGTCTCAATCGCTCGCAAGCCCTCGATCTGGCCCGTTCGGCCATGGCCATGGGGCTCGAGCGCGTGCTCACCGACAACGCCTACGGCACCCGCCCGGGCGAGGACACCACCCTGACCTTCACCGACTCTCTGGGGCAGAAAGGTCAGCTGACCTTCGACCAGGGCAAAGCAGGTCAACTGAAGATTCCTTACAGCATCAACAACCTGAACGGCACAGGACCGGTGCCTGCCTATGATGGGGATGTCATTCCCCACAAGTCGGTGCACCTGGTGGCGGTCGGCAAAACGCGCTCGGGAGTGACCCGGAGCGTCGAGGTGATGCTGCGCCTGCCCCCCTATCCCTATGCCGCGGCCTCCGACTTCAGCATCGACGCCAGCGGCATCATCGTGGGCGGGCTCGACCCGGGTGCCCCTCTGGGAATGCCCCGCGGGCGTTTGCGTCCGGCCAGCATCTTCTCCAACGCCAAGGGCCGCCACGCGGTGAAACTGGGAGATCGAAGCACGGTGGCCGGCGACCTGCTCGCCCAGGGCGAGATCGAAGTGGACCGGGGCGCCAGCGTGGCCGGTCAGGTGCGAGAGCAACAAGAGCCGCGCGATCTGCCCAAGATCAAGATCGAGGATTACGACCCGATCGTCAAGGGACGCCCCTACTTCCCGATGGACGGAGTCTATCCCGATGGCCTGACCTTTACGGGCGAGCTGCGCCGGGAGGGCGATCTCACCATCGAGGGCTCCATGGGATTGCAGGGCGCGGTCATGTTCGTCGATGGGGCCGTCAACATCGCCGGAGCTCTGACGGGCAAGGGCGTGCTGGTGGCCACCGGCAATATCACCATCAACGATCATGCCGAGCTTTCGGCCCAGGACCGGGTGGCCCTGATCAGTAAGAAGAAGCTGACCTTGAAGGGCGGTGGCTACCGGAGCTCCTTGATCCAGGGCATGCTCTACAGTGAAGGGGGCTTCGAGGCGGACCAGCTCACTCTTCGCGGCGTGCTGATCGCCCGCGACGGCGGGCACAACTCAGGAAAGCCCGAGGTCAAGCTCACCAACTCGCGGGTCATCAAAGACAATGGCATCGTCTCGGTGACCCTGACAGGGTGGCGGAGGACCCGAGCCTCCCGAGGAGCCGATCCTGGCCAACTTCACCCGCCACAGCGACGGCCTCTACACGGTCGACGTCGTAGGCCTCTTGAGCACGGACGTGAAAAAAACTGAAGAGGAGGTGGCCAAGCTGGTCGCCGAGGCGCTGGGCGGCCTGGACGACCAGAAGATCCTGGCCCAGATGCGAGATGCCGCTGGCGATGAGACCAAACAGAAGGGCAAGAAATACAAAGTGGATGTGCAGGACCCGGCCCAGCTGCTGCCGGTGGTGGAGCAGGCGCGGGTGATGTACTGGCACGAGGAGTAGCCGCCGCCCCTCTCAGCGTTCAGTAGCGGTCGTTGCGCAGGTAGATCTTGCGGCTGAGGGAGAAGCTCTCGGGCGGACTCCCCTCCGGGGCGGGCGCTTCGGCCGAGAGGCTGACGGTATGCGGAGTTCGGCTCAGGTCCAGGTCCACAGTCTTGAAAATGCCGAGAACTCGCTCCTGCCCTCGCGGATTGTCGGTGATCAGCGTGAGCTCGTCCAGGGTGGGCTTGAAGGCTTCGTCAATGTCCGGGCGTCGCCCCACGGGATAGCCTGGAGGCCAGACCAGACGGTAGAGCTTGCCGGAATCACTGCGCCACCAGTAGATGATCAACTGGTCGCTCCAGGTCTGCTGACCGACCGTGTCGACTCCGGTGAAGGCCTGAATGGAGAAAATGAGCGTCCGGCCAGGGGGCGGGGCCCCGGTTGCCGGATAGCGTGCGAGCCCCGCCGACGGTGCCGTGGAGAGATCGGCGCAAATCTTGCTCATAGCCATCAGAGTCAGCTGCTGGATCTCGATTTGCTGGGAGCCACGAACCGCTCCCCTCCCCATGGGCACTACCACCTGCATGATCAGGGCGAGAATCAAGAGCAGCAGGACGCAGCCCACCAGGATCTCGATCAGGGTGAAGGCTCGAGCTCTGCGGGTCCGGTCGCGCGGCCGGATTCTAGCGGCGAACATTGGTCCTGGCCATCTCACGCACCAGCACGTGGTCCATGTTGCGGTCCTTCCAGCGCACCGTTACTTTGATTCGCTTGATCATGGTGGGATCCACCCCCACCGGCCCGGTCATGTCAAAGACCTGCACGCTGGGCTCGAATTCGGTGCCCCGCCCGGGAACCTTGGGGAGGACCAGCGCTGGCCCGGGCGTGAGGTCTTTGAAACTGACCACCATGTAATCCTCCAGGACTGATTCGGCCACGGCGTCGGCCTGCAGCTTCTGGCCCGAGACCCGCAGGGTGGCCATGGAGCGAGGGAAGAGGTTGAAGATCAGCACCACGGTCAAAGAGAGCAGGAAGACTGCCAGAACCGACTCGGCTATGCTGACCGCATGATTTTTTCTCACAGGCTTTGCACCACCTCAACCATGGGAAGCAGCGAGGCCAGTGCCACGATGGCGGCAGCCACTCCCATCAACATCATCAACAGAGGCTCCAGAGCGGCCGCCGCCATCTCCAGCGCCGCCTCCAGCTCAAGTTGATACATCCGCGCGAGCCACTGGAGAGTTTCGGGTACGCTGCCCGACTCCTCGCCCGCCTTGAGGACCAGCAAGAAGCCGCGCGGGAAAAATTCTGCGACCTCGAGGCTCTGCTGCAGGGTGCTCCCGTCCTTGGCAGCCTTGATCGTCTTGGAGAGGATCGCCTGCTCGAGGACCGGGTTGCCGGAAGCTGCCGCCGCGTTGGGAAGGGCATCGAGCAGCCCCAGGCCCACCTTGATCTGCAGCGCCAGGGCCTCGCCGAAGTGGGCGGCTCCCATCAGCCGGATCAGGTGGCCGAGCTTGGGTATCCCCATCAGCAGGCGACAGAGAAAGAGCTTGCCGGCTGGCGTGCGCAGGAAGGCCAGGAAGAAAGGCCCTCCCAGCAGGGGGATGGCCAGCATCGCCAGGATGACCCGGATATCGGTCAGGGCAAACACCATGCGGGTGATCACTGGGGGCTGAGTGCCCAGCTGAGCCAGCAGGTCGAGTTGCCCCTTCAACAGGATCGGGGCCCCCACCATCATCATCACCAGGCAGATACCGAACAAGATCAGGGGGTAGGTCAGCACCGAGAGCAGCTTCATGCGCATGCCTCGCTGGCTCTCCTCGTAGTCGGCCAGTTGCTGCAAGACCTGCACCAGTTGCCCGGTGGCCTCACCCACCTTGACCAGACGAAGCTCGAAACTGGTAAAGGAGGGTGAGCTGCGAGACAGGGCTTGCGAGAGCGGCATGCCGGCGTCCACAATCGAGCGAGTGAGCAGGCACACCTCGGCTGCCTTCTTCTCCTCAGATTGCTTGGCCAGAACGGAGAGAGCCCGGCCGATAGGGATTCCGGCCGCCATGAGAGTGGCCAGAGAGCGGAGCAAGATGACCATGGCCCGGCCCGAAAGCCGAGGTCCGTTACTGGTCTGCGACGGGGGATCGGCCGAGGACGGGGAGGGGGCTGAGCGGGCGGCCGCTTCTCGCTCGCGCCCGGGCTCGGACCGGGCCCTGGCTAAAGGTGGAACCGGGATATCCGGCTCGTCCAGGCGTTGCTCGAGCTCGCGAGCGTACTCGCCGAGGCGCTCGGCGTCCTGGCGCGTGAAAGACACCGTGGCCATGCGGTGATCGGCGTAGAGGATCCCTCGAACCTGGCCGTCACGGCCCAAGAGAGGGACGCAGAGGACGGCTCGCACATCCGAAAGGAGCAGGCTGGAGCTTTCCAGCAGCTTGGGGTCGCGACGGGCGTCGGAGCTGATCAGCGTCTGGCGCGACTCGGCCACTTTGTCCACCACGGTCATGCTGATGGGGGCGTGGCTACTGTTGGTATCGATTCCCTGGGTAGCCCAGGCGGTGAACTGCTCGTCGGGAGACTCGCGGAAAAGCACAAGCAGCCGCTCGGCCTTGAGATGACTGCGCATGAAGGCCAGGGCTTCGTCGAAGAGTTGGCTCAATCCCGATTCGCTTACCTGGGGCAGCCGCTCACCCCTTTCCCCACCGTCTCAGTGCAAGGCTCAAAGCCTGACCTGCTTCTTCTACATCGGCGAAGCGGTCTCCCGGTTGCTTGGCCAGCATTCGAGCCAGAACTCCGTCCACCTCAGGCGGAACACCTTCTCGCAGCTCGGAAGGCGGCTGAGGGGTGTCAGAGATTTGCATGAAAAGCACCTGCATCGGATCCTCGGCATTGAAGGCTCGCTGGCCTGTGATCATCTCGTGCACGATCAGCCCCAGCGCATACTGGTCGCTGGCGGGCTCGTAGACGCTTCCTCCCCGCACTTGCTCGGGTGCCATGTAAGCTGGCGTGCCCAGAGCGGTACCGGTCAGGGTGACGCGGTCAAGATGCGAGCTGCGCGCAAGACCGAAGTCGAGCACTTTCACATCGCCCCGGGTGGTGATCATGATGTTCTCGGGCTTGAGATCGCGATGTACGACGCCCTGGGCGTGGGCGTAAGAAACGGCTGAGAACAAAGGTCCGCAGATACGGTAGATCTCCTGGGGGGTGAGCAGCTTCTGGCGCATGAGCTTGGCCATGGTCTCGCCATCCACATACTCCATCACCAGGAACTTGCGCCCGTCCTTGTCGCCGTAGTCGTAAAGGCGGACGATGTTCTTGTGCAGCAGGTTCAGGCACACCTTGACCTCGCGCTGAAAGCGAGCCTCATACTCCTCGTTGTGGTCCATCTCGGCCTGGAGCACTTTGATGGCAACCGCTTTGGAGTCGTCCAGCGTCTCTTCTGGGATGGCGTAGTAGACCCGGGCCATGCCGCCCCCTCCGAGCTCTCGGACCAACCGGTAGCCCCCCAGAGTCGGGCTGACCTGGGCGATCTCGGTGGTGGCGATCATCTCGTCGATCTGTTGGACCCGCTTCAAGGCTTTCCGGGCCCGGAGGTATTGCCAGAGGCCCACGCCCGCGAGTCCGAGCAATGGCACGCTGGCATAGAACATCCAGCGATTGCGCTGCCAGTGGCCTTCCAGGCTGGAGGGCTTGAGGTAGATGACCCCCTCGACCGGGTAGGTATAGGTGCGCCCGGTGGCCGCGGCCACCCCGAAGGTTGTCCGGGCGCTGACGCTGACGTTCTGGGTGGCGTAGCCTTCTCGTTTGAAGCTGAGCTCGATCTGGCCCTCTCCGAATGGCTCGAGATCAAGTAGCAGCGGCTTGTTGGCCGGGCCTACGAAGCCATACTGGTGCCACACCCCGGCATCGGTCGGATCGACCCGGAAGATCACCTTGACCTTTGGGTCTGGCTTCCCGTTCTGAGCGCTGACCGGCAAACCGGCCAGCATTACCAGGACGAGAATCAGGACTGCTCGCCACCTTCTCACTGGTTCCATTGATTCGTGGCCACCTTGCCCGAGGCCCTGCCTGGATGCAACCCGTGTGCAACAGTGGCGGTCTATTTCTTGTCCATGAAAACCGTCACCCGAGCCCTTCGCTGGGCCAGTCTCACTTCCGGTCAAGAGACCGTTCCCATCGCCACGACTCCGCGCCAGGCCATTTACGAGCGCGACCGCATGGTGTTGTACCGCTATCGCCAGGAAAACCCCACCCAGAAGATCCCGATTCTCCTGATCTACTCCCTGATCAATCGGCCCAGCGTGCTCGATCTGCGACCCGGTCGCAGCGTGGTGCAGAACCTTCTGGCTCAGGGTTTTGAGGTGTACCTGCTGGATTGGGGCGTGCCCAACGCTCTGGACCAGTTCTTCGATCTCGATGCCTACGTCAACTTGCTGCTGCGCGCCGCGGTCCGCGAGGTCTGCCTGCACGCCGAGGTGAGCCGGATCACGCTGCTGGGCTATTGCATGGGCGGCACGCTGACGGGAATGTATACCGCCCTGCATCCTGAGCGGGTGGCCAACCTGGTGCTGTTGGGCGCCCCCTTCTCCTTCCGCAGCGAGCAGCTTCTCTATCGTTGGGGCACCGACCCCGGGGTGCTCGACCCGCAGAAGGTCCACGAGGCGTTCGGCAACGCTCCGCCCTGGGCATTCGAGGGCTTTTCGCTGCTGACGCTCGACTCCAAGCCCGCCAGGCTGCACGGTCTCTACCAGAACATGGACGACCCGGCCTTCCTGGAGAGTTACCTGGCCATGGAGCAGTGGGTCTCGGACAACATCCCGATGCCGGGAGCCATTTACTCCGAGTTCATCCGGACCTGTTTCCATGAGAACCGCCTCTTCCAGGGCAAGCTCAAGATCGCCGGGAAGGCGGTCAACCTCAGCCGGATCAAGTGTCCGACTCTGATTCTGGCGGGTGAGAAAGATCACCTGGTGCCGCCCGAGACAACCTGCCGCCTGACCGAGCTCCTGCCCCATGCCCAAACCATCGTGTTCCCGTCCGGGCACATCGGGCTATCGGTTTCAGGCGGCTCGCAGAAAAAACTCTGGCCCCAGGTTGGCAACTGGCTCTCGCTGCAACAGTCTTGCAACGAGCCAGCGCTAATCTCCAGCCAGACAACGGAGGACTGATAGATGACTAGCAAGACCGAAGAGAACACCTTCGAGAGCCTGGCCGACCAGTGGCGAGAGATGTGGCTCGACAACTGGGCCAGCGTCACCCGCGCCACGGTCGATTCGGACGCAGCCGCTTTCAACTGGACCCTGGCGGGCCAGAAGATGTGGCGCGATGCGATGGGCCAGGCCCTGGAGAGCATGGACCTGCCGCGCCGCAGCGACCTGGCTCGCCTCTCGCGCCAGATCGCGGCCCTCGAGGCTCGGGTGCTGGATATGCAAGAAGAGCTGGCCCAGACCCGCAAGGCCGCTGCTGCCGCTCGGCCCGAGCCCAAACCCGTCCCCCAATCCAAACCCAAGACTCAGCCCAGGACGGCACCTGCCAGTGCCAGGGCCGCCAATCAGAAAGGAAAATCCAAATGAGCAATGCGACGCAAGAGCTGAAACAA
>QWHO01000196.1 GCA_021404945.1 bacterium CPR1
GCGAGACCAGTCGCACCGACCCGCAGCGAGTCTCAGCCGTCGAGACCGCCCGCACGCTCGAGAGCGCTGCCCCGGGCGCCCCTGGCGGCAACGAGGGTTCTCTTCGTCCCCAGGGTCCTGGCCGTTCCCCTTCCGAGGGCTCAGCACCGGCTTCCAACCGACCCACGGGCCCGTCGGGAGCCGGGCCTCGAATGACCTCGCTCCCGCTGGCCACTCCGGCCGGACCGGCCAGCGAGGCCTATCGCCCGGCCTCCGAGGTGCCCCCGGCCATGACCTCGCCGGGGGGGCATATCGTTTTGCCTGGGGGACCGCCGGCGGTCGCCGCCGCCCAGCGTCGCTTAACCACGCCTCCCATCGCCCCTCCGACGCCTTTGGCTCCCGAGCCGGAAGCGGGGAGGGCCTCCACACCTCCGGCAGCCGGCGAGCCCGAGGCCCCGGCCACTCTGTCCTCTCCGCCGGCTCGACCGAACCTGGCTGGCCCGCTGACCCCGCAGGTGGCCCAGGCCGTCTCTCAGCCCTCTGCCGCCGCTGCGGTGGAGCGCGATCTGGCCAGCGAACGGGCCGAGGTGCCTGCCGAGGCCGGCACCTCGGTCATCCAACTGGGGTTGCGACCCGCCCCGCAGCGCGTGACGACCCAGGCCAGCAGCACTTCCTCGGACGTTCGCGAGGCGGTTGCCGCTGAGGAGGTGACTCTGGATTCGCAGCAGGATGGCATCCTGCCCATCTCGCCCATCGATCGTCGCCGCGAGCCTACCCAGGATCTGCGTCAGGAGACCCTGGCCCCGTGGCGGGCCGCCGAGCGCAACGAACGCCAGGCATTCGGAGCCGAGGACGCTCGCTTTGACAGTCACTCCGAGCCCACCACCGGCGCCGCCAACCGTCTCGCGCCCACTCTGGCCGGTACCGTCAGGCAAGCCTCGGCCCAGGGAGCCCAGGCGAACCAGCAGTCCCAGCAGCAAGAATCGGGCTTTGGCTCGGGCGATCAGGGGCAGGGCGGCGACGACCGCGGCGCTGACCGTCACTCGGCCCACGGTCTGGGTCGAGGCCCGGCTCAGGCCCAGAATTCGACCAGTACCGCTCTGGCGGCCATCATGGCAGCCATGCAGCCTGAAGGCGCCGAGGAAGCTGAGGCTCAGGAAACCCATCGCGCTGCCACCATGGGCGCATCCGAGATGGATTCCGTGCAACTCGAGTCGGTCGCCAACCGGCACGCTGCCTCGGCCGTTACCAGCCTGCTGAAGAAAGCCAACAAAGAGAAAGAGCTCGGCGACCTCCAGAATTTGGACGAGGATGCTGCTCTGCACAGCCTGGGCGTAATGCTCAAGATGGGCGGGCAGTCCACCGAGCGCTCTGAGAAGGTGATGCAGCACGCCATGGCCATGGCCGACGAGCTGGGCATCAACGACTTCCGCACTCGCAAGCAGATCCGCGATGGGGCCATGCTGATCGACATCGGCCAGGTGGGTATCGCGCTCGGCGGCGCATCCGACGAGAAGATCGACCTGATGGCCGACTTCCTCAATGAGCACGGTACGCTCAACCTGCGCGCCCTGCACGCTTCCACCATCCTGCGCGACGTGGGCAAGATTCAGGTACCCGAGGAGATCCTGGCCAAAGCCCCCGACGAACTGACCAGCGCCGAGATGGAGGAGCTCAAGAAGCACCCCATCTACGGCGAGGAGATCATGAACCAGATCGGCTCGCTGAAACATCTGGGACCGATCATCCGCAGTCACCACGAGCGCTGGGACGGCAACGGCTATCCCGATGGGCTGGCCGGACGGGACATCCCGCTGGCCTCGCGCATCATCGCCGTGGCCGACCACTTCGAGGATCTTTTGGCCGCAGGTCCCGATGGGAAGCCGTTCAGCGTCGAGAACGCCCTCCAGACTCTGCGCGACGGCTCGGGAGCGCAGTTCGATCCGGTGTTGATCGACGCATTCCTGCGCGTGATGGAGCGTATTTAGGCCCTGAACAACCACACGACCGAGTCACGCGGCTTGCGCTTTGTCTGGCTGGCCTGGGTCCTTCCGGTCCTCTACGTGCTGAGCGCGGGGCCGGTGGTCGGCTTGCTCAAGCAATCGGGCCACCCCCCGGGCCTGGAGAGGTTCGTGAGCTACTTCTACGCACCCCTGGAATGGCTCTACATGAATGTCAGGCTGGTGGCGCAGTGGCTCGATTGGTACATCGACTTCTTCCGGTGAGGGTGACTACTTCTCGACCCAGCTATAGGCGTACTCGGACAGCTCGAAGGCCAGTCCTTCCTCGGCCACCTGCAGAGGACGGAAGGTATCCACCATCACGGCCAGCTCCTCGGTCCTGGCCTGACCGATGGAGGCCTCGGTGGCGCCGGGCTGAGGCCCGTGGGGCAGCCCTCCCGGGTGGAGGGTGAAGTCGTACTTGTCCACCCCGCGCCGGCTCATGAAGTCTCCGTCCACGTAGTAGAGCACCTCGTCGGAGTTGACATTGCTGTGTACGTAGGGCGCCGGAATGGCCTCGGGATGGTAGTCAAACAGCCGAGGCACGAAGCTGCATACCACGAAATTGTGGGCTTCGAAGGTCTGGTGCACGGGCGGGGGCTGGTGTACCCGCCCCGTGATGGGCTCGAAATTGGAGATGTTGAACGACCAGGGGTAGAGGAAGCCGTCCCAGCCGACCACGCCAAAGGGATGGTGTCGCATGATGTGACGGTGCAGCTCGTCTCGAGCCTTCACGCGGATCTCGAATTCGCCTTCATCGGTGTAGGTCTCGAGCTCGATCGGAACCTTGATGTCCCGCTCGCAATAGGGAGCATGCTCGAGCAATTGGCCGTAATGATTGAGGTAGCGCCTGGGAGGGGCGAGCTGGGAAGGCGCCTCCATCACCAGAAAACGGGCCTCACTGCTCTCCAGGCGCAATTGCCAGGTGACCCCGAAAGGCAGCACCACATAGTCGCCGGCGCCGAAGGGCAGCTGGCCGAACTGGCTGCGAAATACGCCCTGACCCTCGTGGCAGAACCAGCACTCGTAGGCCTGGCCGTTGCGGTAGAAGTAGTCCATCGAGCGGGTGGGGCGGGACAGGTACAAAATGACATCGGCATTTCCCAGGATGGCCCGCCGGCTTTCCAGCGCATCGCCGCCGGCCGGGAACTGGCGGGTACGGAACTGGCGGGCTCGCAACCCCCCGAAATCCACCAGCTTCGGTCTGGCGTGCCCGAGCCAGTCCACTTTGAGCACCTCGGTGGGCATGAAGTGGTGATAGAGGATGCTCTGGATGCCCGAGAAGCCTTCCTGGCCCATCAGCTCTTCGCGAAAAAGTGAGCCATCGGGCTTGCGAAACCGGGTATGACGCTTGGCGGGCAGCTCTCCGAGTCGATGGTAGAACGGCATGAGCTCCTCTTCCTCGGGCTCGTTGAGGACCCTTCTGGCGCCAAGTTAACAGGCTGTCAACAGCCCGTTTAAGCATTGTTTCAGTTGTGATGCCATACTGACGCGGAACGAGAGAGACAAGGATTGTCCAATTTTTGGGGAGGCATGAAAACAATGGTAAGCCTGAGCACGAACTTTACCGCCAGCTTCTATACCTCATCGCAGAGCGCGGCCAGCAAGCAGAAGAGAGCCATCATCGACGAGCAGGACCCGGCCGAAGCGGCCCGGCAGCTGCGCGAGAAAGGTGAGCAAGAGGCTGCCCGCGGCCGCGAGCTGCAGACCAGCGGCGCGGACCAGAAGCAGCGCGGCGAGGCCGGACGCCAGGCCGGCAACCAGGCCATCAGCGACGGTAACCAGAAGGCCGCCGAGGGCCAGGCCCAGATTCAAGCCGGTTTGGAGCGCCAGCTGGCCGGTCAGCAGCAGATCGTCAACGGTTTGAATCGCGAGAGCGCGGGCGCGGCCAACGAGCAGCAGGGCATCCAGGAGTTCCAGGGCGGACTGAACTCGGCCGGCGAGGCCCAGCAGGTCGCCCAGGGCGGAGCCCAGGTGCTGGCCACGGCGCTGGTGCTGGAAGAGAGCGTGGGCCAGTTCGTCGATCAAAAGTCGGCTGACTTCGGCGCCCAGTTGCAGCAGGCCAGGCAGGGCCAGACGCTGGTTGAGAGTGGACTGACCGCCCTGACGGCGGGCTTTAACACCGAGCAGGCCGGGGCCGCCACCGTCGACCAGGGAGTGGGCGAGTTTCGCCAGGGAATGGCTGAGACCGACGCCGGTCGGGCCCTCATCCGGGACGGCCGCGGCCACCTGCGCCAGGCCAACTCGGAGAAGCGTAAGGGCCTTGACGCCCAGGCCCGCTCCGAGGCCCTGACCGGCCGCGCCACCGACTCTGAGGCGGAGGCTGCCGCCAAGCAGGCCGAGGCCGCCGAGTCTCGCACCCAGGCCACTCATTGCGCCCAGGAAGGGGCCCTGCGCGAGGCTGAGGCGATCGTCGAGAACGCCAAGAGCCAGACTTCGCAGAAGCTGTCCGACCTGCTGGCCCGCAAGGCCGCCATTGACGCCAGCGCGGGCACGACCTTGCTGGATATCCCGGGTTTCGTCGACGAGGGCGCCGCCACCGTCACCGAGGGCCTTTTGACCCGCGATGTGGCCACCGTGCGCCACCACGAGTCTCAGGTGCAGGCGCACCGGGCCGAGAAGCTCACCGCCGAGGCCTCGCATCACAACGAAAACTCCGCCTCCCTGACCGCGCTGGCTACCCGGCTCGAGGGTGAGGCAGCCGCGCTGCTCGCGTCGGCCGCCGCCGACCGGACCGCCGCCGCCGAGGCCGCTCAGGCCTCCCAGCAGCACCTGGCCCAGAGCGCCGCTCTGGAAACCCAGGGCAATCAGGAGGTCGCCGACGGCGTGGCTCGCCGCAACGCCGGCAAGTCGCAGATGGCCGCCAGCCTGGATAAGATCCGCCAGGGTCTTGATCAGGAAGTGGCCGGCGCCGCCGAGCAGGAAGCCGGACTGGGCACTATCGGTCAGGGCCAGGCCCAGGTTGGCACTGCCCGTCAGCAGCGTCTGGTGGCTCTGCAGCAACTGACCGCGGGCGTCAACCTGATGGCCCAGGTGCTGGACGTGCAGCAGCAGGGTCTCGACCTGGTGGGCCAGGCCCGTCAGGATCAGGAAGCCTCCCAGGCCGTCCGCACGGCCGCTCTGGACAAGATCGTGGCCGGTCAGGTCGAGGAAGCCGCCGGTCGGGCCGACCAGGCTGGCGGTCTCACCGAGGTCAACGCGGGCGACGCCGCCGAGCACGCCGGCAAGCAGAAGGTGGATGAGGGCAACTCCCAGGTCAAGCGCGGCACCGAGTCGGTTCGCACCGGCGAGCGCGACATCCAGGAGGGCACCAATCGCGAGGCAGCAGGCCGCGTCATCGAAGAGAAGGGCAACCAGTATGTGGAGCTCTCCAACGCGATTCCTGGCTACATCGCCGGCCAGAAGAACTGAGCCGACTTCTCCCCAAAAAGCCTACCGCCCTCGGCGGTGGGCTTTTTTACGTACGGAAGTAGCTCAGATGAGGAGAAAGGGCCACCACCAGCGTGCCGACCAGCATGCCGATGAGAAAGCCGTAGGGCAGGCCTACCGCCAGCAGCCCCACCAGGGTCACCACCAGGAAGTCCCCCCGCGAGTCCACCCGGGTCAGTCCGATCAGGCTGAGCGCCTCGAACAAGAGCAAGATCCCCAGGACCGGCAGCGGGAAGGCCGCCACCAGGGCCGCAAAGCCCTGGCTGAGGAAGAGGCCCACGCCGATGAAGGTCAACCCGCAGATCACCACCGAGCCTCCGGTCCGCCCACCGAAGGCGTAGTGCCCGGCCATGCCGCCCGCCCCGTGACAGGTCGGGATCCCGCCCAGGAAGGGGTTGACCAGGTTCATCAGCGAGTAGGTCAGGCCGATGGTCTTCAATCGCATGGATCGTTCGGGAAAGAGATCGTGGGAAACCTGGCGGGTAGCCAGGATGGAGTTTCCCAGCGAGAGCGGCAGTTGGGGAAGCGCAAGCAATAAGAATCCCTGGGCGATATCTGACCAGCCGGGCAGGTGCAAGAGAGGGACGTGCAGGGCCAGGCTCTCGGCCACCTGTTGGGGTTGGAGCTTGAAGCAAGCAAAGACCACCCCGAGCCCGATCAAGAGGAGCGCGGCCGGCATGCGTCGATTGCCCAGGAACACCAATCCGATCAGAAAGGCGACCAGAGCTAGCGCCATTCCCGACGGACCGCTGGAGGGCACATACTCGCGCAGAGCCAGGATGCCCAGTTGCAGGGCCAGGCCAAATTGCAGGCCGCGCACCACCGTGGGCGGAATGATTCGCCCCAGCCGGACCAACAGACCAGAAAGGGTCAAGAAGAGCATAATCACGCCGATCGCCAGCCCGGCTCCGTAGAGGATGGATCCGCTCAGCTTCTGGGCGATCACCAGCGTGGCCATGGCCTTCAAAGGCTGAACCGGCATGGGAATCCGGTAGCGCAGTCCCGTGAAGATCTGCATCAACCCGAACATGATCAGCACGCTGGCGCAATCGAGCCGGGCGGCCAGGATCATGCCCACGATGAGGGGCAGAACCGTGCCCAGGTCGCCAAAAGCCCCGGCAAGCTCGTTGCGATCGAAGCGGATGCCCTCGAAGAGACGCATGGGCTGGCTTTCCAGAACTCGGAGCGGGATCCTCTGCCAGTGACCAGCAAGGGATTTCCTCTGGGCTGCTATCCGGCGGCCTGCTGGTAGGCCCGGCCCTTGTCGCGGATGACCCGGCCCCCGGCCTGCTCCACCTCGCCCAACTGGATATTTTGCCGAGCCTGGCGCTCCTTCTCCTCGGCTCGGCGCAGCTCGTCCTGGGCAGCATTGGCTCGGGCACGAGCCTGGTCCAGGGCAGCCCGGGCCTGAGTCAACTTCTCCTGACCTGACTCCACCTTGGAGGCGCCCCGGCGCTCGACTTTCTGTGACTCACGGAAGTCAGCCACCCCGGCTTCGCCTTCCTGGCGACCAGCCTGCGACTGCTCCAGGCCCTGCTCGAGCTTGCCCAGGCCCATCTCCTGTCGGTGGTGGGCCGTCTTCTCCTTGGCCCGCCAGGCGCGAAATTCTCTGAGGGCGTCCCGCTCCTCAGCCCGGAAGGGAGCTTCCTGGGCAAAGCCCTGCTGAATCTGGCCCAGTCCTTCCAGTTCGGTGCTGCGGGCCTGCTGCTCGCCGGCCCGGCCCCGGTCGAACTGACCCAGCCCTTGACCCATCTGTTCCTGAGCGGCCGTCTCGCGGGCCTGACCTGCGGCCACCTCGGCACGCCCGGCGTCGATCAGCTGCTGGCCCTGCTCGCGCAGCCCCAGCCCCGCCTGTTGCAGCTGATGGGCCTGGCGCGAGATCTCGCCGGCCCGCACCTCCTGAGCGGCGGCCGCCTGCGCGAGCAGCCCGGCTTCCTGTCGCTGCTGGTTGGCCCGGGCAAAGTCGCCCGAGGCCTGACCAGCCAGGGCGGCGGCCCGAAAGCGAGTCTGCTCAGCCTCTGCGCGCCTGGCCTCGGACAGCTGGCGCTGCTGGCTGGCCTGACCCTGCCTGGCCTGGGCCTGAGCCCAGAGCTGGTTGGCGTAGTTGAGCTCGGCGAAACCCTGGCGCTCGAGCTCGACACCCGCGCAATAATGGAAGGGGCACTGCTGCAGGTAGCGCCCGTGGGCGATGTTCTGCTGGCCTCGCTGACCCCAGCAGCGCGACTGGCTGCTCAGGTGCTGGCCCTCGGACTCGAGCGTGGCGGCCTGGCCACTGGCCTGAGTGGATTCCCGGGTCAGACGAGCCACCTCTTGAATCAGCCCCTGAACCTGCTGCAGCGCCTGCTGGGCCCGCTGCTGGGCGGCCTGGGCCAGGATCTCCAGGGCCCGGGCCCGGGTGCGCTTGGCCTCTGCCTCCCCCTGCAGTTGGCTGGCTTGCTGATGAGCGACTGTGGCCTGCTCGAGGTAGACGCCGCCCAGGTTGCGCTGGTCGATCCCGCGTCCGATCTTCTCGCGGCCGGCGTCCTTGAGCTGCTCGGCTGCCTGCTGCTCGGCCAGGCCAGAGACGACGGTCTCGACTGCGCTCTGCTGCAGGCGCTCGGCCTGAGCCTCCTGGCGCAGGCCCAGGCCCACGCCGGCGCGCCCCGCGTCTTTGAGAGCCTCGGCCTGAGCTTCGCCGGCAAAGGCCTGCTTGAGTCGCTCGACCTGGGCTTGCTGGCCTTGCTCAGCCTTCTGCTGGCGCCCGAGCCCGTTGGAAACGTCCTTGAGGCCTTTGCTCTTGAGCTGGCCTGCCTGCTGCTGCTGGTTCAAACCTTCGTGGATGCGGGTCTGGGAGGCTGCCTGCAGGATTGCAGCCAGACCGAGCAGGCCCATTCCGTCGGCAACTTTCTTGAGCGAGCTGGCCTGGAGTTTTTCGGCTTTCCTGCCCTGCTTCTCGGCCGCGGCCCGGTCGCTCAGAGCCTGCTGCTTGTCCTGGGCGGCCTGCTCGGCATCCTGAGCGCCCTGCTCGACGCGGTCGCGGCCGCGCGCATCGAGCTCATTGCCCCGCGCTTCCTCGCGCTGCCCGGCCTCGCGCAGCTTGCGCCTGGCCTCCTCGAAAGTAGGAGAACCGAGGAACTTTCCCGTAATGCCGCCGGTCAGATTTTGCATGGTATCGCCCTTAATCTACCGCGGAGCCCTGAAAATGGCTTTAAAGAAATGTTGCCCTTTGACGTTGTTGCTGTTCCTTGTGCTCGGCCAGCTCGCGCTGGCCGAGACCCGGGTCCGTATCGCCCTGCAGGAGAAGGGCTCGAGCTGCACGGTCGAGTCGGAAGCTTACACCCTCAAGGCCACCGCCGGAGCGCAGGTGCTGCGCAAGGGCCAGGGACAGGTGACCTTTCGTCCGGGCTTTCCGGAAAAGGACGTGATGCTCGTGCCCGCCTCGGGCGTCTTTACCTGGAACGGGCGCGGCTATCGAGGCTACCTGCGCGTCTTCGAGCGGGAGGGCAAGCTGGTGGCCGTCAACGTCCTCAACCTGGAGGACTACCTGGCCGGGGTGGTAGGGGGCGAAATCCCCGCTGACTGGCCCGGACCCACCCAGCGCGCCCTGGCAGTGGCGGCCCGCACCTACGCCGTCTACTTGCTCGGCGACCCGCGAGACAGCGAGTACGACCTGGTGGCCACCGACCAGGACCAGGTCTATGCAGGCCTGGACGGCGAGTCGTTCGCCTCGCGCGGCGCGCTCGACGACACCCGGGGTCAGGTGCTCAAGGGAGCCGACGGACGGGTCTTGAAGGCCTACTACAGCTCGAGCTGCGGTGGGCACACCTCCGACTCCGAGCCCGTCTTCGGCCCTGAGGTGCCCTCCATCAAGGGCGTTCCCGACCCTTACTGCGCCGGCACCGCCGGCTCGCACTGGAGCCGCTCGTTCCCTATCGAAACCGTACGCAAGCGCTTTGCAGCCGATGGCAAGCCGCTCGCAAAGATCACCTCGGTGCAGGTCAGCGGGTATGATCCTTCGGGCCGGATGAGCTTCATCACCGTCAAGGACGACCAGGGGCACGAATACCGCGAGAAGAGTCAGGATTTCCGCCGCATCCTGGGCTACCGCGAGCTGCGCAGCACTCGCTGCAAGATGACCGTCAAAGAGCAGAGCTCCAGGCCGGTCAGCCTGCACTTTCAGGGCGGGGGCTGGGGCCACGGAGTGGGGCTCTGCCAGTGGGGGGCCCTGGTGATGGGGGAGAAGCACATGGGCTATCAGGCCATCTTGCGGCATTACTACCGGGGAGCCACCCTGGAGAAGATCTAGATCTGATCTCCCAGGACCTGTCCGACAAACTGCTGGATGGTCGGGTCGCTGACCAGGCTGCCGTGGTTGTATTTGAAGGTAAACAGGCGGTCGCCGCTGTCGCCCTCACGCTCGATGCCAGCCGGTTGCTCCACGTCGGTGACAGCGAACCGGGCTCCCGGCATGTAGGTGCTGTTGGCCGTCACCATGCCATCGCCCTGCGAAAAGAGCTTCCAGTTCCAGTCGGGCGTGGGAATCCCGAGCCCGGCCACGATGGTTGCCTCCACCTTGGCGCTCTGCTGGGCCCAGCGCTGATTCAGCCCGTTGAGATAGGGGTTGTTCTGCTGCCCCAGGAAATCTCCATCCAGGGCCAGGTCACGCAGAGCGTCCTTGGCCTCGGGAATATAGTGGCTGTAGAGCTTGAGCCGGTCGGCGGCCAGGGCAAGGTCAGCTTCCAGGCTGCCGTGATTGGGAGGAGCGACCATGATGAGCTTGTCGATGCCGTCGTGGCCAGCGTCCAGGTGAGCCCGGGTGGCCAGACCGCCCATCGAGTGGGTGATTACGTCCACCTCGCCCCCCGTCTCCTCGTTGAGGATCCTCAGACAGGCGGTCAGCTCGGCCTGAAGCTCGCGATAGCTCAGGTAGGGCTTGGAGAAGCTGATCGAGTGAATGCGCCCGTCCGGGTTCTGGCGCAGGGACTGGCGAAACTCCTCCTCCTTGCCGGGGTGGAAAGTCGAGCCTGGCCTGTTGTTGGGGTTGGAAGCCAGGTAGTTGCGCATGTTGAAGAAGTCCAGCGCGGCCCCATTGAAGCCGTGCACGATCAGGACCGGGCGCTTGAGGTCGGGTGGGGGCGGGGGAAAGTCGCCTTCGATGGGCGGGAGCTTGCTCAGAAAGAGGGTATCTTCCGGCAGTCCCAGGCTGGCGGCGCGCTGGGGCCGGTACTCGGCCAGGCGGGGTAAAGGTGCGGGAGTGGCGGCGAGCTTCATCGCGGTTGCTCCAGGGGCAGGTGCAACTGGCCGTTCCGGTCGCCTTCATCCAGCTTTTGCAGGGCCAGCTCGATGGCCCGGTCGGGGTTGACCGCGCCCGAGCCCTGGGCCTCGCGGCCATAGCCGGGAAGCGGGGTGGCGCTCTGGCGCAGCACCTGCTTGACCTCGTCGGGGGAGAGGTGAGGGTTTGCCTCCAGCACCTGAGCCACCACCCCGGCCACGATGGGAGCGGCCATGGACGTGCCCGGCATGCCCAGGTAGTTGCTCGACACCATCGGCAGCCGATTGGTGGTTTCGATCAGCCGATTGATCTCCGACCGGGCGGTCTGGGGGGAGTTCTTAAAGCGCTGGATGGAGCTTGGATTGAGGCCGATCAACCGCAGCGTGTCCTCAGGCACGTGCACCAGCTCCTCGTCGCGCATCCTGTCGAGCCAGGACAGGGTCTTCTGGACAGCGCCGTACTTGCGGGCGGTGGCCTCGCTGA